>JAYTOT010000224.1:0-25051 GCA_043747645.1 Pseudomonadota bacterium | reverse complement strand
TGACGCTCAAGAAGTAGTATGCAAAGATAAAAAATCTTTTATAATTTCGGAAATAGAGTTTGTTAAGAGGTTTTGCACGCATATTTTGCCGAAAGGATTCACCAAAATAAGATATTTTGGCTTATATTCTCCACGATCAAAAATAAGGGAAAGTGTCAGGGCTAGTTTAGAAAAAATAAAAGTTGGAAACGGGCTGGTAATCGTAGTCTCGGCTTTTAGAAAATGTAGTAAATGTGAATTTAGAATTTTGCATTTTCTAAAACGAGATAAATTATTTTCAACAGGACCGCCTAAATGAAGCACTACCGCGATAGAAAATTGAAACGATTTTACCGAATCAGAGCAAGGCTGAGAGAGAAATTGATTGCTGATTTATTGGTTTTGAGTATTTATTGTTACTTAATCTCTGTAGTAGAGGTCTATTTCTTCAATGATGCACTGAAATTTATTTGCATTAGTTCAAAACCCGTTGCATCACGAGTAAAAGTTGCCTACAGTCTTTCAGCCTCGAATAAAATGAAATCGCCCAGAGAGAAATTATGATAGGTGTCGGTCGGTTAGTTCAATAGCTTTTATTCCAACATTTAAATACCCGTAAAGACCTGTATAAACCCTTATTTTCTGTGGAATTCTAACGGAATAAATCTTATACATTATTTTTAAAATAGAAACTGTTTTTTAAAACGAAAATTCGGCAGAAGCTATGGGCAGACGCCAGTTTTGAATGGCTGTTCCCTCTGTTTTAAGCCGGCTTGTGATGTAGAATAAGCGTTGTGTTGCTTCACCCTGTGCAGAGCTAAAACGGTCGCGTAAATAACGTGGCGGTATAGACTGATAATGTAGTCTGGCTGTTACTTTAACGGGCCCTGTTTGTTGCGGAAGAGAAATATTGTAATCCACCACATCGGCACCATCATTGCCAAAATCAGTATCTGTTTGTCCTGTTGCTGTGGTTAAATGTGGCTGCACTGCCTTAACTTGTTCAGCATCAAATCCCGGCGCGCCCATGCCAGAAAATCCTTTTGGCAGCAAGCGATTGTCTTTGATGTGCGAAAAAATGGCTAAAAAACTTGTAGTGAGTTTTCCATCTTCGTCTGCAACCAGTTCTTCGTAAATTTGGGCTTGATCTTGCCTTGATATGCTCTGAAAATGTGGCTGAAAAAATGGCTTTCCAGCTCTTTCTGTGCTTCTTTCCGACTCCAATGGTTGGCCAGTTTCTCCGTTTAAAATTTCTCCAATGGCATTTGTAGATCCCGATGCCCATTTAATTTTTCCTGCGGCGTCTGTTACCGAGACTTCTAAAAATGCCCGACGGAAACCCACACCAGAAGGAAATCTGTGTCCGGTTTTATTCGATATTTTTACTTTAAATTGGAATGCGTTTTCAATCTTTTTTGGCTGTAATATTTCTACTTGAGCTGTTTCTGTTTTGGCCATAGCATTATTATTGCGAATTGCCGATTCGAGTCCATCGTTTATTCCCGACATATAACTCGCTTTTCGCACACCCAACATTTCATCAAATTGATTGAACATTTCTAGTGCAAAAAGATTAATTCCATTGAGGCTGTGGACTCACTCCATCGTCCCGATGTTTCACTGTCGCTAGCTTCAGCGGCGCAAAAATTCCATCAAGATGTTTGGGGTGTTTTTGGCCCACAACGTAATCTGGAAAATCTTGGTCTTCCACATTTGCCATTTTGCCCGCATTTATTTTTCCTTCAAAACTTTTTGGCATATGGCAGCTTTGGCACGATCGGGCTCCTATTTTTCCATCGGCATATTGGCTATTTTTCCATCGGCATATTGGCTATTTTGCGACTCCAAATGGGTTGTTTGTTCGTACTCCTATTTTTTAACTTCGCCTTGCTTGTTCACAACTGGCAAGTAAACAGTGTGGCAGGAGGTACAAAGTCGAGAGGTCGATATAAATTCATTTTTTACTGGTTTCATTCCTAATGATTGTTGCATCATATGTGCAGAAATATCTTCGCGTGGTCCGTAAATTGTATTTTCGCAGGCCACAGGTTTTTTAATATCAAATTTTCCCGTAGCTATGTACACTAGTTTTTGCGAACTATTATTTTCTATTTGGTGACACACCATGCACGAAATTCCATCACGTGCCAGCGACGCGTATTTGCTCTGTGGATGACCTCTATCGCTAGGTATTTTCAGCATTTCTTGAGTCATTTTTGAGCCGGCATTGGCTACTCCCTTTGCGTGATCAAATTTCATTTGGCGTTGTCCCATGGCGCCGTGGCAACTTAAGCAGGTGTCTTGAATGTCGGTAGAGTTTAATCTTTGAGTTTCTGTTTCGAGTTGCGCAAAAAAATATGGGATCTCTGCCTGCCAAACCCATCATCGACCATCGCCATTCACCGTAAGGTGAAGTGTTTTTAAGACCGACTTTTTTTCCATTCATTTCTATTTGAGTTTGGCTTGCGGTTTCGGCCGAAACCATATTTCCCAGGGGAGTTTTAGGTGTCACTCCAAAAGGAGATCTGTCCGAATCGTGGCACCCCATACACTGGTCAGAAGTGGCAAATTCTTGCGCCACTTGTGCAGCGGGTACATGATCGTGAGTCACTCCAGGTAGAGTAAATTTAGCCGCGCTTGAATCGGAAGTATGTAAGTGCGAAAAATTAGAATACGCCGCAGCAAAAGTTTGATTTATTGCTTTTTGTTGAGAGTTTATATTAGAATCAGCAAGTGAAAATGTCGAATTGTCTCCAAGAATATTTGCATGATAAGGCGGCAAAGTTGGAGCAAAATACTCGTCCGTGAGCCCCAATTTTTGAACTGTTTTAATGAGTGACTGATATTCCTGATAAGGTAACGGATTGTAGTTTTTTCCGTCGAGATGATGCAATGCAGAAAACGTTAATTCTTTTTGCGACGAAGCATGGCACCGCACGCAGTAAGATCCGAACCCAGATTCTCCATAATGAAATGGATAATTATGACTGTCTACGGGTTGTGGTTGAGGGCCAGGGTAGGGCTTTAGGTCGTAATAACTCCAATACCAGCCGTCCCGTTAGCCTTTTTGATCTTTAATCATGACTGTCCAGAGTTTTGCTGGTTGATCCGCAGAGACTCCCGAGTGTTTTGAAGCCGGTGATTCGTACATTTCTTTGATGATCATTGCGCCATCTGGCAGGCAATTAGCTCTGTTTTTCTCCATCCATTGAATGACCGAAGGTGAATAGTAAATGCGCACCGCAGGGTGAGTGCCTATATATGTTGAGCCTACCAGAGGCCCTGTGTCGCGAATGGTTTTATCTTTTTGCCAATTGAGGGTTTGATATTTTCGAGTGCCTAAAAATTGGTATAATAATGGCTGATATTCTTTGTTCGGTAGGGTGCTTGGCAAAGGAAGCCCGGACGATTGGTCTGTCGGTGTGGTGCAAGTTTTGACAGGATTTACCGAATTTATTTTTGTTACGTTACCTTTTTTACAACCAAAAAGCTCTAAAAAAGAGAAATAAATTAGAAATATTTTTACCATTTTTCTCATTAATTTTCCTTTTCCGTATTCGAGGTAATCTTTTTTCAAGTTTTCGTTTTTTTGCGAGTGCGTGTTTTATATTCTCCCCTGTAGAGGCCGATTTTGTAAAGAGAGGCTTGCCAAGAGATTTTGCTAGTACAGCAGACTCAGCAAATTAATTTTGCAAATTACGATTGAAAGCTTTCTTTTTTGTTTCACGTTATATATTTGTATTCTTTGTCAGCCGCGCTGGCGAAAAGTGTTTCAAAATTCAGAGGAGAGAGAAAATATGATTTCTGCAAGTGTTAAGAATTTCAAAAAAGTGTGCGCGGGCCTTCTTACTTTAGGTGCCTTATCTTGTGGGCCCGCAGGTAATGTCGATTCGCAAGTGGCATCAGTGCCTGGCCCCTTTCCCGTGGTTTCAATTGTAACTGTTGCAGGAATGCAAAATGTTAAAATTAGTTATATGGGTGTCACACGTTTTTACCCTGCATCAAATTTCAGTGCCAAAATCATGAATTATCCGTGCAATAATTTAAGCCAGCCACCAGTGACGCAGCTTTTAAATGGCAAAGGAATCAGTGCAGTAAAAGTAAATATGTTGCCTGGTTTGCCGACTTCGGGGCATGTGGCAGTGGGCGTGTTTTTCAATTATTGTGCACTGAGCAGTTATTCTGCAAGTTATATGCTAAAACCAGACCAATTTGGCAATCATATTTTTAAATTGATGCAAGTTCCAAAAGCTCGCACGCTTTCACCTGTACCCACAACTCCCGCCAATGCAACTTTTCCTGTAGACACCATTACAAGTTTAGCGTTTACCACTACGGGTAAATTAATGATGAACTTAGGCAATCCGAGCGGCAGTACTGGTTTCTATCATTTTTTTCTTCCTAACAGTGGCACTCAACCCATGGGGCCATTTCAGGGTTGTGTGAATCAGATGAATGGCGGCGCGCCTATTTGCTGAATGGTTTTTTTGAGTCTAAGTGTTTGCTGGCAAATGGTAGATTTATGCGCTCGCAAATATAATTAAAATCATGAGGCAGTCGTTGAAGGGAGAGAAGGGTGAGATTTCGCTTTGCTTGCCTTATGATTTTTGCTGTTGTTTTGAGCTTATCCCTTCATTTTATTCAGCTGAATTGGGTAAGGGAGTTCTGTCAAACTCCATGGACCCCTGTGACGCCCAAATCATGTTCGTCTTTATTTGAGCGCCTTTACCTTTGGCCACTGTTGCTTTTTTTAGGGTTGGCCGCGATGGCGGCTTGGTATTCAAAAGCAGGCAGCTTTCGCCAGTGGGGGCAGAGCGTCTTAAAAATATCAAATTCAATATTTCTTTTTTCTCCAAAAAAAAATATTGGCGACAAGCTTCAATTCATCATTTTAACTTTTTTGTCACTTTTTATGTTCGAAAAAAAATTCGGATTTGAGCGTCTTAATCCAAAAAATACGGGGTGGCTAAGCGTTGGCGGTGATGCTGTTCAAGCGCAAATGGGGAGTTGGCTTTTTAGAACAGAACCATGGTCATTTCCATTAGGTAAAATGAATTTAATTATGGCTCCAGAAGGTACCAACGTCGCATTTACAGATCCTGTTTTACTGCTCGCAATTTGTTCTAAAATTTTTAAGGTCTATTTTTTACCGGAATGGCAATACATCGGTATTTGGCTCCTGTTTTGTTATTTTTTGTTTGCTTATTGCAACTTAAAATTTGTTCAACTCTGGAACTTAAGGTTTTGGCAGACAACTTTTATTTCGAGTATATTAACTTTATCTCCTATTTTATTGGCCAGATATGGGCATTTTACCTTAAATGCTTTTTTTATTTTGCCATTTTGTTTCTATCAATTAGTTTTGCTTGAAAGAGGCATTGAGTGCAGAGAACTTAAACTGCGGCCATTTATTGCCTTGAGTTTCATGTTTATCCTTACGGCTTGGCTGCATCCGTACTTAGCATTTTTAGTTGGTATTTTCTTTTTTTCTGCTTTTTTGGTTTTAATGTTTAATTTTTCTGGGGAGCGAAAAATTAATATTGCAGTTTTCTCTGGATCAGTTGCTCTCGTTATGCTTTCGTGGTATATTATTGGATATATTGGCAGTGGAATTCCTGCGAGCGACTCTGATTTTCCCAGATATTTTACAGCAAATTTAAACTCTTTTTTCAATCCTCTTGAATATTCAGCATTTGTACGTTCGTTGCCTTTGGGGGCGGGGCAGTACGAAGGATTTGGATATTTGGGTCTTGGAATTCTGTTGTGTGCAGTGGGAATTGTCCACTGCATTTCGTTCAGTGGCATAAAAGCATTTGTGAAGCGACATCCGATTTGTGCGCTTGCTTCGCTTATTGGATTTGTAACATCTTTAGGTTGTGCTATCTCTTTTAACAAGCTTCGAATCGATTTTTTGATTCCAGTCTACGGGCATTTTTTAGCCCCGTTCAGATCTACCGGCCGGTTCATTTGGATACCGTCCTTTTTTATAGTATTTGCGGTTCTTTTTATGTTCGTGCGACGCTCGAGTTCACGTCCGAGAACAACTGTTTTAATTCTGTTTCTAATTTTAACGTTACAATTCTTTGAGTTTAAAAATACTCTTCTCTCTAAATCTTTTTTGGGGGAAGGAGTGTTGGAGAAATACCGCAGTCAATTGCCAGTTTGGAAATCTGAGCTAGCGGGTATTCGTGAAATTCACGCTTACCCTGCCCTTGGAGAGACTGTTTTTGAGTTAAATGATTATTCGTTTTTTTGGTATCTGGCTGGAGAAACGAGAGCAAGAGTTAATTTGGGTTACGTGTCTCGATTTAATGGGGCAATAGTAGTTCAAGAAAACGCGAGAATTGAGCAGATTTTACAAACTGGGTTTGGGGCGGATGCAAAGGTTCTCTATGTGTTTTCTGTAAATGAAAAAAAAATACACCCAGCACCCTTGTTTCGCTGCCGTCAAATAGAAAATTATCAAGCCTGTAAAATATAACTTTTTAAATTATTTTCTGTAGAGACATTGATAAGTTTGTTTTGAAATTTTACAATTCCATGAGTCCTTTTTCCCAAGGGAGACAGAGAACTCGACCGAATTTTTTTGGAGTCGGGTCTCTGCTTAAGCAAAACAGCTCAGCATCGGGAAAATCTTTGCCCATAAAAGCAAGTGAACTCACATGATCTTCTCTGATGGTGGTCGCAGATTTTATCTCAATGAGGGCGAGAGGCCTTCCCGGGCGTTCGAGTACTAAATCAACTTCCAAATTTGAAGCGGTACAAAGATATGTGAGCCTATAATCAAGTTTTTCATATTCATTTTTCTTGAATATTTCGTTGATTAAAAATGATTCAAAGTAATCGCCGTAAACACTTGTGCCTTCGGCTAACGGTATATTCAACTGCCTGGCTATGGCTCGGCAAACACCATTGTCAAAAAAATAAAATTTTGGAGCTTGACGCAAGCGTTTGCGAATAGAAGTGTGAAAAGAATCGAGCTGAAATCCAAGTAAAGTGTCTTCTAAAATCTGAAAATACGACTGGACTGTTTTAGGATCCGCTCCCACATCCCGAGAAATAGATGCGGCGTTGATTATTTTTCCGTTGCATTGGGCTGCGACCTCTAAAAATCGTCGGAACGGATCGAGTTTGCGAATAATCTGTTCGCCCCAAATTTCTTCTTTGAGGTAAATATTTACGTAGGCATTGAGTCGATCTTTTTTTTGAATATCAGATTCAGAAATCCATATGCGAGGCAGGGTTCCCCAGCAAATAGCGTGATTTAAAAAATCAATATTTTTACAACCAGTGCTCTTTATTTCTTGATAAGAAAACGGAAACATTTGTCTTAATACGGCTCTACCGGCAAGTAAATTTGAAGAACCTGCCTTGAGTTTGCGAGCGCTTGACCCCGTTAAAATAAATTGCGTTTTTCGAAATTCCCCTTCCATGAGTCGGTGGACCTCATTTAAAAGAGTCGGAATTTTTTGTATTTCATCGATAATCACAACGGGTGTAGCGCTTTTTGCCTCAATGCGGGCGGCCAAAGATTGTGGTTGTGTGGCTAGATCACGCTCCGTTTCAGCTTCTAGCAGGTCAATGTAAATGGCTTCGGGGTACAAATGCCGAAGCCACATCGATTTACCCACGCCGCGTGCACCAAATAAGAAAAAACTATCTGATTTTGGTATGTTAATGAGTCTAGGGATCATAATCCGTTTTTACCTCGCAAAAACGGATTATACTCCTGTTTTATTCCAAAATTCAAATTTAACGGCTTCTGGCTTCACAATCACTCTGCGTAATCCCCTCTCCAGAGCCGCGCTAAAAAAAGTGATACGGGTAGAATTTGAATGCCATCTATCATGCGTTCCTGAGAATCGCGCGTTACTAATATTTTATTTTTAAATGTGTTGTCTGACGCTAATGCGCGCATTCCTTTCAGGTCTGATGAGGCAGCCAATTTGGTCGATTTTACTTCAATTGCAGTGTCGTCTCCGATGACAAAATCAACTTCATTTTGCGTGTGTGTGCGCCAGTGTTGCAATGGTCGAGAGTCTCTTTTGTAAGAAAGGTAAGCCGAAATTTCTTGAAATATGAGGCTTTCGAGTGCTAATCCGTAGGCGGGCGTGTGATCTTTTAATTCTTTTTGGCCCATGAGTGAGTGATAGACTCCAACGTCAAACAAATAAAATTTGGCTTTTGAAATCGCTTTTCGATTGCCTTTGCTCTGAAACGATGGCAATAATTTTGCTAATAATGTGTCTTCTAAAATATGAAAGTATTCACGCACGGTGCGAGGAGGAACTTGACAGTCGTTACCAGCCTTTTCAAAATTTACAATTTGCCCCTGACATGTTGCTGCCACAGCGAGAAAACGTGCAAAGGAATCTATATTTCGTGCTAGGCCCTCTCCAGCTATTTCTTCACGCAGATAGTCTCCTGCGTAATCTTGCAATTCAGACCAAGGGTCGTGGCTTGTGACCACTGCAGGCAAGCAGCCGTAGTGCAAGCGCTGATCTAAATCCCAGTGGTCCAGAAGTTCGGCACTCACAAATGGTTTAAGATGCCGTGTTCTAGCGCGCCCAGCCATCAGTGATGTGCCTTGATTGCGCAACTTTCGCGCACTACTGCCTGTAATAAAAAATCGTATATCTGGGCGTTCTTCTATGAGCGCATGTATTTCATCCATCAAAAATGGAAGCTTTTGGATTTCATCAATTGCAATTATTTTAACAGAATCGACCAGACTTTCTCTAATGAGAGAAGGACGACGGGCTAGTTGGTTGAGAGTATCGGCAAGCAATAAATTGAAATTGAGATCCGCTTTGACTGTATTTCTGATAATCCACGATTTTCCAGTACGGCGGGGCCCCAACAGCAAAACACTTTTGTGGAGGAGGTCGGTTTGTGGGTTAAATATTCTATTATATTGCATGCATAAGGCCTGTTATTGAAATCTCGCACAGGAGATGCGGGATTTCCTGGAATTCTCGCATGTCTGATGCGGGATTTCTAGTAAAGTATATTTAATTAGTATAATTGATGGGTTATTTGGGTCGTGAAACAGTTTGACACCTTCTCATTATTTATCAAATATAAAATCCTTCGCAAAAACGTTTAACTGATTAAGGGCTCCAAAATGAACGCTAGAATTCGCGTTGCAACAGAGAACGACGCCGCAGGAATTCAAGCAATTTATGCACCAATTGTTGCTCATTCTTCCATATCATTTGAAATTGAAGCCCCTACTATTTCTGAAATCCAGGCGAGAATTCACAAAACTTTAGTTCAGTACCCTTGGATTGTTTGTGAATTAAATCAAAAAATAATTGGCTATGCATATGGCAGTGCATTTCGTCTGAGGCCTGCTTATCAATGGTCCGCCGAAGTTTCTGTTTATGTTGATTCCGAATTTTACGGTCGTGGCATTGGCAAATCGCTTTATAAATCACTGTTCGAACTTCTGAAAATTCAAGGATATTACATTGCCGTTGGAGGAATTACCCTTCCAAATAAGGGAAGCGTTGCGATTCATAAGTCTTTGGGCTTCAAGCCCGTTGCTGTGTTTAATTCCATTGGATTTAAATTGGGTGCTTGGCACGATATTGGGTTTTGGCAGCTCGAATTAAAACCGCATATATTAAATCCTACGGCCCCCATTCCATTATCACAATTGGCAGAAAGTCACTCTAAATCTCCCATTTTCGAGCTGCAAATGTAGGTCGCTTTTGAGGTCTACTTCGGCTTTGTCATGTAAGCTTGCCAAGCGCGTTTAAATTTTGAGCTTCTGAAGTCGGGAAAAGAGCATTGCCGCCATGGGTGGATGAAAATTTTAATATCTTGGACGTTAATCGGTTTTAGCGATGAAAAGAAAATTGACTTCTGTTTTTACTTTCCAAAAGTATTCCAGTCGTGCTCTGCAGACACCATTATTATAAATCTTGATATACCCATGCCTGGGTTTCTGCGGGTCTTAGGCGAACCAATGTTTACCATAGCAAAGGAATGTGGAAACGAAATCTGTTTCTCTGGTGGTTATTCAATTCAAAAAAAGGACCAACACCAGCTTCTCATAAAGAGAAATTCCGATGGTCAGCTTTTTCAATTTGAAGAAATGGATTTTGCGACTGCAAAAGAGAAATTTGAAAATGGAAATCTCGAACTTCTTCGAAGCTATGGGGCCGGAAACGTTGCTGAAGTACTAGGCATTAAATCTAAAAATAAAATCACATTTGATCATGCCGTAAGCTATTTTGTCGCCTTTAATTCCTCAAGACCTGATCTGAATTCAACGGAAAAAAGGAACGAACTCTCGTTGGCTTTGAACCTAAAACACGCTGCTAAGTGGCTGGAAGTGAGCGGCTTGCAGCAAAGTAACAGTTTTATGAGCCCAGGCATGTTTCCAAATGCAAATGAATTTGCGAAAGATCCACATGTGCAGAGCCAAAAAAAGTTTGTAAAAAAGTTAAAGGTGTTGGTTCTGAGCAGCCACGAAATCGATGAACTTGCTAAAAGCATTTTTTCAGAAATCCCCTCAGATTTTCATTCAATAGATAAGACAGAGTTTGTTACTGCAATACGCAATGGTGATTACGACGCAATTGTCATCGGGTATTCAGTTACCTTAAAGGGAATTGATTATCTTTCTATCTTTTTTCATTCCAGTTCTTTGCATAATTTAGCGCGGGTAAAGCTTCCTGTTGCAGATAAACTTGTTGAGTCAGGCTGGCTTTCTAATTCCGACGAGGCGAAAAGAGAAGCCATTGAGAGCCTTCTGCAATTGAATCACACAGAAAAATTTTACATTCCAATTGCTCATGTTCCATTAGTTTTTGCCGTTGCAGATGGAGTTGAGGCAGATTTTGATGGTGATAAGTGCACAACAATTCTAAATCTTGACAACATAGAACTAGTCAATTGACTTTTGCTGGCAGATTGTAAAACCGAGAAGAAGTGCTGCTAGGTTCGTATGTTAACAAAAACAAAAACGTTCATTCAATATTTGCGTTTTTTTTGCCGAAGACGTGTTACACTTAATATGCACCTCATTTTTGGGAGGTCGCCTTGATTAAGAATGAAAGCACTCTGGCCACAATCTCGAAGCGGGGTCAGATGATCTTGCCCGCGCGTATTCGAAAAGCGCTGGGACTTTCGGCCAACGCGCAAGTTGCAGTGCGAATAGCCAAACCTGGAGATCATTTCATTGCTAAAATTTAAGAGGCTTCGCTTGCGGCGCGCTCGAGGTTGCGGCTTTCAGGCGAAGAAATGTTGATTTAGAAGATATTCTAGAGGCAGTAGCTTGGCTTCAGGCATCGGTTTATGTGCTTGAATCTCTCGATCATCTTTTTGATGCGAATGAAAAAGTAATGATGAAATCGGGCCTTCGTGCGGGTGATGCTTTCTATGTTGCGTGCGCGCAAATAAATAATAAGAGACTTGTAACTTTCAACAAAGATCAAGCAGAGTGAGCAAAATTAATGAAATTAGACGTTGTTTTGCTTTGAAATTCCAAAAAAAGTATGAATTCCAAAACCAATAATCACTCATATTCTTCGCTAATAAAAAATCTTAAGTTAATGTCTATGGCGTCTAACGGAGGAATGCGGCATACAAATTCAAGGCGTGTGTCTAAAATTGACATATATGATTTTGCGCTCCATTCGAACACGCTGAGTATTTTTTCAACATTTATTTTTTTGATTTTTGAGTCCAATGTTAAAAGAGTGGAAGGCCGGTTTTTTTTACCTTCCAAGCTATGGGTGACAGTGGTAAAACATCTAAATAATCAGCTAAAGGAATCGCTACAGCTTCAGCCATTGCGATTCTCCCGAACAATAATTTATTCACAGCCACTGATTCTGCAAAAGGATCTTTCCCAAAATCAATAGAAACAAATGCAAGGTCAATGTCGCTTTGTTCTGTTGCCGTTCCTTTAGCTTGAGATCCAAACAATAAAACAGTCTGTATTCGGTAGCCTTGTTCCAGCAAGAGCTCTCGAATTAAGAGGGTTTGAGCCCGGATTTCAACGAGATCCAATCCCATAATTCTTTTACCCTTTGGAATGAATGTTCGGTGAATTCATGAGTTGCTTTCAATTTAAATTGATCTTTTTCTTGTGGGTAGCGGCCAGATAAATTAAATTCACTCACGTCGCTCAAAATTGCAAGAATGTGTGAATCTATTTCCCACCCTGTTTTTTCGGCAAGAACAACTAAATTGTGAGTGAATGGGGCATGAGTTTTAGTGATTTGAACCACTTTAGATTTGAGTAATTTTTCTGAGGCAAGGTGCAGGAAAAATAGTGCTGCTGCATTGCGTTTTGCTTGCCGGAAAATAGCTTAAGCGGTTTCCAGGTCCTCTTGCTCCTGTTCAAACCAATGGTCCGAAATTTTTTGAATTTTTTCGTCTAATGTCAATTTTGCTTCCTTTGATAAACTTAGTGATGGTAAACTAATCGTAAAATAATGGCAATAAGAGTCTAAATAGATTTTAAGCACAAAAAGTGTGTTTTTCTCTCAGGTGAACTCAGGAGATTGTTTTAAAATCTTAACCCAGTTATTTTTGCGAAAATTTTTTTAGAAAGCCATGATTGTAATATCGGGCAGCCTTTTGATGATATAGAAGGGGAGATTTAAATCAATTTCCGATGCAAAGAGAGGAGTCCCCAAAATTGTACTGGTTCAGCCTGAAATGGAGGCAGGTTCAAAATGTGCGGTCATGCATTGACTGATGTCAAAAAAATAGGAGGATGGAAAAAATTCTAATCCTCCATTACCAATTGAATCAAAACAAATGTCTTGCTGAGCCGCATTATTTTGTGCGCTTGGGGTGGAAACAGAACGTTCGTTTGATGTTCCGCCAAAAAGTACAACATTCAGTTGACTCATCAATTGCTAATAATTACTCATCTTCTTCGCCAAGAAGAACGCTCAGGTTGATGTCCATGGCGTCAAATGGAGGAATGCGGCCTACAAAACCAAGGTTTACGTCTAAAATTGACATATATGATTTTGGGCTCCATTCAAACACGCTGAGTATGTTTTCAACAGGATTTACAATCCAATAGAAAGGAACTTCGTTTTCAAAAAGCACCTTTTTTTTGGTCACAAGGTCCCGAGCGCTGTTTGAAGATAAAATTTCGCAGACCCAATCGGGGCGTTCTGCAACCGGATACCGCCTTGGTCGTTCGGGCACACGAGATCTGCGCCAGCCAGCAAGGTCATGACAAAACAAACTATTTTCTTGATACTTTACAGCGACCTCGGTGAAAAGCCACCACCCGCCCCCGGGGCCAGAAGTTTTTCCAAAATAATTCGCGAGAAATCGACCAATATAAAGCTGAATGTGGCTATGGTCAGGTGTAGTCGCTTGCACTTGCCACACTTCGCCCTCATGAAATTGGCATCGCGTTCCTTCATAGTTTTCAATGAATTCATCAATCGATAAAGCATTTATTTTTTTAGCAGCAATCATAGTGCCTCCTGAATCTTGAAAGTATAGCACATCTTTAATGTTTTGCGATGTGCATTTCTGGCGCAATATGGTCAACTTTAGAAAAATTTCTCGAATTAAGAGGATTTGAGCTCCGATTTCAAAGAGATCCAATCCCATAAATCTTTTGCCATTTGAAAGGATTATTCAATGAACTCCTGAGTTTCTTTTAATTTGAATGTATCTTTTTCTTGCAGGTAAAGAACATCTTGGATAGCACCCCTTGCATCAGCTTTTATACTTTCCCAAAAAAATACACTTTTTAGAAGTATGAATGGAGAACAAATTGGTGGAGCCTGGCTTCCCGTCATTGTACGACCCATTAGGCAATGGCCAGCTTGAAGCTTACGAAAAACACATTTTGGGTGATGGTAATTAAAATGTTTAACCTACAAATCGCCTCATTGAGCAAAGAGAGTGCTTCAACCTCTGTTAAAGGACCGCATTTGAGCTACTAAAGCCAAAAATTGGTATTAAGAGCTCATATAGAGTCCCCTATTTTTTCTGGTGAGTCAATTCACCTTAAAGCAGCCGCTTCAATGATGACTGCTTTTGCCCTGTTTTACCATGGCAGTAATCAAACCATTGTAGTCGATTTTTTTTAAGAGTTCAGCCAAGGGTTCTGCTGGCAAATCTGAGAATTTTCTAAATCGCAGGCAACCCTTGCCAATGTCTAATTTGTATCCGAGTTGTTGAGATTCACGTTCTAGTATAATTCGCGATTCTGGAAAAATATACATCGAAATTAAATGCAAGGAGTAAACAGATTTTTTTACACCTAAAGAAACAACCGAAAGAGGTTGGCCGTTGTAGGTTTTTCCTGTGACCTCAAGCGGAATGACCCAGGAAATCATTCCGTACTGAAAAACTTCTTCATATTTGGTTGCTAAATGTTGCGCAACAAATGCCCGTGCGGCATCAATTTCCGCTCGTTTTTCGGCATCGAGGGTATTTAAAAAACTTTCAATTTCTGGATTCTGAGCAGTTTTAGCGTTTTGAGTATTTTGAGATTTTGACATAGCTTTGGCCCTCGCCATTTTTAATTGAAATTGAATTAAACCTAGCTTCGCTGGCGCCAGAATTCGGAAAGTAACGCAGTAGCTGCGCAAGCGACATTTAAGCTTTCTACTGTTCCAGTTCCGGGAATTAAAATTGTTTTTTGACACAAGTCTTGAGCTTCTTTGCTCAGGCCAAGGTCTTCGGCGCCTAAAATTAAAATGAGTTTGCCGGTGGCCTTAATATCGTAAGCTGTTACTTTACTGTGACTCGAAGTGCCAATGCATTTAAATCCCGCCGATTTTAATTTCAGCAAATCGGGAAGCAATTGCGAAGTGCTTAAATAATTGACATGTTCTGCGCCGCCCTCGGCAGTGCGACAAATGGCCGCGTTTAATTCTGGTGCCCGTGTGCTTCCACCAGCAATAAGTGTGTTCACTCCAAAGTGCGCCGCAACGCGAAGAATTGCGCCAATATTGTGCGGATTACCAACGTTTTCAAGGGCAACAAGCAGAATATTTGCGTCTTTTGTATCGGCCAGTTCGTTAATGGAAGGAGTTTTTTTGCCCTTGGCTAAAAGTGCAATTCCTTCGTGGTGCGACGAGCCACAAACTGTTGCGAGTTCTTCGCTTGTCACAACGTGATATGCTTTTTTTTCTTGAGCGCACCATTTTAAAATTGTTGTCGCTTCGTCCAGTCGTTCTTTTTGAACATAGACTCGAATGATGTCGTTGCGACGTTTTGCAAATACAGCCTGACATGCTTGCCAGCCGCAAACTTTTGCTTCTTTAATAAAAGGACCCGTAGCTAAAACAATTGGATTTTTTTTGATCATGGCTTAAAAAAACGCTCTATTTGGTGAAAGTAACAATCTTCAAGGGCATCGAATTCTAAATCAGCCTGACATTTATCATGCTTTAAAACAGGTGCCTTTTTTTCTAACAGTCTGCTTTTATGATCAACGCAACGAATGAGGCAAGTGACCTCCTCATCACACTGCGGGCAATAGTAAGGTGCAAAGAACGATTCTACCGTGGCTCGGCCGAGCATCTGGGGCACAATGTTAATTTGGTCTACAACGGCCACTGAGCAGTCTTCTAAGATGACTGTGGGCAGATCCGAAAACTCCCTCATTAAATAAACCCATTCCCTTACGCCCACGGAGTTTACGGTCCGGAGTGCCCCCAAATGAATTCTTACAATCTCAGTTTGAGGTTTGATAAACTTGCGGCCGTCAAATTTTTCGTCGAGGTCGCCAGCGAATTTGTACAATGTAGTAGAATCTATTTTAAAGACCTCTATATCGCACCGACCAAAAGTGTATTTTTCAACAGGTTTCACGCCCAAGCTCCCTGATTTTTGATGCCACTCAGTGTCATCGGCAGTTGAGGTCGTAGGTTGAGCACAACGAAGACCGTCAGAAAGAAGTGCACAATCGTGTCCAAAAAGATGTGCTGCATTTGCATGCACTGTGATGGGAAGCTAGGGAATCTGGCGCTTCGCACTGTGTTGAGTCTAGGTTATCCACTTTCTCTGTGGATAAGTTTCGCAGCGTAAATCCAGCTATATGCCTAACTCGTTAATATTGCAGAAAATTGATTTTTTATCAATTTTTCACACATGCCATCAAACAAATTTTTTTTGAAAACCACCAGATATTGGGTGCCTTATGGTGTGGGTCGCACTACATCTGGTGTTGCCTGACTTGGGATAAATATCAAATGCGCCGTTGCTTCTGCAAATTTGACCTCACGCTCCTAATACACCATGCTCTGCCCGCGTATTTCGTAAATTTCAGAGAAAGGTGTGACATGGAAAACAGTAAAGTCATCGGTGTTTTAATTGGTGGAATTGGTTTGGGCGCTGCCATAGGTGGAAGTTTAGCCTTGAAGTTCGGCAAAAAGTCTAATCTTTCTGCAAATTCCTCCTCAGAAACCACTTGTTCTATTGCGGGAGCAACTGCTAATTCTGCAATATTTGAACTCGATGGAAAAGCCTATACTTCAGACGATTTTCCTTCTGAAGCCAAAGATGTTTTGTATCAAATTCAAAATCAGAGTTTTGAAGGAACAGCAAATTTTTCAAAAGAACTCGCACTGCGTATTTCTTTGGCCAAAGAGGTCGGAAACACAGACTTAGCAAATCTTCCTCAACTTAAAACATTGTTAAAAGCAGATAAAATTTCTGATGATGAAATGAAAAAGTTTTACGAAGCGAACAAGCAAAGTATTCCTCCAGGAACAACTTTTGAGCAAATTAAGCCGCAGCTCGTACAATTTATGCAAGGGCAAAAAATTGGCGAACAAACACGCGCTAAGGCTGCCGAACTTGAGCAAAAAGGTCGGTTTAAGTTTTTAGCTAGTGCCCCTATGGCACCAGTTGTCTCCTTTGCTCTTGCACCTTATCCTTCTAAAGGAGCTTCGGCGTCTAAAGTAACATTGGTCGAAGTTTCTGATTATTTATGTCCACACTGCCGCAACACTAAAACCGAAGTTGATGCGGTGCTTAAAGAATTTGATGGCAAAATTAATTTTGTACAAGTGAATTTTGCACTGCACCCCGAAGGTTTATCTGGCATGCTTGCACGCGGCGGATTTTGTGCCAACAAACAAGGGTCTGAGCAATTTTGGAAATATCACGAAAAAGCATTTGGAGTTTCGCTAGATTTGGCATCACCCAAAGGAACAGATGCTGCTAAAGAATTTACCGCTACAGCAATTGCGGTGGCAAAAGAATCTGGCATAGAGGCTGCGCAATTTGAAAAATGCGTAATTTCTGAAGAAAGCAAAAAAGCCGTAGACGACGCAAGTGCTGCCATGACCAATGTGGGCGTAAAAGGCACTCCAACTTTCTTTTTGAACAATCGTAAAGTGGGAATGGCTGCTGGTGGTTTGGCTGCAGCGGTGCGCAAAGAGTTCGATTCACCCAAGGCGAATTAATTTAATTAATTTCTGAAAACAAAGTGTGGCGGGCGGGCAAAATTATTTTTTCTTCCGCCCCTTTTTTATTGCCTGAGGAGTTTGACTTAAATATCAGTTGTTCTTTTGAATCTATGCTCGCAACGCACCATTTATCAAAAGTTGAATTTTGAGTGAGTTTTATTTCTGCATCTGAATCAGTAAAATTAACCGCAGAAATGTATTTTTTGCCTGCTGCTTGAAGCGGGTAAATTTGAATTCCCTCTTTTTGAGCAATGGTGTGGGCAGATTCCATATTTAAATTATCCAAAATCCAGCTGTGCAATTTAAAATTATTTTCGGGAATGGTTGCAAAATGGGTGTAAGAACCTCCATTTTTAAATTGAGTGTTTTGAATCACGGCGGGCCAACTTTGGTAGAGTCCGTCGCTAAATATAGCCAGGGGTTGCCAGTTTTTTTGATTCACAATTTTAATTTTTTCGGCCCACAAATGGCCAGTAAAATCTTGAGTAGTTTTTTTACCGACGCATTTAAATGGTTCTGATTCATGTGCTAAAAGTGCGCCAGAATCGTCGAAATAAAAGTCGTCTTCGTTGAATAAATTTAACGGCAGTGGCGACATTTGGTTATTACGTTTTTTCATGGCCGTGCGCGGAAAGCTCAATATTTTTCCGCCAGAATTTGCAAAATCAGTCATTATTTTTTGTTCAGACTGCGTAAATTCAAAGGCATATCCTGGAAGAATTAAAACTCTAAATTTGCTCAATAAATTTTTTGCGTCCTCAATGGTGCGAGCAAAGTGCAGACCCAGGCCAGCTCCGTGGCAGAGTGAAGCCACGCAATCGATTTGCTTCCGGGTGGAATAAAGCTGCGATTGAGGCGTGATTTCATGAGTCCAAAGGCTTTCAAAATCGTGAATGCAAAGAGCGTCGGTGCAAACATCGGGAATAGCTTTTAAATTAAATTCTTGTTCCAACTTGCTAAAGTAACTGTTTTTGGCAATGACCAAGCGTTCTTGATGTGTTTGCAGAACACGGACATCGTGCGTCACAAAGGCATCGTGGAACTGTTCTGCACCGCCATACATGCGCTGCCAACAAAAGTAATACATGCCGCGTGCGCCCAAAAATGCGGACTGAAGCCCCCATAAAAAAAGCCAATCGAACGAAAATCGGCGGTTGGTGGGCTGCCAATTCACTTGCAATGGTTGTTGTTCTAATATGAGGAATTTTTTTTGCTTCAAACTCCGCATAAGGGCAAATTGCCAATGCGATGTAACGGGGTGTGGCTCAGATTCCATTTGATAATGGTCAAATCCAGCTTCGTCTAAATCAACGGACATGGACCACGGATCGAGATCTGTAAACAAGGCCATAAAATTGTGGGTGATGGGCCGGTTGGGTGAATGAGCGCGAATTAAATCGCATTGTTCTTTTTGAAAAAGAACGACCATTTCGTTACAAAACCTTCTGAAGTCTAATTCTAAACTTGGATTTTGATCGGACCACGATGCAAATGGAACCTCAATTTGTTCAAAATTGGTGTAGCCTTGCGACCAAAAACATGTGAACCACGCTTCATTTAATTTGAGCAAATCGTTGCTGTATTCTTTTTTAAGCCAATTTTGAAATTCTTTTTTATAGTAATTGCTAAATTGAAACACGCTGGCATGGCATCCAAATTCGTTGTCTGTTTGCCACGATACCAAGGCTTTGTGTGTGCCAAATTCTTTTGCAAATTTTTCTGTGATGCGCCGACTTTCGGCTCTAAAAACGGGATGGCAAAAATCGTAATGCCGCCTGCTGCCAAATGGAATTCGACTTCCGGCTCTCGTTACGGGTAAAATATCGGGATGCAAATCGATGAGCCATTTGGGTGGAGTTGCCGTTGGAGTGCAAAAAATAACTTTAATATTAAATTTTAATGCTAAATCTAGAGTGCGGTGAAAAATGTCAAAATTAAATTTTCCGGGCTCAGGCTCAACAGTGCTCCAGCAAAATTCACCCACTCTTATAGTGTGAATTCCTTGATTTTGCATGCGCACAAAATCTGATTCCAATCGTTCCTGTTTGTTTAATAATTGTCTTGTTCCATCGCTATTTTGAGTGAGACTTTGGCTTGGAATATAGTCGGGATAATATGCTGCGCCCAGTTCGAATAGAGCATTGCGAAGAGTCATTCCAAAGTTCCTTTAAAGTAGATTTGCACGCAATCCATCTTTAGGATTTGTGACTAAAAGTTTTGGTATTTTTCCAGTAATTCTAGTGTAAGGATTATTAGTGTCTTTGAAAGTTTCTTTAAATTCTTCCAAAATTCCGTTGTGAACAAACTGCACCGTGCTGCCGCCAAAGCCGCCGCCAGTCATGCGCGAGCCTAGTATTGGCAACGATTTTAAATGCGAACTGTGTGCAAGGCTATTGGCCACATCCGTTGCAATCTGGCATGCAGAATCGAGTTCTGTGCAAGAAACTTCGTAGTGGTTGCGCAAGCTCCAGTGACTTTCGCGCATGGCGCGATCTAAATCAGCTGTTTTTCCAGTTTTTAAGGCACTCACGGCTTCGCGAACTCTCACATTTTCAAAAATGGCATGAGCTGCGCGTTTTGCTAACAACGGCGAAACACCTGGTTCAACTTCGTCAAACATTGTTTGAAGTAGAACTTTTAAATCTTTTTGATTGTGCGCCGATTGGGTGTGCTGAAAAGATTTTTTGTAAACATTCGGGTCTGAATATGCGCCTAAAGACATATGATGTGATTGAGTGGCGCGCTGTAATAAAATTAAACTCTGTTCACAAGTGAGTCGCCTCTGATTGTACTCAGAGTCAGCCAGCGAATGAGTGACTCCCGTTTCAAATGCAACAATATGATAGTCACTGAAAGCTTTGTGAGATTGAATTGCTTCGGTGTTAAATCGACCTTCTTTAGGAAATGAATTAAAATCCACTTTCAAAAAGTGATTTTCACGGCCCAGCATAATAGCCAATTGATCCATAAGTCCGCATTTTGTGCCCGGAAAGGTGTGTTCTACTGTCATGGCGAGCCAGGCAATTTGTTTTGCGGGAATCATGGCTCCCCATTGCAGAGAGAGGGCCGAAATCACTCCGCAACAAAGTGAAGCGCTCGAACTTAATCCGCCTCCCGCAGGAAGAGTCGATGAAATATGAATGGCGGTGTGATCTTTTGCCAACGAAAGTGAGTGTCTAAAGTTTGAAAAAAATGCAGCGGCCGCACCAATAACGTAACGGGCCCAAGATTTTTGAAAACTAGCGGGCAGAGCCACTTCGCGCCCATCACGCCAGGCTTTATCGTAGGCATCGACCACTGTTTGCAATGTAGAATAGTTTAAAAAAACTGTCTGGTCTGGATTTTGTTCAGAGCTGAAAATTAAAAGTGCGTCGGCATGATTGTATAAAAATTCCGGGCCTGTGTGCAATGGTAATTTTCGCAAGGTAAGCGTGAGTCCTTGTTCGATGCAAATTGGTAATACTTTACCGCCATTGTAGTCGGTGTGCTCGCCAATAATATTCAAGCGCCCAGGCGCGAAAATTTGCAATGAACCCAAAGTAGGCGTTTCGTTCAGCTCGTTTAAAGGAACTGCAATAATCTGCATAAAAAAAACTCCCAAGAAGTCAAAAATTACAAATCATACTGCGCAAATGTGCTGCTGTTTCTTCTGGCAAAGTGTCATTGATAAAAAAACCAGTGCCGCTTTCAACACCCGCCAAATATTTCAGCTTTTGCGCTGCTCTATAAGGGGGATAAAACTCAATATGCCAATGGTATGTAAGGTCATTCGGAGCTTTTGCAGGGCTCTGATGATGCACCATAAGATAAGGCATTTTGATTCCAAAGAGAGAATCATAACGCGAAATAATTTTTTTGAGAACGAGTGCCAGATCGTCAATTTCATTTGAATTGAGTGATTCAATCAGTGGACGGTGTTGTTGTGTTGTGACATGGATTTCATAAGGGTAGCGAGCGGCAAAGGGCACATAGGCTACAATGTTGTCTGTTTCTTCAATGATTCTAATTTTATCTTTTTTCTCTTTGTCGCGCATGGCGCACACAAGACACTGGTTCGTTTTATTAAAATAATTGTGCGCCGATAAATGTTCTTGCGCTACAAATGGTGGTATGTGGTTGAATGCATAAAGTTGCCCATGGGGGTGGTGCAAGGTAACACCCACTTCTGTTCCTTTATTCTCAAATAAAAAAACAAATTCTATTTCAGGTAAGGCTCCTATATTGCGTGATCTGTCTTGCCACACTTGAATAAGGCCGGAGATATGTTCAACCGTTTCATCGCCAAGTGTGCTGTCGTGGTTTGGCGAGTACAAAATAACTTCGCAACGGCCAATTCCATTTTGCAGCGAGAGGCCCGGAAACATATTTTCAAAAGTGGCCCATTCAAAGGTTTGTTCGAGTTTTGGGACTTCTGTTTGAAATATAAGACCGCCTTCGCCTGATAGGGAGGCAGGGCAAAGTGGACAATATTCTTTGGGAGGAAGCATGGGGCGATTGTTTCTGCTTACAGAATAACTCGTCCATTCATTGCGCATTTCGTTGTGACGCAAAGTAGGCGCTTGCCAAGAATCGGGCCGCAGGAGTCCGAAATCAACTGGCTCGCAGGTAAATTTAATGGGTGTCCGACTGAATTGATTCCAAATGCGACCATCGGGTTTTTTAATTTCAGCTTTATAAATTTTCACTTAAAACGACCTTCTGAGCTTCACAAATTAATATAATTGAATGCCATAAAAAACTTATTTCATCGGCAAATGTAAAAAAATAAAAATGCCAAATAAAGAGAGATTTAAAAATAGCATAGCAAGTAATGGTTGCAAGGCCGTGTCCGTTGGTGTTTGACAATCTTTTTTTGAGTGGTTACTATCGGGCAAACTCTCAATCTCTTGTGTTTCTGTCTCAGTGTTTTGATCAACTGTGATCATTTATTCTATTTCAAATGTTTGCTTTGTTGCAGATTTTTTGATGTTTTTATAATTGTTCGTGAGCCAAGGTTGAGCTGCGAATTTTGTTTTTTTGGAGGTTTTATTATGTCTCAGAAAACTGCTACCACCGTTTCTACTAGCAGCCTTATGAATACAGTGGCTACGAGTCAAACTCAACTTCCTAAAAAGGTAACAAAGGAACTCATTGCGGACTTCTTAGAGGCTATTCAAGCAGAGATTTCGTCAAATAATAGCAAGGTTCGTCTCGACAAAGTTGGTATTATTCAAGTTAAAGATCGCGCTGCCCGCATGGGTCGCAATCCTCAAACTGGAGAAGAAATTAAAATTCCTGCTTCTAAAAAAATTGCATTTCGTGCTGCGAAATCCTTAAAAGAAGCTGTTGGTGTTGGCAGTCGTGCTAGTAAGGCTCCTGCAAAGCGCAAGTAAAATTGACGCAAGAGTTAAGCCAAGAAGTCACACGTTCTTTGAGAAACTTAGAATTTGAGAGTTGTCCAGAATGAAGGTCCAGGCCTTCACGCCGGGTGTTTTTTTGTTTAGTCTCTGGGCGCGCAGTTATTCGAAGGAGTGCGGCAGTGACTCAATTTAAAAATCAATCTTGGACGCCCATGAGTTGGGCGTCTCGCACAGCACTTCAGCAACCTCAATACGATGACGTTCATGCGTTGGCCGAAAGTCTCGCCAGGTTGCGAGAAATGCCGCCATTAGTGCACGTTGGCGAAATAAAATCGCTCAAGAATCAAATTGCAGAAGCCAGTGAAGGCCGGCGGTTTATATTGCAAGGCGGCGATTGCGCCGAGCGATTTGTTGATTGCAATCCTAAGGCAATCACGGACAAACTTAAAATCATTTTGCAAATGAGTCTCATTTTAGTTTACGGACTTCGTAAGCCTGTGGTTCGTATTGGCCGCATCGCAGGGCAATACGCAAAGCCTCGCTCCGAAGATTTTGAGATGAAAAACGGCATATGCTTGCCAAGTTTTCGTGGCGATATTATCAACGGGTATGCTTTTGAATCTGAAAGCCGGCGTCATGATCCTCAACGTCTGGTGAAGGCTGCGACCATGTCATGCTTTACCATTAACTGGATTCGAGCGCTTATTGAAGGCGGATTTGCAGACGTCCGTAGGCCAGAAATTTGGAAACTCGATCATATTTCGGAGTCAAAACAACCTCAATTGTACACAGAGTTGTCGGAGCGCGTGCGCGATGCCACGCGATTTATGGAGCTCATTGGTGGCGCGGGCGAGTACATGAGACGTGTCGATTTTTTCACCTCCCATGAAGCTTTGCTGCTAGATTATGAAAGTGCATTTACTCAAAAAATAGACGGTGAACCGGGCTGGTATAATTTAGGTGCGCACATGCTTTGGCTGGGCGAACGCACACGTCAAATCGATGGCGCTCATGCTCATTATTTGAGTGGAATTGAAAATCCTGTTGGAATCAAAATTGGGCCAACATCAAATGCTGCAGAAATTGTAGATTTAGTGAAGCTTGTGAACCCGAACAATGAACCTGGGAAAATCACTCTCATCACACGAATGGGACATAAAAAAGCTTCAGGTGTATTGTCTGAATTAATAACCGCTATGAAAAATGCCAAATTAAAAGTCACCTGGAGCTGCGACCCTATGCATGGCAATGCCATAAAAGCTCAAAATGGAATTAAAACGCGCGATTTTAGTGCAATTCTTGGGGAGCTTATTGAAACTGAGGAATGCCACAGGGCCATGGGAACTATTTTGGGTGGAGTGCATTTTGAGCTGACCGGTGAAAATGTCACCGAGTGTTTAGGCGGTGGCGTGGGGCTGTCAGAAGATCAACTTGTTGAAAATTATCAAAGTTACTGCGACCCTCGTTTAAACTATTCTCAGAGTCTAGAAATTGCTTATTTGATATCAGGTAGGTTTGCAAAATAAAAAGATTACAACTGTGGAGCATGAATGAAATTCTGGAAATTAAATTTTTCGAAAATTGGAATGTGCGTAGTTACTTTATCTGTGATTGTAAATTCAATTGCTTTGTCTCAATCTCAAAGTAATACCAAGAAAAAAAAGAATTCAGTACCAGCAGAAAATATTTCAGAAAATTCAACTTCTGACTTAGAGCTCGACGAACTCTCGGCCAATGAAAACTCACTCAACAGTTTGCAGACAGGAAAATGGTCTATGGCCCTAGATTTTCCCACTGGTGGTACGCAGTATGGAGTTCCGGGAATTGGCTTGAGGTATATGCTAAATTCTTCCACAAGCGTGATGCCATTATTGCAAATTTCTCACGATAAAACGAACAAAAAAACAGCAGTGGGATTCACATTGCGCGGTCAGCATTTTTTCACTCCTAGCGCAAGAATTTCGTCTTATACTTTTTTGCAGGCAACTTTGGGCCAAAACAGCGGAGATGGTTTTAAAACCGCCGATGCTCCCAAAGACGCTACAGATATTCAAGCAGGAACCGCATTGGGACTCGGTGCTGAATTGTTTTTAATTCGTGAATTTTCTGTCAGTGGCGAATTAGGAATTGGCTACGGTTTTTTACCCTCTCGTAAAACAACTTTAAATACGAGTGTTTCTCAACTTGCTGCGCACTATCACTTCGGATTTTAACGAGGGTATTGGCAATGCAATTAAGATCTGTGGTTGTTTTTGCATCTGTTGTTATTGTGGCTTTTGGTTTGATTTCCTGTTCGGTTCAAAAATCAGAGAATCAAAA
>JAYTOT010000223.1:0-1917 GCA_043747645.1 Pseudomonadota bacterium | reverse complement strand
CGCTGCTAGAACCTTTTTGAAGTCTATATTCTTTATTGACTTTGCCAAAGAATTTTGGTAAAGTCAGGAACTGCTCGTTGATTATCTTGCGACATACCTGTTCTCCGTATAATTAACATTGTTGAATTTTTATTATATATTTAGTTTTGTTTTAAATCAAATGTTTTTTGCAACTATTTTCTTAACTTAAGAGCATTGAATTCCGGACAGACACTAGATAGGGATTTAACGCAAACTTATAAGGATATTTTAAAAGCGTTGTCGACCGTGCCGGACCAAAATAAACTCAAATCTACCCAACGCGAGTGGCTTCGCGCTAGAGACAAAGACTGTGCCGAGAATCCAAAAATAATGGAGTGCCTCCGTGTTAGCTACGAATCTCAGAAAGGCAACTTACTTAAAAGTTTTAGGCCTTAATTCGTGTTTATTGATTTTAATCAGCGCAGTGGGGATGTCTTAAATCGAATGCCATATTTTCCATATTCTAAAAGCTGGTCTGCGTTCGATTCTTTTCCAACATAAAACCACACATTAAAGTTATGAAATCCTTTTTTTAATGTGGTGACGTCGTAAAAAAGTCCAAACTTTGTTTTTACTTTTGGAAATCCCAAAGTTTTGAGGTCTTCCGGATTCGCTAACGATGGCGCAACAGAATCGCTTGCGCCTTTTTTTGCGTTTCTAAAGGCAACTGCCATGACCTTTCCCTGTGTGCGAATCATTAGAGTGCTGCCGGGGTGTGTAGAGTCTTCTTCTTTTGATTCACCCAATTTTGGCGCATATATTTTTATATCTTTATCGATATCGCCTGCGTAATTGAGTCCGTAGAAAAGGCCGCTTCCTTTTTGAAACGAACTGCCTTCAAACGGCAAATCGAGCATTACGGGAAAATACAAAGAGTCTTTGAACACGCTCACATCGCAGCATATTTGTGAATTGATTTTGAATCCCAAAACTTTAAGAGAGAAGGCGACCTCTACGCCTGCCCCCACTGACCCTTGAGTCACGCTAGTGACGCGCGAAATTAGATCTTTGTCTTCAAAATGCATATTTACAAGATATTTGGGTTTAAGATAAACCTGTAGTTCGCTCGGCCCTAAAACTTCGACATTGTCTGGTTGAAACGTGATTTTATCGAGTAATATATCCTTTTTGCTGCGGTATGTGTAACTAAATTCAGTTGCTTTAAAAACTCTTTTTTCAAGATCCACCGCAACGGTGGATTTAAAATCGGACTGTTGTTTGCTTTTACAGTTTACCACAAAAGCAGTTTTTTTAAGAAAATTAAGGTCGATGCGCGTGGCCGGAAAAATTGAACTATTATTTTGATTATTACAAAGTATTTTTGCTTGCTGTTGCAGTTCTGATTGGCATTTATCTGTGCATACTCCAAAAGTGTCGTCCTCTAAAAGGAGTCTGTGTACTGTGTCGAGCTTGCCTTCAAACGGGTCGTTGGTGCCAGGGTGCGGGTGTTCAGCGCGCAAAGGGAGTATTTTTGTTGGAGCGCGAAACACAATGGCTGCGTCGTCTTCGACCTCTTCAATTTGAAGAGGTATTTTTTTCCAACTTCCTTGGCCGTCTGGAGCTATTGCAATGAGATAATTTCTATTCACTCCTTGCAAATTAGAAACATCAGATGCTCCAATAATTACCGGGTACGCAAAAATTTTGTCTTGAATTAAAGGAACAAATGACAGAACAGAAAATATTGAAATTTTTTTAATCAATTTCATTTAATTGAGCCTTTAAAGTTTAATTGGGGTTCGATGCTTTTGCATTTTTATTTTTTCACGAGCACAGATTGTGTGATAGCAATACAACGCCCGATTTTTGACTGTTACTTTATGCTTTGCCATTGAGCGGGTTGGCCTGTGCCGGCGAGTACCGAAAGCCAAATGGGCCCGTTGATGTCGAGGTGTT
>JAYTOT010000222.1:0-8933 GCA_043747645.1 Pseudomonadota bacterium | reverse complement strand
GCATAAGGCACGGCAAAAATGAGAGCTGTTTGCGCGTTCTGCAATATTAAATTGGTATCGTTTCGCACTTGTGAATTTTCAGACAAAAAATGCATATCCGCATTGTACTTTTTGCCAACCCAATGTGCGAATTTTATTTTGTCTTCGTGCAATGGGGCGTTTAGAAAATCACGACTATTGCTTGTACAAGAGCTGCCACTGGCAATGAGATCGAGAATTGTACAGGCTTCCAGCGAATGATTTTGTAAAATCTCAACCAATTCATTCCGTAAAGAATATATGGGTAATTCTATTTCTTTTTTGCTAGAAAATTGAGCAATTATGACTTAATTTCCTTTGTTTATAAATTTAGAATAGTCGAGTTCGATAATGCCTAAATCCTGATAAAGATAAATTATTTTTCCAAATGTCTTTAAATCTTCAAGTGTAGTGAGCTTGTGATTTTCTTTTTCCCACTGACCCCACACCAAGTGAGTGACTCCCATTTTTAAAAAATTCAAAAGGGCATCGTTCAATTCTGGCATTATTTTTCCGTCTATATTTAAAGCTTTATTAAAATTAAAGAGCGCGTTAGTCCATTTGTTGCGATCTAATAAATGACCGAAGGCTCCCTGCCCTTCATATTCCTTTTGGTGAACAATATTATGAAAAAGTGCAACATGATTCGCCCATCCGCAAATTGCTGGGCGACCGCTGTAAGCGCTGATGCGGCCCGATATAGTGTAGTTTCCTGGTTTAGGTTGAATTCCGCATTCTTCGGCAATAACCACACGTCCTTTGAGTTGGCCTAATGCCTCAATAATATGCCAATCAGCCGGCCTTTCGGCTTCTAAAAATGCCATGCCGTTGAATCCACCACCAACGTTGACTCTTTGCAAGCGGTGCTGAAAAGTTTTGTATTGAACAATGCCGCCGACAATAAAAAGAATTAATATTCCGGTGCAGAAAAGCACAAAACGCTTTTGAGGCAGCAAAAAATTTTGAATTTTATTTTTAAGAGCAAAACAAAGAAAAAAAGGAACAATATAGAAAGATTCAAATTGAAACCGAAAGAGTGAATTGTAGCGCATGTAGGCGTCGCCCATATCCCAATTGCTGGCAATGAGTTCGGGAGTGATCCAGACAGAAAAAGCGGCAGAAATTGCTCCACAATTCAGATATGTTTCGGCGTTCCACTCTTTAAGTGAAGTGCTATTTTTTGAAACTGCGCTTATTAAAAAATGAGAAATGACTAGTAAAAATCCAACTACAGGGTACCCCAATATGCAGAATGAAACGCCAGTGAGAAAAAATATTGTCGTTGAAAAATTTGTTCTATTTTCGTTTTTAAAGCGAATCAAAGTGAATGGAATAAATAACGCCGCAAGAGCCATTGAGAGAGTAAAATTTATGTTTAAGAATTCAGAGAGAGTAGAAGTGTATTTGCTTGTTACAAAATACCATTTTACATTTGGTTGCCCACGGGTGAGCAAATCTGGAAGAGAAAAACAAAGGGTGTAAAAGGAAATGGCTGCAATATTCTGCACTGCTAAATTCAATTGTTTGGTTTTAAAGGCATGAACAAGGCAGAAAGTACTCGCCACGATTGCTAATGAAATATCTATTAATACACTTCCTGAGTGAGACATTAATACCACTGTTGCCACAGCGGCCAAAATTATTTGCAGAGCAGTATTTTTCTGCTGCAAGTTTTTAAGTTGAGCAATGAGCAACAACCAGAAACAAAGTTGAATAAAAATTGCTGTGCTGTGTGCATGATTGTCTGCCCAAAGAAAATTCCAGAAAGGATACTCTGTTATTGTGTTTTCAATAATGCGGGACAGTGACCAGAGTTCTAAAGAATTTTTAAAAGTTTGCTGAATGGCACGAAATGGAAAAGCTATGAGTGGAAGCAATGAGAGACATAGTGCTAGAAAAGTCATGCGATATTTGCCAGGTTTTATACGCGATTCATCGCTTTCACTGGATTTGCTCAGGCTCGCAAAAATAAAAATGCAGTTAAACAGTAAAACGGCAGATAAAGTAACAAAAAAAGTATCGGCGATGTGAAATAAATATCCGCCACTTAATGAATTGCTGAATAATACTCTTATTATCCATGAGCTTAACCCTGCAATTGCCTTTGGTAGAATATAGTAGCCTGAGTTTTCATTTGCAAACCAAATATTTTCGGGAGGAAAGCCTTTTCCATAGAGAAAAGACTGTTGAAATTGCAAATTGAAAAGTTTTTCGGCCCCAAATAAATTTGGGTCAAAGGTGATATTGGAAAAAAATGAACGTATATATAAAAGAAACGAGTGCAGGGAAATAAAGTAAATGCAATTCGGCAAGCCAAATGTGGGCAATTTGAATACTACTTTGAATTTTAAAATTCGAAATTTCTCTAATCTTCCTTCGGAAAGAATCAAAAATTTTATTGCAAATAATGCAACATAACAAAACGGAAGAAGAACATAATAACTGTCTATGAGTCTGCCTAAAAGAGAAAAAATAAGCAAAAATAAAATAGATGATATGACTGACGCAACAAAGAAATAATTTTTACAAAATTTCGACTCAAAATTAAAATGAACATCAAAAGATTTTGCCAAAATATTTGCTATGGGAGCCGATAAAATAAATGCCGGTACAAAAAAAAGTGCGTAAAAAACAACAATAGAAGTTAAAAATTGCATTATTTTTTCCAGCTCAAAAAATTATTGTCCTGCCAATTGCGGTGCACGCGAAAATGCAATTGAATTTGCCGACGGTGCGATTTTTTCACTCTCTGGGTCGGCATGAACCACAACGTCTGCATCGAATTCGCTCAGTAGTTTTTCTTCAATTTCGTCTACAACTAAATGAACATCTACAAAAGGCATTGTGGAAGGCAATGTAATGTGAAAATCGAAAAAGTACCGGTGCCCACTTTTGCGCCCACGAAACTTGTGAACATCAATAATGCGATTGTCGCACGCTGCAACAATTTCTAAAATGCGTGCTTTTAAGGAGTCACTGACGTCGTGATCCATAAGTTCGTTCATGCTTTCTTTGAGCAAAGATAGTGAGCCTTTACCTATATAAATAGCAACTATTGATGCGACTAAAGGGTCGAGCCAAGATTTGTGAGTGAGCAACATGAGTGCAATGGCAGCGGCGCTTCCGGCATGTGAAATGACGTCGACGCGGTAGTGTTCCGAATCCGCAAGCAATGCGGGACTTAGAAGTTTTTTTCCATAATATTTCAACCAGAAAGTAACGGCACCACTAATAACTGCAGCCGCTATAAAAAATGAAACAGTATACCAACTGTGTTCAACTAGAATTTCGGAATGCTGTGTCGATTTGTAAAATTTTTGCATAGCGGCGCAAAATATAGCAACTGCGCCACCTAATATGAGGGCTCCCTGCCCCATTGCTGCAATAGACTCGGCTTTTCCATGGCCATAAGGATGATCAAAGTCTGCGTCTTGGCGGGCAAAATGAATTATTTTTCGATTTAAAAGACTTATTGCCACGTCGACAGTGCTGTCCCATGCCGATAGGCCAATGACCAAAGAACCTGTGGTGGCAAACAAAGTTAACTTACCAACAGCCAAAAATGCAGCGGCAATAGCGGCACCGGCTGCGGCTTTCTGCGCAGTTTGAATTTTTTTTTCAGCTCTTTTTTTGGAAGACGCATGCATAGGTTGGGACATTTTTCTCCTGAAAAAGCGCCTGAAATGCTGTTACATAGGGTCGAGGTTCTAGGATAGTCGGCAGAGGCTCATCCGACAAGTCCCAGCCGTTTTCAAGGGCACATTTTTTTGCATGTTCAAAATATTCTAAGGCGTCAGATTTAATCCAACACCATCCTGCTGGTTTCGTTTTGTGAGCGAGATTTGCAAAGAATTTGGGCGTAAAAATTCTATTTTTTTCATGTTTTGCTTTTGGCCACGGGTCTGGAAAAAATATGCAGGTTGCGGCAAGTTCAGAGTCGGGTATATTTTGCAGAAAATCTCTAGCATCACATATGCCAATGCGGGCATTATCTAACTTAAGTGCCTTAATTTTGCGGCCCGATTTTACGGTCCGCTTATAGGTGATTTCGAGACCCAGTATATTTAAACCAGTATTTGCCTGAGCAAATTCTATAACATTTCGACCTAAATAGCAGCCGATTTCTAAAAACAATGGCTGGTCTGGTTTTGCATATTTGCTGCAAATATTCTTTTTGAATAAAATTTGATTTTCGCTAACAGAAGAGGTTTTCCCAATATTGAAATCGGCCCCTGTCAAAATAATTCCTTCGAGCTCAAGAGCTTCGGCTAAATAAGGATTTTCGTGCCGAAGTTGCGAAGGTAATCCTTGTTTCATCCGATCAATAAGAGATCCTAAGTGCTTCACAGAAAGTATCCTTTGTTGGAGTCAGCAATTCGTCAAAAAACGACTGGGCGAAAAGTGCCTTCAGGGTTTGTTCGGAAAATGCCGAAATCCTCCCCTGAAGGCAAGTGGTATCTTTTGCGAAGGACGTGGATATGTGGAAAAGATTGTGGAAAAGTATTCAATTTTGTTTCCTCACGAGGCTAAATTTATATCTTTTTGGTTCCACGCTAATAGGCTCAGCATCATTAGAGTTTCGCATTTATGCCGTGAATTTAGCACGGCCAGAGGCTTGTTCTAAAAACGATATGGCAACTCACTTTGTGAGTATTTCTAGAGTAGAGAGCGAGAATCAAACAAATAATTTTGGCAAATCAAAAGGCTTTAAGATTTATTGGCCGGTGGTAAATACCGGAGATTACGCGAATACTGTTTTAGAGCGACCGGACGTGGGCAGTCGATTTGTGGTCATGCGCTGCATGCCCTTGGGTCAATGGGTGAGTGTTGCGGAAGGTCAAGTTCAGGGAACTTCGGGGCATTTGATTTGGGGTTCTGCGGCAATCGACCCTTCAAGCATGCATTCTAACGCCGAAAACACCGGAAATTTATACCCTCGGCCAATGGTGGGCGATGTTATTGCGCCGCAGCATGTTGAAGTGCGCGCTGCAGCTCGAATCACCCCAAAAATAACGCTGGCATATGTTGACATTTTCGAAAAAAATGACTCGGGTGGATATTCATTCAATCTGACCGAAAAAGGCAAAAATTTGCTCATTGCAACTACCGAAAAATTTAGGGGAATGTCTGGGCGTCTCATGATTGAAGCCCATTTGCGAATGGGAGGAAGTCGTGATTTATTGGAGCAAGAATCGCGCATGCATGCGGCTACTGTAGAGCAATTTATCACCGGAAGATTTCGTTTTGAGCCAAATCAGGTTGTAGCAATTGGAATGGGTGCCACAGAATTAGAGGGAGAATGGGTTCAAAAACCTGTTTGGCCAGAGCAGTATTCCGTAGAAAAATTAGTATTTCGCGTTGTCCCTAGATAATTATTCTCGCTTTTTCTAGATAGTATTTCGCGTTGTCCCTAGATAATAAATTATTTCATTCTCTTTAAAACTTCATCGGCATTTATAGCTTTTCCTAAGGTCAAAGATTTGAGTTGTGCAGGTGTGAGGTCCATGACTCCTCCAAATTGTTCAGCGCGTTGTTGAAGCGCAATAGAAAAATCTGATATTTGACGGCGCGAACAATTGTCAATAAAAAATATCTGCGAATAAAAAGAAACAATTTTTCTCTCTATTTTTTTGCACAATTCTACTTTATTGACTGCCAAATTTCCTTTGCGCTGAATTTCATTCATACTTTCTGGAGTGTCTGGCTTTAAGTCATTTTGGCCCTGAAAAAGCTTAGACCAGCGCACATCTCCATCCATTTTAGACATTAATTTAGCTTCTTCGTTGTCTTTTACATGCATTACTGTTCCCAGCGGAATCAGTTGTTCTTGCTCGGGAGTTAATGTTTCAATCGGTAATTTGTTCACATTGTGTTCTTGTAATTCAAAGTAGCTCACAAATTTTCGTTTTTTACAATTTTCAACAAAATAGTAAACATTTCCCGAAACTGTGACGTATTTTTTATTCAGTGCCTCGCATCCGGCTTGGCTCATCTTTTTCGAAGATAATTGTTTGTTACCTTTTAAATCGCCTCGCACAAAAGGTTTTCCAAAAGGAATCATGCGGTAAACATTCACCGGAATTTCTTCAATTTTAACGTGTGATGAGTGCACTAATTCATTCAGCATTTCTGCGTCTTCAATGGCATGCTGCCGGCACCCTTGAACCAACGACGAAATATCATAGTACGTAACTATTTTGCCTTCAAAAGTGCGGCAGGCTTCTTGGCGGGTTGTGACAGATTTGTATTTTTTAAGTGCGGTCTCTTCTAATGTTTCTTGTGTAGGATTTTTATTGGAGTCGCCCGCAAATCGGCCTGTTTCGATATAGTCTACTTTGTCGTTGCCTCTAATAGTGGATTCATCGAGTCGGTTTGGCACTCCTAAATCAATGCGCTCCTCTTTTGAAGGAGTTTGATTGGGAACCACATTTGTTGTGGGAATGTCGATGGCTGGTTGATTCGATTGTGCAAAAGAACGCGCGCGTTCCACCGCAATGCCTACGCAAATCAATGAAGACAGCGTAGAAGTGAGGCGGGGATGCTCTTGAGACCATTTTTTTAAAAAGGACACAGTGTGACTCCTTGTCTGACGACTGCATGTCGGACAATTTCTAACACGCTTGAGTTTTTTTGCATGTCTTTGAGTCTTTTTCAGTGAATTCCGCCCGTTCTTGCGGCACGGGGGGCAGTCGTGCGAGACTCTAGTCCGGTTGTGGGGTCAAATTTGAAATGAGATCGGAAGGGTTTTATGAGTTCCTCGACAGTGCTCCGATGTCAAAATTTGCAAAAATCCTTTACACAAAATCCGCTCATTCAAGATATATCGTTTGAAATGCAAGAAGGCGACCAGCTTGCAATTTTAGGCCCTGGTGGCTGCGGCAAAAGCACGCTGCTTAAAATATTTTTAGGACTCATTCCTCCAGACAGTGGACAAGTTGAAATTTTAGGAGAAAAAATATTCGAACTTTCTCGTTTAGAACATGCAAAAATATTGACTCAAATTGGTATGGCTTTTCAGCAGGGTGCGCTGTTTGATTTTATGACCGTGCGCGAAAACATTCTATTTGCTATGGAAAATATGACAAATATGACCTACCCCGAAATGGAAGAGCGCGTTGTAACAATGTTAGAGAGCGTCAATTTACCTCATGCAGCGCGCAAAATTCCCAGCGAATTATCTGGGGGAATGCGGCGTAGGGTTGGAATTGTTCGCGCTTTAGCTACAAATCCAAAACTAGCTTTTTTAGATGAACCCACAGCTGGTCTCGACCCCGTGACCACTAATATCGTCATTAATATGATTCATAGTTTGGCAGAAAAATTTCATTCAACTCTTTTATGTGTGACTTCTAGCGTTGAAGTGGCATTTACATTTGCCAATAAAGTGGCTGTTTTTAATGAAGGAAAAATTATTGGCTTAGGAACTTGGGATGAACTGCACAATTTAAATAACCCGTGGATCAATCATTTTTTAGACAATCGTGGCTTTCAGCCTCCACAAAAACAAATATTGCCCACTCCAATAAAAGAGATTTGATGCAATGGAATCGAACGATTTTATAGTATGCAAAGGTGTTAAAACTCATAATTTAAAGGGAATTGATTTAAAAATTCCACTTTATAAATGGACAGCAATTACCGGCGTTTCGGGCAGTGGCAAAAGTAGCCTGGTTTTTGACACACTTTATGCCGAAGCGCAACGCCGTTTTTTGGAAACATTAGGTACCTACGAACGTCAGTTTTTAGGAGGACTTCCGCAAGGTGATTTTGACGAAATTCAAGATATACCTGCTGCCGTTGCCCTCAAGCAAAGTAACAGGTCTACTGATCCTCGCTCGCTCATAGGCACATCTGCAGATGTTTTTGAACCTCTGCGGTTACTCTTTATGGCGCTGATGGATTCGTCTTGTTCAAAATGTGGTTCACCTGTGGAATCTCATTCTGCTGCAGAAGCAACAGAATATATGCAAAAAAAGTGGAAAAAAAATTCGGACGAGAATTTTTTGCTTTCTGTTTCGTATGTGTGGCCAACTGAAAAAAAGAAGAAAAAAGACATATTAAGAAGTTTGATGTTGGAAGGTCATATTCGCATTTTGGCCAATGGTAAAATAGAAATCATCGAAGAAATTGCGCAAAATGATTTATACGATCGCCTGAGCGGCGAAACTTTTATAGTACTCGATCGCATTGCCGCAAATACTGAACTTGAAGAAGTCAAAAATAGAATTGAGTCAATTTGGTCGCAAGTTAAATTTTCACCTCAATTTTCGACCGTTGAAATTATGTCTCTCGATAGCAATCAAGAAGTGAATATTGGTTCTAGATTTCCACTGAGAGTTCAGCCATTTTGTAAAAAATGCAATACATCTACCACAATTATTCAGGGTTCAGATCTCGACTGGCAGTCGGTATTGGGAGCATGTTCCACCTGTAAAGGGCTTGGAAATATTCCGATTATAGACGAATTGAAAGTTTTTCCAAATCAAGATTTGTCGTTAAAGAATGGTGCCATTAAGCCATGGTCCTCGGAAACTTTCAGCTGGATGAATGATAATTTACTAAAGGCCTGCAAAGCTGAGGGAATTAAAATTGATGTTCCCTACAAATCACTGGACCATTCTGCAAGAAAATGGATTTGGTATGGACCTATAAGCGATAAAAAATCAGGAAAAAACAAAGACAGCACTGTTTTTATCAAAGATTTTTTCGATGTTCTAGAATCGGAACGGTACAAGCGCAATTCGCGCATTATGCTTTCAAAATTTAGAAAATACGTTGTTTGCCACGACTGCAATGGGCTCAGATTAGGTGAAGCGGGGCGCAATGCCCAGTGTGCTAATATGCCGTTTCATGCGCTGATGAATTTGGAGATTCGCGAAGTGCGAACCTGGCTCGAAGAAATTTCAAATAGAAAA
>JAYTOT010000221.1:0-70515 GCA_043747645.1 Pseudomonadota bacterium | reverse complement strand
GCAACATCAAGTTGGCCGTGAATGAGCATTTGGAGCAGAGGTGCCGTTTGGTCCACATGCAGCCGCACTCTTAACCCGGGTGCTTCGCGATGAATGTGTCCTAAGGTAGGCAAAATAAGTGCCTGAAACCAACCCATGAGGCATCCAAAACGAATTTGACCTTCAATTTTTGAAATATCCGTCACTAAAGATTCTTTTATGGCGTAGAAATGTATGAGTAAATTGCGCACTCGACTTTCAATCAGTTGAGCAGTGTCTAAAGGAACCATGTTTCGGGGTGTGCGCTGAAAGAGTTTGACCCCAAATTCTTGTTCCATTTTTTTCAATTTTAAACTCAACGCGGGTTGAGTGAGGCCTAAATCGTGTGCAGCTTGTGAAAGGCTACCGCCGTCAACAATTGCCAAAAATGCTTCGAGGTCTTTGAGGTCAATCATAGTGTGTTACCTTAACCCTTTAAGAGGACTAATGTGAACGTTGTACCCAAACCGGGCGAAGAAACAACTTTTATTTCGCCACCATGTTGTTTCACAATGGAATAAGAAATAGAAAGCCCAAGTCCCGTGCCTTCACCCACTGGTTTTGTGGTGAAAAAAGGATCGAAAATGCGCCCTAAAATTGCGACGTCGATTCCGGTGCCAGAATCTTGGACTGAAATTGTGGCGTCTGAATCAGACTGAGATAGCCTGATTTCTAAAACTCCGCCACCTTCTTTCATGGCATAAATAGCGTTGGAAACAAGATTGAGTATCACTTGCCCTAGCTTGCCAGAGTGTCCTTTTACCCATGCTTTTTCGCCATCAGAGATAGATAAAAGCAATTCAATGTGATGTTTTCTGAGTAGTGGTGCTACGAGGCGTAAAGTCGATTGCAAGACTTCGATAAGATCTAGACTCGTAGCTTCTTCTGGCTTTTCTTGTCGTGCAAAACCAAGGAGTCCTTCAACAATTGCTTTGCATTTTCGCGCGGCGTCTTCAATTTGCTCCATGTCGCTGCGGTGCGGATTGTCTGGAACCATTTCGCGCAATGCCATTTGTGAAAATGCTAATATTCCTGCTAAAGGACTATTAATTTCGTGGGCAACACCGCCAGCAAGTTTGCCTAATGCTGCGAGTTTATCTGCCCTGGCAAGAGTTTCTTGAATAGAACGCATATCGGTGACATCTTGGTAATGCACCACCATATGCCTTTTACCAAATTGATCTGCAGGTAATGCATGAACACGCACTTGGAATTCGCGATCGGCTCGTAGTTCCGTGGTATTCCAGGTGCTGTTTTTTTTCTTTTGAAGCACAGATTTTATTTTGCAATGAGTGCAGGGTGAAGTGCGGGAGGCAAATACTTCGTAGCATTTTCGGCCCACTAATTCACCAAAACTAGAACCAACTAAAGCATTATCGACATAAGCTTTGTTTTGACGCACAATCGTTAAATCTTCGGAAAGTAACACAAGTGGATCGCCGATGGCGTCGATCATGGCCATCCACTGCTTTTTTAATTCTTCGATAAATTCTACAGACATTTTATACTTTCAAATTTTTTAGTTTGAATTTCGTCGCGTGTGAAAGATTCAGTATACAAAAAAAAACGCGGGCCCAGAGAGGGCCCGCGTAATTGGAATTACAATTTAATGACGCAATCCGTCGCTCACAGGTGGGTTCACTGCGGGCGTTGGAATGGGTGCCATTAAAGCATCAGCGTCTTTAAGACGAGCTTCAAGGGCATCATTTTGCTCCCAAGCAATGGCATGTAAAAGCACGGCGTCCATGTGATCAGCACCAACTACCGTTAATGCATCGCGTACATTTTTGGGCAATTCGTGAAGGTCTTTGAGATTTTCACGAGGGATTATGACCTTTGTGATTCCGCCGCGGTGTGCCGAAAGAAGTTTTTCTTTGAGTCCACCAATAGGTAACACGCGGCCCCGAAGAGTGATTTCGCCTGTCATGGCTATTTCTCTGCGCACGGGCCGTTTGGTGAGAGCGCTCACCAATGCTGTGGCCATTGTGATTCCTGCACTTGGGCCATCTTTAGGAATTGCGCCTTCTGGGAAGTGCACGTGAATATCGATTTTAGAATAAAAATCTTCTTCCAGTCCTAAAAATGCAGCACGTGAACGCACATAACTGAATGCAGCTTGCGCTGATTCTTGCATGACTTCGCCAAGTTTACCGGTGATTTTGAGGTTGCCTTTACCACTCACAATGGCGACTTCCACCATGAGTAAATCGCCGCCAACTTCGGTATATGCAAGACCTTGACACACTCCTACTTCGTTGCGAAGCCCCATTTCACCAATGCTGTATTTGCGTGGCCCTAAGTACTTCTCAATAGTATGTGAAGTCACTGTCGGGGCATTCATTCCCGCTAACGAAACAAGAATTTCGGGAGTCACTTCAGCAGTCACTTCAGTAGCTGTAATTGCTGGTGTTACTTTAGATTCTTTTGTGTTCGTGTCTTTAACAGTTGCTTCTTTGCCAGTCGATTTTTTAGGTAAAACATTTGCAGCAACCGCAGGTTGTTCAATGTTCTTTTCCTTAACTAAATCGCGAGCAATTTTGCGACAAATGCTTCCAACTTCGCGCTCTAAGTTTCGCACTCCCGCTTCTCGCGTGTAGTAACGAATTAATTCTTCCAGTGCGGAGTCTTCAAACTTCACTGTCGTTTTATCTATTCCGTTCGCTTTTGCACATTTAGTCACTAAGTGACGTTGCGCAATATTCACTTTCTCGGGTTCTGTGTAGCCACCGAGCGAAATGATTTCCATACGATCGAGCAGTGGGCGAGGAATGCTGTGAAGTGAATTTGCAGTTGCCACAAATAATGTTTGCGACAAGTCGTAATCCATATCTAAATAGTGGTCATTAAATGTAGAGTTTTGTTCGGGATCCAAAACTTCCAACATGGCACTCGAAGGGTCGCCGCGGTAGTCGGAACTCATTTTATCGATTTCATCGAGCAAAATGACAGGATTTCCAGAGCCAGCTTTTTTGAGTGCGCCTACAATTTTGCCTGGCAATGCCCCAATATAAGTGCGACGGTGACCACGAATTTCGGCCTCATCGCGCACGCCACCTAAGGCGATACGTGCAAAATTTCGGCCTGTGGCGCGAGCGATGCTTTTAGCGAGGCTTGTTTTTCCAACTCCGGGAGGGCCCACTAGGCACAAAATAGGACCACGAATGCGATCGGACAAGCTTGTGATTGCAAGATATTCAAGCACGCGTTCTTTGACTTTTTCTAGGCCAAAATGGTCGTCGTTGAGCACTTGTTCGCTAAAGTTTGGATCTCTTAATACTTTAGAATGGTCACCCCAAGGTAACGAAAGGACTGTGTCGATATAATTTCTAACAACCGTTGCTTCGGCACTCATGGGGCTCATGGTGCGAAGTTTTTTGACTTCCTTTTTGAGGCGGTCACGGCACTCATCGGTTAATTTTTTGGTTTTAATTTTACTTTCGATTTCGGCGATTTCTGTGCGAACATCGTCAAAATTGCCCAATTCCTTTTGAATAGCGTTCATTTGCTCATTCAAATAATATTCTTTTTGAGTTTTTTCCATCTGACGTTTTACGCGCGCTCTGATTTTCTTTTCAACGCGCAATATTTCGATTTCAGATTGAATAATTCCGAATATTTCTTCGAGTCGCCTTGCGGGGTCAACGGTTTCTAGTATGCGTTGTTTGTCTGCCAACTTTAAGTTAACAAGCTGCACAACCAAGGTATCGGCCAATCGGCTTTCATCTTCAATAGATGAAATTGAAAATACCATTTCGGGTGGAACTTTTTTGTTCAACTTAACGTAGGCATCAAAGGCATTTTTAACTGTGCGTACTAATGCTTCGTTTTCGACGCTGTTGCCGGGTAGCTCTGCAACTTCTGCGACTTCAACAACCAGTAGGTCGTCTGATTCTACATAACGTTGAATGCGTGCACGGCGCTTTCCTTCCACTAATATTTTAACCGTGCCATCGGGAAGTCGTAGCAACTGCAAAATTTGTGCAATTGTTCCGAATTCGTAAATTTCATCGGGCGTGGGGTCGTTGGTCTTAGACTTTTTCTGTGCGGCCAGAAAAATTTCCCGGTTGCGTGACATGGCTTCGTCCAGAGCTTTAATACTCTTTTCGCGCCCAACAAAAAGGGGCACAACCGTGTGCGGAAATACTAGAAGCTCGCGCAACGGCAACAGTGGCAAATTGCGAACATTCGACTTCTTCTCAGCCATCAGTGGTCCTCCTAGTGTGGGTCTCACTGCCTTCAAAGCAGGGCCTCACTCTATTTGAGTTTATGGAAGCGCGAAAAAGTTTTCAAACCCGTGGGGTGAGCTCTTTTTGAACCTTCTCCAGTGTAACCTCTGAAGTCGAATTCCGAGAACTTTTTGCTCCGACAGTATGTCGGCTAAAATTTGCGGAGTCGTGAGTGGATTAAATGGCAGTACCCGAAAAACGACGGTTTCATGACCCGGAAAAACTGACTCAAGTGTTGTGCGCGAAACAAAACTACGTCCGTTTTGTCTCTGCACTTTTTGAATTTCTACGTTGAGTGAGTTGAGAAATTCATTAGCAAATGTGATGTGAATTTGAGGAATATCAACGATATTTTCAAGTTTTGTGAGTTTAGTTTTCCATTCTTCAGGAACGTACCTATAAGTAAAAATATTTGTTTGCACCTGACTCGTGGCTTGGAAAAAATTGTGCAGACTGACCATAGTTTCAAATTTGCGAGTGAGTTCTAAAGAGTGATCGATTAATTTACCGTAGCCGGTGGTGCCAAAAACTTTTAAAAAGAACCACATTTTAAAGGAATCGAAACGCCTACTGCCTTCTAGGCTAGTACGACCTAAATCGACACTGCCTTGGCGGATAATGTAACGTGCTGTGTGTCGTAGGGAATCGAGATGTTTTTCGTTTTTAAATAAAACGGCACCATTTGAAAGCGGCAAATAAAATAATTTGTGACCATCGAGAATGACAGAATCGGCGAGCTGAATTCCGTCAAGAATTTGTTTGTATTTGTCTGAAAGCAAAATTGCTCCACCCCAGGCTGCGTCTACATGAAACCAAATATCGTGTGCTTGGGCCATGCGTGCCAGTGTGGGGAGATCGTCGATGGAGCCAGTTTCTGTGCTTCCTGCAACACCAACAAGTGCTAAAATAAGTGCTTTTTCACTTTTTAAAGTTGCAATTTGATTTTCGAGTTCGTTGATGTCTATGGAATTGCTAAAATTTCCGACGGGAATTTCAAGAACATTATCGCCACCTAAACCCAGCACTCCTGCAGCTTTTTTAATAGAATAATGGACGCGTTTACTTGTTAAAATAACAACTCGTGAATATCCCGACTCTACAAGTGCTTGGGCCAAGCCTTTTGTGCTGCTATTTGGTAATTTTAAATTTCGAGCCACTGTAAGCGCTGTTAAATTACCTAGGGTACCGCCACTTGTTACGTTACCGAGGCACACATCGGGGTTGTGTATGACCTTGCGGTAAAAGGATTCGCTGCGTCCAAAAACTATTTTGTGAAGCCAGACTAAAGTTTGACCTTCTACAAAAGATGCCGAAAGCGCGGTTTCAATTTTAACTACATTTTGATTGAGGGCACTGGTTAATAAATCGACAATAAGCCCAAAATAAGGCACAGATTGTGTCATGTGCCCAATGTAATACGGATTTGCAACACGAACAGAGTGACGCAAAACAACATGCACAGCTTGTTGAAAAGTAGCTTCCAGTCCTTCGCCGATTTGCGGGGCCTCGCATTCGTGAAAGATTTTTTCAAGATCGGGCAGGGTAACATCACTGTGAATTTTGAGATGTTCCGGATTTTGCAAAAAGTGAAACGAAGCTTCTAGGGCGCGGTGAAGCCACAGGGCGCAGAGGTCCTGGTTTCCTGAGTCTAAAAAATATTTGTGTCTTATTTCTTCAAAATTCATCACTTTAGTCTTAAGTCACTAGGTGCCGTTTTGGCAACACAAGGAGACTCCATGCAAAGTAGAAATAATTTAGAGCAGTACAATCATTTGGCAAAAGTGTGGTGGGATCAAAATGGACTCATGTCTGTTTTACGAGATTTAAACCCAGGTAGGTTTAGTTTTTGTGACACTATTCTGCCAGATATGAAAAATAAAAAAGTATTAGATATCGGTTGTGGTGGAGGCTTTACTTGTGAATTTTTAGCGAGCCGTGGTGCTCTCATGACAGGAATTGATCGGGCTGAAGTGCTCTTGAATACGGCACGAGCCCATGCACTCCAATCGAATCTGGCAATTGACTACCAATTGGGCGACGCAATGGCCCTTACTTTTTCAGACGCCGCATTTGATGTAGTCACTTGCTTCGATGTTTTAGAGCACATTACCAATTGGAAGATTGTTCTTTCTGAGGTATTTAGAGTTTTAAAGCCCGGGGGATTTTTTTTCTTTGACACCGTAAACAGAAATTTCTTGTCGCGGTTTGTATTAATCAACGTGCTTGAAGATTTACTGCGAGAAATTCCCAAAGGAACACATGATCCAGAAATGTTTATCAAGCCAGCCGAAATGCGCATTGCCTTGGACGAAGTAGGTTTTAAAAACGTAAAAACGACAGGCCTTGTTCCCACGTCTAGAAATTTTAAAACGGGAAAAACAAATTTTAAGGCGCGAAATTGGGAAGGTGTTTTTTATGTGGGCGCTGCACAAGTGGTTTGATGATTCTAGGAGCCTTTGAGGCTTACAAAATTTGAAGACTCGTATTTTTTAATTCCAAAATTAAACAATTGCACCGATAAAATCAGAAACAACAGCGCCATGGCAAGTGCAAACAAAAAACTTTGCCAATTGCCGCTCATAATTGCGTCTATGGGTAAAAGAGTTGTAAAGAGGACGGGAGTAAAATAAAACAACAATTTTGCACTACCACTAAATATAATTCCTGTGGGATAAATAGAAAATGAAAGGGTGGAATGCATTATGACTGTTGCAAATGCAGCGCCGCGCCGCACAAAAAATGAAACAGATCCGCAAAAAATAAAAAGAGCTAAAACCGCAATTGATGCAATAATTGAAGCGCACAATAATTTTAAACCAAAATTAAATCCAAACAAATAAACGCCAAAGCCGATGCAAATAATGCCTTGAATAAAATCGGCCGATGAAGGAGGGTTGAAATCGCTTAAAGCTGCCAGAGCAATAGGCGAGCGCGGCATTCCTAAGAATTCTTCAAATGTGCCATCGTCAATTTGTGCAGGCAGCTTTGCAAGGCCTCCCAAAAAAAAATGAATAAACCCCCAGCCAAAAAAACTTAAAGTTGAAGCAGCTAAAAAATAGGGGTAAATATTTGCATTTTGAGGCTTACCGCCAAACATAATGGCATAGAGGCCAAGCATAAAAAATACGTTGTTAATGGCCATTCCTAAAAATCCCATAAATAAATTAACAGGATTTGCCATTTGTGCGCTGCAATTGTAACGCAAGGCCAAAAAAGCCAATTTTAAAAGTTTCACATTAACCTCCGTAACTCAAATGATTTTTGCGCGCCACGCGAAATAAAATGATATTTAAAATTCCCATTACTACAAATTGCGTAAAAATACGCATCACCCATTGTGCAGGCTGCATTTGGTAAAAATGACCTTTTAAAGAATAATAAGTGGGTTGAAAAATAAAATCGGCAAAGGGTGTGGCAATGAATAACGACCTCCAAGGCTCTGAAAGTTCGCTCAATGGACCCAGGACTCCGCCAAATATCAAAAATAATTTGTTCACGGGCATGCGGAAATAAGTCACGTTGTGCCAAAGTAAAATGGAGTTTGAAAACAAGAGTGACCATTGCAGGTCTACCAGGCTGATGAGCAGCATGCAGGGTAAAAAATGAATCGCATTTTCAAATGCTTGTGTGGCAGATGAATTAAGCGCAAAGCACATAAAAATATAAACAGGTAACATTATAAACCGACTCGCAAGGCCTTTACCCAGACTCTGAACGGCATGAGACATGAGCCAGGAGCGCGGGCGCGCCAACGACAATGTAAATTCGCCCGTTGCAATTTGTGACGCCGAAGTCGGAAATAGGGTTAATTGCATCACTTGTGTTAGCCCCACATATTGAATGAGTTCACCGGCACTCAAATGAAAAGGGCCATTGTTAAATTTAATCCACATGCTACTTGGCACCCAAATGTAGACTGGGTATAAAATAAATCTGCTCAGGCCTGCGGGAATATTTGAAAATTCTTCAAAAACAGCAAATTTTGCCAATCGAAAATAATATCGTAATGTTTGAATCATTTTGAAATTCTTCGCGACAAAATTCCAGAAATAACTTCTTCCAGTTCTATTTCGCCTATTTTCAAATCTTGAATTTCATCGCCATAAATATTAAAAATTAAATTTATACCTTCTTGCAGCGTATGACTTCGCAGGTCTAATTCGAAAGAATGAATAAATGGGTTTGCTGCAGAAAGTGCTTTTAAGAAACTAAAATGCGACGGTGTATTTAAAATATCATTTTTGAGTCCCGAAACGGTGACGTGAATGCGCCGGATTTGTGCTAAGTCACCTTTCAATTGGTGCATACTTCCGTCGAATTGTTTTGTTCCTTTATCGATTAATATGCACCGGTTGCAAAGTGCTTCTACGTCGCTGAGGTCGTGACTTGTGAGTAAAATTGTAGTTTTATGTTCTTTTTGCCATGTTAATAATAGCTTTCTAAGTTGATTTTTTGCAATAATGTCGAGGCCTATTGTGGGTTCATCGGCAAGCAGAACTGCGGGATGATGAATAAGCGATGCTACCAATTCACAGCGCATGCGCTCGCCGAGCGAAAGTGATCTTGCCCTTCGTTCGAGCATGTGACCGATTTCAAAAAGGTCAGAAAGTTTTTTGAGGCGTTTTGTTTTTTCAAAATCACTGAGCCCATATATCTCGCCAATGAGCATAAGGCATTGACGAAGTGTCATGTGCATGTGCAATTGGCTGCGGGTTCCAAAAACCATTCCAATGTTATTACATGCGGTTTTTGAGCCCGATTTGTGGCCCATAATTTGCGCTAAGCCGCTAGAAGGGCTTAAAATTCCGCATAAAATTTTTATAGTTGTGCTTTTGCCAGCTCCATTTGCTCCTAAAAAAGCCACAGATTCGCCTGGCTGAATTTCGAAACTCAAATCTGAAACGGCCTTAAAATATTGTTTTGGCCCAAACAAAGATTTTTTAAATGCAAAAGATTTTTCTACGGAATTAAGAGCAATAGCAGGCGTTGACATGTGAGGGGGAGCTTTCAATAAAAATGTATGATTTTAGAGTCAGAATTATTGACACTTCATTAAGAACTACATTTTTAAAATGTGGCGTCAATTATATGCAGATAATATTTTGAGTTGACTGGCCGCATTCTATTTGTCGCGGAGTTCTTCCACGCCTTCCCAAGAACCAAAAGGTGGGTTTGCAATTAATGCTTTGCTGCGTTTGTGGTAAAATTGAGCAGCGCCATCGCTCTCGTTGATTTTTAATACAGATTCGAAATGTTTTGCAGATCCTTTGAAGTCTTTAATATAGTAACAATTGAGTCCGTTTTCGAATTCTTCACGAGTCGCTATTTTTAAGTTTCTCAGTTGTTCTTCATCCCCATCGAATACTTCTGCAATTTCTAGAATCTTAGACGATCCTTTCGCCCTCACTCTACCTAGCACGCGCGTTGTGAATTGCGACTCTGGTTTTAATTTACGAATGGTTTGCAGGCTGGTTAAAACAGGAACACCAAAGAATTTACTCATGCCTTCAATGCGTGAAGCTAAGTTAACAGCATCGGAAATCACTGTTCCTTCCATGCGCGCCTCATTACCGATGGTTCCTAGCATCAGTTTACCAGTGTGAGTTCCGAGGCCAATGCTAATTGGTTCAAGTCCTTTTGCAATGCGGCCGGCATTAAATGGACGCAACTCGCGCACGAGTTCGGCCGAAGCGTTGAGAGCGTCATCGGGGCATTCAGGGAACAGTGCGAGTATTGCATCACCAATATATTTATCGATAAATCCTTTGTTTCTCACCACAACAGGGTTAATAGTTTTAAAATAAGAATTCAAAAAGTCGAAATTTTCTTTGGGGGTCATTCCTTCAGAGAGTCTTGTGAAGCTGCGGATGTCTAAAAATAAAATTGTCATTTCGCGTTGAACTTGATCGCCTAGTTTAACATCTACTATGTGTTCACGGCCTAATATGCGCAATAAATCGTTGGGCACAAATCGGCTGTAGGCATGAGTCGTTGTTGCAATTTGAATGTGTGCACGTACGCGGGCGAGCAATTCTTTTTTTGTAAAGGGTTTTGTTAAAAAATCGTTTGCTCCAGCTTCAAAGCCCGCAACAAGATCTCCCAACTGATTTTTTGCAGTGAGCATCACAACCGGCAAATCGCTGGCCTCAAATTTTTCTCGAATGCGAGCACAAACTTCGAGTCCACTCATTTCGGGCATCATAATATCGAGCAACACTACGTCTGGCTTGTCTTTCCAAATCAATTCTAATGCTTCTTTTCCGCTTGAGGCAACTTGTAGTTCGTAAGGTAACGCGCTCAGTTGACTGACCAAAACTTGTCTGTTTACAGCTTCGTCGTCCACTATTAATATTTTGTGTTTGAGCGAAAAGTCTTCATTTTGTTGCGATGGATTTTGTAATTCAATTGCATTTTGCGAAATCATCTCGCTAGAATCTGCGTAGCGAGCGCCTAAAATAATGTTATCGGTGCTGCTTTGTGGCACGTCTGTTGATGTTTTAAGAGTGAAGGTAAAGCGAGAACCAGAACCGCGTTCCGATTCTACCCAAATTTCGCCCCCATGTAATTCTACTAGTTTTTGAGTCACAGCGAGGCCTAATCCTGTTCCGCCATGTTTGCGTTCCGTAGAGCCATCGGCCTGAACAAAGGATTTAAAAATTTCAGATTGACGATCTTTGTCAATCCCCTCACCAGAGTCAGATATTGTCACTAAAATAGTCTCGTTTTCGTATTTGGCATTGACTTCGATGGTGCCCTTTTCGGTAAATTTAATTGCATTGCCCACTAAGTTGTAAAAGATTTGCTGAAGCCTACTCTCATCTGCAAGTGCAGTTTTAAAATTTTGTGAAATTGAATTTATTAAAATTATTTCTTTTTTGCCAATAAGTGGCTTTGAAACTGACAATACAATATCGGTCAGCACTTTCAAATCTACCGCTCTGAGCTTGAGTTCAACTGCTTGTTCGCGCAGCTTTGAAAAATCGAGAATGTCGTTCACTAAATGGGAAAGCCTTCGTGCACTAAAGGAAATCAAATTCAAATGTTGGAGGGTTTGTAATGACAATGGCCCGGTAGCGCCATCAATAAGTGAATCTGACAGCCCAATAATGCCCACTAAAGGAGTTTTTAATTCGTGAGATGTATTGGCTAAAAACTCGTCTTTAAGTTTGTCAGCTCTGCGCAAAGCCTCGTAGGTTTCTAAATTTTCAAGAGTGATTGCTAGAGACTGCATTAATGTATTGACGTAATCTAAATCTTCTGTAGCAAGATTTTTACATTGATCACTCTTGAAAATGATTGTGCATTTCCAGTTTGAATTTCTATGTACCGAAGAAATAAGTTGTTCAGAGTTGGATTTGCATAAACTATTTTCGAATGAATTTGAAAATGGCACAAATGCAATAAATGCCGGAGAAAACCTTTCGCGACATTGTTGTGCCGAAAGAGCATATTTTTGAATTCGATCGCTTACATTTTTTGAGTTCGCAGGTATGTAAATTTCTAGTTCGGCATTCTGAAGGCATTTAATTTCGCAAATAATATTGCGGGCGCTATGCACAGCTGCAACAAGGGAGGTGCGAGAAGTGACCATTTCTTTTGTGCCAGACAAAATGGACTCAAGGCGGCCACGCATTGATATAGCGTATTTAATCATATGCCTTGAAATAGACCCAACGCTTAATAAAGAGGTTGCTATCCAAAGAGGAAGGAGGGCATTGGCGCGCCAGTCTAGATGCGGACGAACACCGCCACTAGCCTTAATTTGCAATGCATCAAAGCTAGACCAAGTGTGAATGATTACGCCTGCAGAAACCATAAAAATTCGAATGGCTTGCAAATAGATATGGGGCTGATTGATTCTCGCCTGTGTTTTTTGCGAAATAGAAGTGGCATTTTCATGGAGCTTTTTTAATGCCATTGGCAGTAGCATTAAAAATAATCCACAGATTAAAAGATCGGCCCACAAATCTGAGCTTTGAAGTGCCAAATCAAGAGATGAAGTTTCAAAAAACAAATATGATGATGCAGGAATAATGAAGATAATTGCGGAAATTAATAATATGACTCTGCTTGAGATTTTGGGAATCAATTGAAACATGAGTGCAATGGATAATAGCGCGAACCCAATGACTGCGCCATCGGAAGCAAGGTAAAATAGATATAAATAAGTTTTACCAGCAGGAAGAAATTGAATGAGATTTGCGCAAAAAAGACGGATAGATCTCGACACAACGTATAAGGTCATGGCCAAAAAAGCAGGACTGTGATCGAGCACGAGGGCGAACAAACAAAATAAAATTGCCAGAGACATAATTAAAACATCGGGTAAAATTTCGCTAAACCAAACATTTTTTTGAATTTGCAAATACGAATCAGCTACTTCATTTTTTGCAAGTGCAGCAGGCCAGTCGCTGGGGCCAAACCAAGGCAAATCACCAAAAAAAAGGTCGATTTTAATTTCGCCAGATTCGAGCAATTCTTTTGCGTCGTAAGGGAAATTGACGTTTCTCCCGACGCCACGGTACTCGGAATGTTGGCCGTTGTGGTCGGAAACAATTTTATTTTGTACCGACCTTGGAATCACAAGATTCCAGAAATTGTATTTACTTAAATAAGTTCTCTCTTGAATCGAAAGCGAATGTCTGAGTTGAACTGTATTTGGTTGTTCCGAAAGTTTTGAAAAGACCTCTTTCAGGCTATCTTTTGCTGGCATGCTCAAAACTAGGGGCGTGGTGTTCAGTATTTTGCAGGAGAGCAGATTCTCTTTCACACCTGGCGGGCAAGCATGAAAAGTCATTTCCCAATCATTCAAAACTACAAGTCGGCCCTCTGTTTGCCAGTTTTCAACTAAACTTGTAACGTCCAATTCTCGATTTATTGTTTTAAAATAGTGAACAAAAAGTGCCGAGAGTATAAAGAAACAGAGTAGAATTAGAATCTTTGGGTTTTTAAGAAGTTCAAGTCGCATGTTCTCAATCTGCTTTCTAAGATGATTTTTCAACTTATACAAAAACTATCAAAATTAAAATGTCTATAACATATTAACAATACAGTATTAAAAATTAATTCGTGAGATGAGTTAAAATTTTTGAACTCTGTGCCGATATTGATTTCTGAGGTGAACAATATGCGCAATGCTTTAACTAGAGAACTCCGGCTTGTTTCATTGCCTGTAGGGGCAGCATTGCTGATATCTTTAGGGTGTTCCAATGCAACCTCTTCGCTAAAAAATTGTTCACGTGTTCAGTCTATCGTGAACCAAGAGAAAGTATACGACACGGATGTGGCAAAAACGGTGCGAGATATGGGTTTGTCCCCCTATCTTTCTGGCGGGTATTTGGATGTCAATTTCTACCGATCGTTAAATCCGCAAAATCCTCAGCCCGTTGTAAATTACGAACTTGATGTAAAAAATAAAAACCAGGTACTTTCTAGCCGGAGATGCACTTCTTTTGTTGGTTTTGATGACGAAATAAAAATGGACCAGCTGCGTATTTGGACCGCGGGACACTGCGTTCGCCCTGCATCTGATATTTCGTACGATGTTCAATTATATGGATACGGTGGCTATGTAACAATTCCCTTAACTGTTAAATTGATTGATACTGTAAAAAATGTGCGCAAAGAAACACTTCAGAGTATTTCTCAAAATCAGCTAGGGGTAGAATCTCGCGAACTTTTTCTGAGAACTTTTGATACTCATGAAGGCGCCATCTCAAGGATTGGAAAAAAACGCTGCAGAGAGTTGAAGCAGGAACGGTATAACAACACAAATTATCAACATTCATGCTTTTCCATGTCAGATTTGACAACGTTTAAGGCCTCGATAGATTTAAACGCATTAAATGACAAACAAAAAAGAGTCTTAAAAAAAGCATTCGATAATTTCGGAACAATTCGCACCGCAAATAGAGATGTTTTTTCAAGTATGGCTGATTTTAGCGAGCCATTGTTTTATGCTGCATACGATACATTGGTAAAAGTAAGGCAGCAGGAATCAATTGAAACTCTCGAAAATCAAATTGATTGCGAAAATTCAGCAAATTTGAGCAACGCCGTTTGTTCCGTTAGTGCGTTGCCAGGCACTTCAGGTATTTTGAAGGACTTGTCGAAAAAATATTTTATATCTTCAAAAATGCTTCCTGGCGGAAAAATGACTTTTAATAAGTCTTTTGATGCTACTGACACAGTAGATTCCATTGTTGAAAGTTTTAAAACCTATTTGACTCCTGGTGCGAACAAAAACGCTGAGTCGGCTCGTTCGGCGGGTGCTTTGGCGGCATATTTGGTTTTGCTTCAAGATCGCGGACAAATTTTAAAAACAATGAGCGTGCTTTCTGATACCACTTGGGCACTGATGAATTCATTGCCTGAATCTTTACCTTCTGGAAATTCACCATCTTCAAACGATAAGTTGAAAAAACTTTATTGGTATAGTTTTCAGTCAAATATTCGCCCCGGTAACGGCGAAGGTAAGTTGATCGCGACTGCTTCGGAAAAATCGCAAGAAATAGACACCGTAAAGTTTCGTTGGCTGCCGTCATTTTTAACTCGAAAAGACAGCGCTGGCAACAATGATATAAATATCAAATCAAATAATTTGGGACTCGGCATTGCAGTCTATGACAAGGGAAACATTGCGTCGGAGGGCAGCGCAAGTATTTGGACAAACCTTATTTCAGCAATGGTTTCTGAAGTCACTAAATGCAAAGCGGTGTCGGAGACTTCAGGCAGTTCATCGGCGAGTTCGGCCTCTGGTTCTGCTACAAGTTCTGTTTTAACAGGATTGGGTGCCATCATAACTTCAACGCAATCAGAATCTAGCCAATCTGTTCTTTCTGGTGTCAGTGCCGGAAAAAATTCGTGTGAAGAAGATTCAAAAGATTTGAGTTTTGCAGACAGAGCCATGACTGTTTCGGCTTCAAAGACTGGCCAACCGGTGGCGCCGTATTTTTTTGAAAAAACAGACAGTGGTACTTTAGCTACATTTTTATCTTTCCCAGTGGGTGTACTTTCTGCTGTAAAATGTGGCGACGTATGGTGTGACACCGAAGGTGTTTCAATGCGACCCTTGCCTCAAAGTGGCGAAACAGATGATGCGAATTTAACAATTGCCGGTGGAGATAAGTCTGGTGGGCCAGGGTCCAGTGCAGGCCAAGCTGCTGCGGATGGTAAAAATTCAGTGGCATCTACAAACAGTAACGGAAATTCAAATCCATCTCAAAAGAATTCAAAGGCAGCGGTTTGTAATTAAGTATTTATTCAAAAAAGTGTTTTTGTGAATTGAAATAACGAAATATCCGAATTAAGGTAACAAAGGCCTAAGACAAACTGCCAATAATATCTGTATCCCATTCGCCGTCTCGAATAATAACAGCGGGCTCTTCGGTAAAATCTATAATAGTTGAAGTTCTTAATGGAATAAATGACTCTGCCTCAAGGCAAATAAAATTTTGATTTCTAAAATGACCTACAATACTTGCAGCGTTAGTCCACCAGTGGTCAACTTCGTTCTGATCTTCATAATACATTTCGTTTTGAAGTTCTTCGGCATCGGTGACACTGGTGACTAAAAGTGGTTCATTTATTTCGTGCAATAATGCTTTAATTATAAAATGATTTGGCACCCTAATTCCAATACTTTTACGTTTGGGTCCGGAGGCCAGCTTGGGTGCAAGTTTATTGGGCTCTAGTATAAAAGTGTAGGGGCCTGGCCATGCGCGTTGAGCGAGACGGTAGGTTGGAGTGGTCAATATTGAAATGCGACCTACTGATGCCGTGTCTGCACACAACAAACTAAATGGTTTTTGTTTGGAATGGGTAGAACGCAATTCAAAGAATTTTGCAACACCGGATTCGAGTCGAGGGTGTGCGACAAAAGCGTAGCCGGTATCAGTTGGAACAAGCACAACATTGCCATTATTTAGGTTTTCTATAGCCGTTTTAATAAACCGATCGTTGATGCTTTGTCCGTGAAATTTAAATATGCGAGTCATAAAAGTTTCCTTCGATGGTTTATTTTTGAATGACATGCCACATCATGTGCCAGAGTTTTGATTTTGATGCTTGCGCTGCTTTCGTTCATGCTCAGAATCAAGGTACAAGATTTGACTTATGGCGACGGATGTCTTCATATGTGCGCTTGCGTGCGGCCCAAAGCTTTTCGGAGGTTGAGTTTACATGGTGTTGCCCACTGAGTTCTACGCTCGTCTGACACAAGAATTAAGCCCCAGCAATGTGGTTTTCGAAGAAAGAAGCGAACGCCTTCAAGAGCAAACGCTGTTGGTGCCTCGTGAAAACTTGAACTCCGTTGCAAAAATATTGCGTGAAAAATTTGGATTTCAATTTTTGCTCGACGTGTGTGGAGTTGACTATCCTGAACGCACACCGCGCTTTGACGTTGTTTATCATTTATTTAACGACACCGAAAATCATCGGCTTCGTATCAAAGTTCAAACTACCGACACTGAAGGCGTGGCAACTGTAACAGATGTCTGGCCCGGAGCGAACTGGTTTGAACGAGAAACTTTTGACCTTTTCGGTATTCCTTTTCAGGGGCATCCCGACTTACGCCGGTTGCTTTGTCATCATGAATTTGTAGGCCATGCGCTGCGCAAAGATTACCCGGCGGATTTCATTCAGCCCATGTCTGGCGAGCCTATCGAGCACTTGTTCGAAAAAGACCGCGAACGGCTCATGAAAAAATACGACGAAGATTTAATGTGGATAAACATTGGTCCTGCCCATCCAGCGACGCACGGAACTCTTCGTTTTATGGCGGTCATAGACGGTGGCGAAAATATTTTAGAAATGGATTCTGAAATTGGATATTTGCACCGTTGTTTCGAAAAAATGTGCGAAAATCATAATTACAATCAAATTATTCCTTACACAGACCGTTTAAATTATTGTTCAGCACCGTTAAATAATAACGCTTTTGCTGCAACTGTAGAAAAGTTTTTTGGAGTTACGGTACCTCCGCGCGCACTTATGATGCGCATGATTCTCGATGAACTTTCTCGCATCATAGACCACTATGTTTGCATTGGCACAAATGCTGTAGATTTAGGCGCCATCACAGGCTTCTTTTTTATGTTTCACGAGCGCGAGCAAGTTTACAATTTGTTTGAAAAGCTTTGTGGAGCGCGCCTTACGGTTTCTTTAACTCGCATTGGCGGTCAAGGATTCGATTTGCCGCAGGGCTGGATTGCAGAAGCACGAGAAGTCTTAAATTCCATCGAAAAAACCCATGCAGAAATTGAAGGTTTGCTCACAAATAACCGTATTTTTGTGCAACGTACTAAAGGTGCGGGGCCCATTTCAAAAGCAGATGCCATCGCATGGGGATTTACTGGTCCTTGTTTAAGAGCTGCGGGACATGGTCTCGACTTGCGTAAAACGAATCCTTATTATTTTTATAAAGAAGTAGATTTTGATATTCCTGTGGGCGTTCATGGCGACACGTACGACCGTTACCTTGTGCGCATGGAAGAAGTGCGTCAGAGCATTAAAATATTACGTTGGTGCTTCGATAATATTCCAGAAGGACCCATTGCAATTGCCGATAAGTCAATTGTATTGCCATCAAAAAAAGATGTCTATGGCAACATTGAAGGCCTTATGAATCATTTTATGTTAATCATTAATGGTGTGCAGCCACCTCCGGGTGAGCTTTATCATTCTGTTGAGGCAGCTAATGGTGAATTAGGCTTTTATATCGTCTCCGATGGCTCTGGAACACCTTATCGAGTCAAGTGTCGTCCCCCATGTTTTGCTTTAATGAGTGGCTTTTCAAAAATGTGTCTGGGTGGTCGTTTGGCCGACGCAGTTGCAGCTTTGGGGAGTATAAATGTTATTGCTGGTGAGCTCGACAGGTAAATCTTTAAGCTAGGTTTATTCACCTTGAATTTTTTAAGGTGATTTTGTTTTTGAATGAGTGAATGAAATTCGATTGAACGGAAGAAGCATATGACATCTCTTTTTTCTGCAGAACTAAAAGCAATTATTAAAAAGCTTTTAACACGTTTTGAGACTAAACGATCTTCTATCTTGCCTATTTTACACGCCGTGCAAGATGAAAAAGACTGGATTTCTCCTGGCGATGTATTGGCTTTAGAAGCAGAATTTGGTTTGTCGGCTATCGATATTAATGAAGTGCTTACTTTTTATTCTATGTATCGAAAATCTCCACCAGAGCCTTGGCGCCTCGAAATTTGTAACAGCATTTCTTGCTGGCTCAATGGCTCAGCGCAATCTATTGCAAAAGCACAAAAACACATTGCCGATGCAAAAGCAGCTGGAAAACCGCTTCCTGTTGAATGTCATCCTGTAGAATGTTTAGGTGTTTGCGGATACGCGCCAGTGGCACTTATGAACAAAGATCGTCATTTGAATGTGACTCCTGAATTAGCAATTAAACTCATTGAAGAATACGCGGCAAAAGAAACACCTGCCGCAGCAAAAGTTTGTGCTGCCCAATTTAAAAATGCAGCGGCGCATCCTTGAATTTATGATTTTGAGTGAGATATTTTAGATATTGATGAAAGTTTGTGTGAGATAAGGAAGCAAACATGCCCGTCATGAAAAATGCCTATAATGGGCGTCAGCCAGATGAATATCGCATTCTCACTTCTTGGGAAGGTATTGAGAACAGTAGGGCATTGGCGACGTATCGTGCCCACGGTGGTTACAAAGCTCTAGAGTCGATACTCAAGGGCGGAAAAACATCTGAAGATGTCATCACTACTGTGAAGGCGTCGGGGCTTCGCGGACGTGGCGGAGCAGGGTTTCCCACAGGTATGAAATGGGGATTTGTTCCCAAGGGACCTGGCGAAAAATATCTTATTACAAACTTTGATGAAGGTGAGCCAGGCACATATAAAGATCGTTATATTGCCGAAATAGCACCGCATACACTCATCGAAGGTAAAATTATTGCAGCTTATGCCATTGGTGCAGCTAAAAGTTATGTGTATTTACGCGGTGAATTCTACGATGAAATTCTTTGGACTGAAGAAGCTATTCGAGAAGCATATGCCGCAGGATTGCTTGGCGAAAACATAATGGGTTCAGGTTTCACCCACCATATGGACGTCTATATTGGCGCTGGCGCATACATATGTGGCGAAGAAACAGGTCTCATTAGTTCTTTGGAAGGCAAAAAAGGCCAACCAAAATTAAAGCCACCTTTTCCTGCTCTCAAAGGCTATTTAGGAAAACCAACTATTGTAAATAATGTTGAAACTTTGGCAGTTGTTCCGTGGATAATTAATAATGGTCCGCAGGCTTATAAAGCATTTGGAACAGAAAAAAGTGCTGGCACAAAATTATTTAATATTAGCGGCCCCGTGGTGCGTCCAGGTTGTTATGAATTGCCGCTAGGATATCCACTTAAGCGCTTCATTTACGAAGACTGTGGTGGCCTCACGGGTGGACGCACTTTAAAAGCTGTTATTCCTGGTGGTGCTTCTGCGCCAGTGCTTACTGCTGCAGAAATTGAAAACATGACGATGGATTATGAAGCATTTGCTGGCGCTGGAACAATGCTGGGCAGTGGTGCTGTTATTGTCATACCCGACGATGTGAGCATGGTCGATGTGCTCGATAATTTGCTGCATTTTTTCAAAGACGAGAGCTGCGGTCAGTGCACGCCGTGTCGTGAAGGCACGGGTTGGATTTCGAAATTAGCACATAAAATTGCACGTGGAGAAGGCGATAAAGATGATGCTCAACGCATCTCAAATATTGCCGGTAACATGATGGGCAAAACCATTTGCACATTTTCTGAGGCAGCAGCGGGGCCAGCTCGCAGTATTCCTGCAAAGTTTCCTCAAGAATTCGCAGCGCGTATTAAAATATAAAATGATCTTTTGAATCAAGGATGTCTCACGATGAGTAATCAGATTAATCTGACAATCAATGGCAAGGCTGTTACCGTTGCGGCGGGCACGACAGTGATTCAAGCAGCGCAAGAAATTGGCGTCGCAGTGCCGCATTTTTGCTGGCATCCTGGCCTTTCTATTGCTGGTGTTTGTCGATTTTGTATGGTGCGCATTGAAGGCATGCCAAAGCTGCAAATTGCCTGCAATACAACCGTTGCAGAAGGCATGAAAGTCGATACGGTTTCTGATGATGTTAAAGATGCGCACAAATGGGCACTCGAATTTCACCTCATCAATCACCCTCTCGACTGTCCTATTTGCGACCAAGCTGGCGAATGCGAGTTGCAAAATTATTATATGAAAGTGGGCAAATATCAGGCCCAAATGGAAGAAAATAAAGAACTCAAGCCTAAAACTTTAGACGTAGGCGACACGCTCGTACTAGACACTGAGCGCTGTATTTTATGCTCGCGGTGCGTGAGATTTGAAGACGAAGTTACAAAAACAAGTACGCTTGGAATTTTTCAACGTGGCGATAAAGCGACAATCGGAACATATCCGGGTCGAAAAATTAAGCATGATTACAGTTATAATTTAGCAGATATTTGCCCCGTTGGAGCCTTTACGGCTAAAGATTTCCGTTTTAAATGCCGGGTATGGTTTCTGCAAGAAACTAAAACAATTTGCCCTGGCTGTTCTACTGGCTGCAATGTTACGTTGTTCCAAAATCGAAATCAGCGCGAGTATTATCGCCTTAAACCACGACACAATGCAGAAGTGAATGGTCATTGGATGTGTGATACTGGCAGGCATATGTTTGAGCATTTAAACGCCTCACAACGTTTGGCGCACCCTATGGTGAGCGGTAAAAATGTAGTTTGGGCAGAAGCCCTTGCAGCAGTGCGAAAGTCTTTTGCAGATCTGAAAAATACTGAGCAAAGTTCTTCTGTGGCATTGGTTTTAACTCCTCAATACACAAATGAAGAATACGAAAGTATTTTAAAATCAGTTAAATCACTCAATGGTACTATGCCTAATGTGTATGTTTGGCGCGACTCCGAAGAAAAAATAGATGCTTTCGACGGAATATTAAAGCGTGGCGATATGAATCCAAATACTTTTGGTTTGCAAAAAATTCTGCAAGACAATGGCATTGAAGCTAAAATTTTGGGAGCTGATTTTTCGGCGTTGATTCAACAAAAATCGCAACTATTGTTTGTTTTTGGACCCGAGCGAGCTTCAGCGTACACACATTTTGAACGCGATATCAGTGGATTTATGGAAGCTGGTAGAGTGGTATATTGTGGAACTGCCAATGGCACAGCGCTTAAAAATGCATGGGTCAGGTTACCAACAAAAGTATTTGCTGAAAAAAATGGTACCTTTATGAACTACAAAGGCACGGCTCAAAAAATAAAAGCAAATGCACCAGTGTTTCCCGATGCGCGAGCAGCGGATGAAATAATGACTGCGTTGCTTAACTCCTGATAAGGAAACATAAAATGGCAGTTATAAATGTTTCGCGCGACCCAGAAAAAAGCCTTAAAAATGGATATCTCGCCACTACTTTATTGGGTTTGGGCGCAACTTTAAAAGTATTTACAAAACAGCTCTTTCGCATTGAGCCCACTCGTACCATCGAATGGCCAGAAGTAGAGTTTCAATACTCCGATCGGTTTAAAGGCGCACATTATCTTACCAAACGCCCCGATGGGCGCGTGAGATGCACGGCATGTTTCTTATGTGCCACAAATTGTCCCGCTGAGTGTATTACAATTGTTGCCGGCGAAAGTCCTGACCAAGGAATTGAAAAATTCCCAGTGCGTTTTGAAATCGATATTTTGCGCTGCGTGTTTTGCGGATTTTGCGAAGAGGCTTGCCCCGTCGATGCCATTCGCCTGGGCCCAGAATATTCCATGGCTGGAATGGCCGAGCAAAAATGGGTTTATACCAAAGACTATCTGCTTGATAGGCCAATTTTGAAAACAAAATTGGGTGATAAACAATTTTCTCACAAAGACGAAAACGTCAAGCACGACACGGTGCACAGCTCCTTGCCTCATGTGCACCGTTTTGGAAACGGCCGCTGATGTTGAAGCGAATGAGCCAAATATTTATTATTTTCTTTTTAATAAGTTGTAATAAAGGTTCGGGTAATTTTGCGCCAATCAAAGAAATTTTATGTGCCGATCCTCAGTCTCGAGGCGGATTGACTGTAGGTTTAAATTTAGAAACTTTAAAACTTCTCTCTGCCATATTAGGGACCGACAAAGACCAAAATATTAATTCTGCAAGTGTTTTAAGTGATGATTTGGTTTTAAAAACTTTAAATCAGGCTTTAATAACATCTGGCGTAAAACCAGAAATATTAAATATTTTGTCAGTTTCTTCCGTAGTGCCAGGCGACACTGTTCGGTTTTTAAAAATTGGTGGAGATTATGCTCCTGGTTTTGGCGTTGCTGCAAGGTTGTTTAAGGCGATTGCGAGTCAGTCTCCGCAAATGCAAAATTTATTTCAGTTTATTCACGAAAGCGTTCGCGTTTCTATGGCCGATGCGATTTTTTCTTCGCAGCAAAAGGCTGTGAGTCCAAAACAGTGGGCCCTTAAGCAAACGGATTTTGCTCAAGCGCAAACTATTGTTGGTCGTCCATCTCGTGAAGTTATTGTGGCAGTTATTGATACAGGGGTTGATTTAAGTCACCCAGATTTAAAAAATGTATTGGTGCCAGGATATAATTTTGTTGATAATAACGAAACACCACAAGACGGTAATGGTCATGGAACACATTGTGCTGGAATTATTGCGGCACAAGGCTTGAGCGGGCCCGATGCACCATTCGGTGTGGCTTCGGGCGTGAACGTAAAAATAATGCCCATAAAAGTGTTGAGTGACAATGGTTCAGGGTCGACGCAAAACATTGAAAAAGGAATCCGGTGGGCAGTGGCTCACAATGCCGATGTTATTTCAATGAGTTTAGGCGGCGGATTAGAATATTCCGATGCAAAATCTGCGGGTGGATTGAACAACGAAATAGTGAATGACGCCATTGCTAAAGGTACAGTTGTAGTTGTTGCCGCGGGCAACGAAAAATGCCCATTGGGCGGTAAATGTACCGAACCCAACGGTTTTTTTAGCAGCAAATTTGAAGAATACACCGTGTTACCTTGTTCGTACGAAGGAACTATATGTGTTGGAGCTACAGATTACGACGAAAATTTAGCGGCGTACAGCAATTATTCGAGCCAAAAAACAAATACAAATTATCGTACTCATGCAGACGTGAATGCTCCAGGTACCAATATTTGGTCAACCTGGCCAACAAAACTCAATGGTCCGTATAAAGCAATTAGCGGCACAAGCATGGCAACTCCTTACGTAGCAGGTGTTGCAGCAATATTAAAAGCGCAATCCACTGCAACTGAACCCGTAAGTCAACAAATTGTATTGCAATATTTGCGCAAAGGAGCGGTTCAATGGGCGCCTGCGGTGCAAAAATCCGAAGCGGGGCGCGTGGACTTATACAGAACAGCAGCCTATTTTGGCCGTGAATATTTAAAACGAACGGATATCCCAGAGCCCGGAATTTCTGCACCAAAACCACTGCCTCAGCCTGAAATTCCAGGCGACAACGGAAAATCTCTACCATTGAATAGTTTGTGGGATTTCTTATGCGCCGTGCCCTGATTTGCGCGCTATTTTTGTGTCTAAATCTGAAATTTTTGTTTCAAATTCTTTAAGAACTCCCGAAATTCGTGAAAGTTCTTGCAAATTATCGAGGTGTCGAAATGCACAAGATAATGCGGTTGAAATATGAAATTGCTGCACAGAAATAACATCGCCATGGCAAACACTAAAACTAATGGGTACCGCTTGGTCGTAAAAAGCATCGATTTGCTCAACCCAAAATGAATCTTGCAATGTATCGGGTTGAAATGTTTTTGAATCTGCAATGAGAGCAAAATGCATGGCAAAAAGTACCGGAAATGGGCGACGGGCCTCAAGCCATTTTAATGTTCGCTCAACTGTAATTTGCTTTTGTGGAAGTAACACAGGACAAAGTAACACGCCTGACTTTGGCGCCGAAATCCAATCGTCTAAAGAATCTACACAGCGGAGTCGTGCGCCTGGCACAAGGCGAACACAGTCATCGAGCATAGACTGCCGGGAGATATCGAGAGCATTGTAATTTTCGCCAGTGACTAAATAAACCAACAATTGAAAAATCTCCTATCGCGAAAAAACGTTTTGAGCATACCATTCGAGTGCTGAATATTCCGGGATTTTTGGTGTTAAATACTGCGACAGATGAGCTTTAATAGCGCCTTCAATTTCGGGTCGCGATTTTAGTCCGCTGATGTTCGTTTTTTCAGTGTACAAATCCGATGCCAATTGCAGCGCCAGCTGACCAGCTTCGGCAAAGCTAAAGGCTTCTGCCAATTGGGGAATAAGGCCCAGTTTTTCGTCGCCGCTGCGGCTGAGACGCCAAGCAATTTGCAAACACAATTCTGTAGATATTTTTTTCGATTTACACCTGTTCGAAAACTGATTGAGATCTATTTCGATTTTTGGAGAAGTAGAAGCCGAAAGCCAAGCCCAGATGCGCCAAGACGCATTTCCCTTTACGCCTTTTTGAACAAAATTACCGAAGTTTTCGGCGCGACCAAATATATTTTCGTGCGCTTTGATTGAAAATTGACTTGGTGTAGCTCTTGGTAAAAATGAAAGGATTGAACCGTTTTCTGAATCGAATGAGAATTTTTGTGTTGGAAAAAATGCCCGAGCTCCAATGACACACGAATTTAGAGTATTGATGAGTGGTTCCAAGGTTAAAGAATATAATTCACTAATGCGCATTGTTTGCAAAGCAAAATCAACTCCAATAGACGTGTCTTTTGGGTTGCAAAAAAACTTATGAGAGTCTTGGGCTGCTGTAAAAACTTTTTGACGTTCGCGAATCACATCTGCTGGTTTTAAATTAAATTCCAATGATGCGAGGCGTTCTTCGTAGGCAAGGGCTAAAAATTCTCTGTCGGGTGCAGTGACGTTTTTAATAAGGTTTTGCCATTGGAGTAAGGCTGATTTCTGCTTTTGCGGTTGTAATTTACTACCAACCAACCACGAATATTGAAGGCTATACCACAATGCTCTGCCTAAATATTGACTTCTGAATACAGTTTCGTCGTTGCTAACACTGGCATAGACTCCCGATATTCGAGACATGGCAGAAGTTAAAATTTCCCAATCTTGCCGTGCATTAGCATTGCTCAAATGCTGACCTGCATAGGAATTTTTGCCCCATAAACTTTTTGCAGAAAGGCCGCCTTGGTTTTTGATTCCGTCGCCGTATTGAGCTGCAGCAAGTGCGCTAGAGAATAGTTTTCGAGTGCGACCCATTTCATAGGCCAATACGCCAAGCCCTTTTCGGGTTTCTGTGCCTAATCTTTGTAAAAATGGTCGCCACAAATCCTCGTTGTCTAGCTCTTCTGCGGTTAAAACGAGTAATGCAACACCCGCAATAAATGCCTGAGAAGGGAGCATGCCATCAGAAAAAGTATTTCGACTTGCATCGAGTCTCAGGAGTGCGCGAGTGTAGCCAACATTATCGCGCTGCAATTTAGAACTCAACGCTTCGTTATATGCGCTCATGGATTCTATGGCAAGTGCGTGTAAGTGAGTGTCAAATTGCGATTTTTTATCTGGAGTTTGAAGCCAGTCTGACTCAGAAGTCCACATGCTGCGGCTTAAAAACCAAAAAAGTGCAAAAATAAACAGAATTTTAAAATTTATATTTTGAAGCATTTTTGGAATAAAATGTTTGATGAATTCTAATATTGATACTTTTTGATTTAAAGGAGGTTGAAGTTTTAGTTCGGAATTTTTTCCAAATAGAGCTGCCATTCCTTGCCGATCTGAAACTGAAATTGTTTCAAACCCAGCGCAAGATAAATAAGCATCATCTGGCACTCCTTTTCGCAGGCGTGCAATGATTTGAGCCTGCGATAAGGGCCCAATTACCGCTCTATTATCGATTAAGAGAAAAAATTCCTCTTTCACGTCACCTCCGCATCCAGTCTGGTCATCTATCGGTGCCGTTACCTTACTGAGAGAGTGGAGGAGTCAAAAACAAAAGTGAGCAATTTGTTTCTATCTCACTGCTTACTTTATACAGTGTGTGAAATCTTGCATTGATGAATTGTCAATTTCGTTGACCAAAATGAGGCGGTCTGCCAAGCTACAACTCTTTTCTGTTCAATCGTTTTTAGGAGGATTCCTATGTTACGTTTCATATCATCTGTTTCGTTAGTGGCCGCTGCCACATTTGCGTCCTCAGCTTTTGCCGAACAAACCATTAAAATTGTTTCTGCTTCACCATTGTCTGGCGAACAAGCTTCGCTTGGAAGTCAAATTAAAGACGGCGCGCAAATCGCTATCGAAGAAGCTCAACCTGCATTTGCAAAAATGGGATTTAAATTAGAATTGGCACCTCAAGACGACCAAGCGAATCCTGACACTGGCGTAGCCGTTGCAAAACGCATTGTAAACGACAATGAAGTATTGGGTGTTGTTGGTCACTTTAATTCTGGCGTTGGGCTTCCTGCATCAGAAGTTTACAAAGATTTTAATTTAGTAATGGTATCGCCTGCAAATACGAATCCTAAAATTACCGATCGCGGATATGCAAATGTCAATCGCGTTTGCGGGCGCGACGATGTTCAAGGACCCGCCGGTTCTGAATTTGCAACTGGCGAATTGAAAGCAAAAAAGATTTTTATTATTCACGATAAAACTGCGTACGGGCAGGGTGTTGCCGAAGCATTTCGCGACACGTCTAAAAAAACCGGTGCAAATGTGCTTTCATTTACTGGAACTGAAGAAAAAAGTGATTTCACGTCTTTGACTCAACAAATTAAAGCTCTCAAGCCAGATCTCATTTATTTTGGTGGAGTGTATAGCCAAGGCGGCCCTTTGTTGAAACAAATTCGCGATGCAGGGCTTAAAGCGCATTTCTTAGGGCCAGACGGACTAGACTCCTCTGATTTTGTAAAACTCGCAGGCTCTACAGCTAAAGGCGCGTATTTTACTACAGTTGCGGGACCCGTAGATAAATATCCTAAGGCAGCTAAGTTTTCCGCTGCTTTTAAAGCGAAATTTAATCATGCTCCCGAATCTTTCGCGCTTTATTCGTACGATTCAGCACGTGTTATTTTGGAAGCAACAACTGCGGCAATAAAAGCGAACGGCGGAAAAATGCCAACTCGCGAAGCAGTCTCAAAAGAAGTTCGCAAAGTTAACTTTGAAGGTATTACCGGAACAATTGCTTTTGATAACAAAGGGGATCGTAAAAAATCAGACTATTATATTATGTCGCTCAAAGATGGCACTTATCCTGGTGTTGTTGAAAAAGTAGTGTCTGTTGCTCCTCCCGTGTCTGTAAAGTAACATTAGTCGTCTGATTTATTTGCTGTGCTTCAGAGCTCCCCCAAAAGAGGTTTTTAGTACGGCCTCTTTTGGGGGATTGTGTGTTTCAAACACTCATTGAAATTTTGCCCGGTGTTTTGCTGGGTGGTTTTGTTTTAGGATGTGTCTATGCCATGATTGCCATTGGTTACACCATGGTTTACGGCGTACTTCAGCTCATTAATTTTGCACATTCCGAAATATTTATGATTGGTGCCGTTGCAGGGCTCGAAATAACCCGGGCGCTGCAAACACATGTTCAGCAGCCCTATCTTTTGTTACTTTGTGCATTGCTGGGGGCAAGTGCTACTGGCGCATTTACGGCAATGGCAGTTGAGCGACTTGCGTATCGACCCTTGCGTCGTCGTGGCGCGACAAACAGATTGGTTCCTTTAATTACTGCTATTGGCGTTTCTTTTTTGTTGCAAGATTTGGTTAAATTGACCGAAGCACTTTGGCACAACGAATTTTTTCTCAAATTTCCTTCTATTGATGCCTTCAATTACACAATCGAATTGCCTTACGACACTCAGCTTCAAGTTAAATCAATTGTAGTTGTTGTTATTTCGCTTCTTATGGCGCTTTTAATGTATTTTGTAGTCAATAAAACTCGATTAGGACTTTCTATTCGTGCAGTGGCTCAAGATCCTCGTGCTGCCAGTTTAATGGGGATCGACCCCGATAAAGTGATAGCTCAAACCTTTGGTATCGGCGGAGCACTTGGCGGTGTGGCGGGTGTTTTATTTGGGTTACAATATTCAGTTTTAAGCCCCTATGTGGGATTCATTCCTGGTGTAAAGGCATTTACGGCAGCAGTATTAGGGGGTATTGGCAGTATGCCAGGTGCTCTTGTGGGTGGATTATTATTGGGTCAATTAGAAACAATTGGCGGAACTTATTTGCCTCTGCTCACGGACGGAAATATTGGAACTGAATATAAAGATATTATTGCATTTTTGATACTCATTGTTTTGCTTCTCTTTAGACCTCAAGGTCTTTTGGGCTCAGCTGCCCCAGAAAAGGTGTGAATAACTATGAATCAAAGAGATGATTTGCAAAATAAAACAAAAAATAAATTCCATTTAAAAACTATTTTTCCTATTTTAACAATTTTAGCTGGTGTGCTTTTGGTGCTTAAAGCGCACTCTTCACTCGCTTTTTTGTTTTTAATGGCATCTCTTTTGGGTAGCATGATTGTACGAGTGCAAACAAAAATATTGACTTCACTTTTTGTTTTTACATTGCTAATTGCGCTTCCTGTAGCAGGGTTTAAAAATTCATTTCTTTTGGAATTGGCTACTCAAGCAGGCATTTATGCAGCACTAGCGCTCGGATTAAATATTGTTGTGGGAATGGCCGGATTGCTCGACCTAGGGTTTTCTGCTTTTTTTGCTGTTGGTGCTTACACTTGGGCCATTGTTGGATCTAGCCAGGGTTCAGAATTATTCCCTGGAGTTTTTCCACTTTCGGGCGGATTTTTTTATCTATTTATGATTGTTGCGGTATTTACGGCCGCTCTTTTAGGTATAATTGTCGGTCTGCCCGCGTTAAGACTTCGGGGCGATTATTTAGCAATTGTGACGCTTGGATTGGGCGAGGTTGTGCGGGTTCTGGCAAACAATTTAGATCATCCAATCAATATTACAAATGGACCCAAAGGCATTACTCCCATACAGCGTCCACCAGTTGAATTATTATCCAATGTATTAAATTTTTTCGGGCTGAAGTCTGACAATGCCATGACCTATTCTTTGTTTTTTTACTTACTAGTGCTGGTGCTTATAGGGGTAGTTATAGCATTTAATCTGCGACTCGGAAAATCTCGATTTGGAAGAGCTTGGAATGCCATTCGAGAAAATGAAATTGCCGCCCGTGCCATGGGTGTTAATTTATTACGTACTAAATTGCTTGCATTTGCCACAGGAGCTGCATTTTCTGGAGTAATGGGGGCTGTTTATGCCGCGAAGCAAACATTTGTGAGTCCAGAATCTTTTACGCTTCTTCAGTCGATTACCATTTTATCGATGGTAATTTTGGGTGGAATGGGAAATGTGGCAGGCGCGGTGCTCGGTGCTTGTATTGTTACGGTTTTAAATATTGATGTATTAAAATCAATGTCTGAATTTTTAGGGCAAATTCGCCAGTCGGGGAATATTTACGATTTTTGGTTATTTTCAATAAATCCGGCAAATATTCCCGAGCAGCTTGAGCCTGCAAAATACGAACGAATGGTCTTTGGAATTATTTTAATACTTATGATGATATTTAGGCCAGAAGGTCTTTTACCGCCAAAACGAGATGAGGAAAAAACCAATGCTTCAGGTGCGTAATATGACCAAGCGATTTGGCGGACTCACGGCTGTCAATGGTGTCGATTTACATGTTTCAAAGGGCGAAATACTCAGTGTTATTGGACCTAACGGTGCTGGAAAAACAACTTTTTTTAATTTGCTCACGGGCCTCATAGAACCTGATGAAGGTGAAGTAATGCTCGATGGAGTTAACATTACTAGGCTTTCGCCGCACATTATTGCGTTAAAAGGCATTGGGCGCACATTTCAAAACATCCGAATTTTTTCGTCAATGACTGTTCTTGAGAATGTTTTAGTGGCTTGTGACTCTCGTTCAAAGACAAGTTACATTGATGCTCTGTTGCACACGCCTTCTTTCTACAAAGAAGAATCAGAAAAGAAAAATAAAGCCATTGAACTTTTAAAGTATATGAATCTCGATTCTAAATCCCAAGAGATGGCATGTAATCTTTCATACGGTCAGCAACGTCGGTTAGAAATTGCAAGAGCCTTGGCGCTTAATCCATTAGTATTGCTTCTTGATGAACCGGCTGCTGGTATGAATCCCAGTGAAAAAATACGCCTCAAAGAAATGGTTCAACAGTTGCGAGTTGATTTCGGATTTGCAGTTGTACTTATTGAGCATGATATGAAAATGGTAATGAATATTTCAGATCGTATTACTGTTCTAGATTATGGAACAAAAATTGCCGAAGGAAGCCCCCAAGAAATTCAAAATCATCCACGGGTGATTGAAGCATATTTGGGGCATGGCCACGCGGGGAAAAGCAAATGAGTGAACTGCCATTGTTAGAACTTAAAAATGTGTGTACTTTTTATGGCCCCATTCAAGCTTTGTATAATATTAATATAACAGTCAATCGGGGCGAAATTGTGACTTTAGTGGGATGCAACGGCGCAGGCAAAACCACAACTCTACGCACAATATCGGGTCTTCAGCGTGCTGAATCGGGAACTATAATTTATAATGGTATCGATATTACTGAATTGCCTGCGCATAAAATTGCCAGTCTTGGAATTTCTCACGTCCCAGAAGGGCGCGGTGTTTTTCCAAAATTGTCTGTAGATGAAAATTTAAGTGCCGGCGCTTTTTTGGTGAAAGACAAAAAAACCATCCAGAAAAGACGAGAAGAAGTTTACACATTGTTTCCTCGCTTAAAAGAGCGAGTGATTCAAAAAGCGGGAACTTTGTCGGGTGGTGAACAGCAAATGTTGGCCATGGGTCGTGCTATTATGCAAGGCGGTGATTTGCTTTTATTAGACGAACCGTCTATGGGTTTAGCGCCTGTTTTGGTCGATTTTATTTTTGAAACAGTGGTAAAATTAAATCAAATTGGAAAAACTGTTTTGGTGGTCGAACAAAATGCCAGAATGGCGTTAGAAATCGCTCATCGTGGCTATGTTGTTCTGGTTGGAAATATTGAAATGAGCGGAGATGCCAAAGTGCTTTCGCAAAACCCGGATGTGCAAAAGGCGTATTTGGGAGGGTAGTTTGATTTTCGAGTTTAGCAATATTTTATTTCCCGTTAAGATTTCTTTTTTCTAATTTTTATTTTTAAAAAGTATGCTAAAAGTTTGGTGGTTCAATTTGATGTGATTTAAAGGCAGGTAAATATGACTTTGGCGGCACCTGAAAAATTTGAGACAATTGCGGTGAAAATTGACAATGTTACTAAAATATATCCTTTGGGAAAAACAGAAGTTCACGCTTTAAAAGGTGTTACTTTAAATTTTTTGGAGGGCGAATTTGCAACTATTGCTGGTCCTTCAGGCTGCGGGAAATCGACACTTTTAAATTTAATTGGGTGCATGGACACGCCTACTTCGGGTGAAGTAACCCTCGATGGTCAGCCCATTTCAAAATTGAGCGATAGAGACATGACAAATTTAAGACTTTCTAAACTCGGATTTATTTTTCAAAGTTTTAATTTAATTCCTGTGCTTACTGTGTATCAAAATATCGAATTTCCTTTGTTGCTTCAAGGGAAATTCACTGCAAAAGAACGAGGCCTTAAAATTCAAGCACTTTTAGATGAAGTCGATTTGGTGAAACAAGCAAAGCAAAAATCAAACGAGCTTTCTGGTGGGCAAAGGCAAAGAGTGGCCATAGCAAGAGCATTAGTGACTAACCCTCGCATCGTGTTAGCAGATGAACCCACTGCAAATTTAGATTCTGCAACGGGCGAACGCATTATCGATTTGATGAAGCAAACAAACAAAAAACATAAGACTACTTTTATTTTTTCCACTCACGACCCCATGGTCATGAAGCACGCCAATCGTATTGTGCGTCTTAAAGATGGCTTGGTGGTGCAAGAATGAAAGGAATGGAAACTGCGGCACTTGTTTTTCAAATAGCTTTTCGCAATTTGTGGCTTTATCGGTTTCGCACAATTGTCATTGCATTTATTTTGGGCTCCGGTGCTTTTTTAGCAATTGTGGGTCTCAGTTTATTGACCGACGTAGAAAGTTCTATGCGGTCGAGTATTACGGAGAGCATTGCAGGACATTTGCAAGTGTATTCAGCCAAAGCAAAAGACGAACTAGCGCTCTTTGGCAATGCATTTATGGGACGTGCAGAACTCGATTCCATTTCCGATTATTCTGCAGTCCAAAAATTAGTGCTCCAAAATTCAAATGTAGACGCATTTATTCCTATGGGATTAGACATGGCAATGTTGGGTCGTGGTAACGAAATGGACGATTCTATTGATGCCTTGCGCAGTGCCTTAAAATTGGGTGATGCGGAGCTTATAAAAGATAGAAAAGACCAGATTGGTTTTTTGTTGCAGCAGTTGCAGTTAGAGCTGGCCGAACAAGAAAAAATTGTCACAAATAAATCTGAGCTTGAAACAAAAAAGAAAAATTTGGAACTCGCATTGGCCCCCGAGTTTTTGGCGCAACTCAAGGCAGATGACGAAAAGAAAATTCAGTTTTTAGAGACTCAAATTGCTCCAATTTCAGGGGAAAAGTTACCGATTTATTTGTTCTATTTAGGAACGGATATTGGAGCCCATCGCAAAAATTTTACTAAAATTCATATCGAAGAAGGCGAGGCGTTACCGGAAGGTCGCAGAGGAATAGTACTTTCAAAAACTGTTCGTGAAACGCAACTTAAGCGCCGCGTTGCAAAATTATTCGACCTCATTCATAAGTCGAAAACTAAGGCAAATGGGGCCATTAAAGGTGACCCGGAAAATTCTCGCAATGCCGCAGATCTTGTGAGGCAAGGTGGCCAAATTATAAGTGACCTCGACCGCAATGAGTCTGTAAAACTATCGCAAGCATTAAATGATTCGGGATTTAAGGCGGCAGAGGCTGACAGAGATATTATTTCAAAACTTAAAACTCAGCTGAAATTATTTTTAACAGTAGATGATACTAATTTTTCGGATCGCTACACCTGGTTTTATGAAAATATAGCTCCTTTAATTCGCTTGTACGAATTGTCTCCGGGGGAAAAAATTACTTTGCGCAGCTATACGCGTAGTGGCTATGTTAAAAGTGTTTCACTCAAAATATATGGAGTCTATTCCGTTGCGGGCATGGAAGATTCTGAGCTTGCCGGTGCCGCAAATATTATGGACTTGGTAAGCTTTCGCGAGTTATTAGGCCAGATGAACGATGCTTCTCGCAAAGAACTGGATGGAATGCGTGAGCAGTCTGGAATTAAAGAAGTAAATGCGAGTGATGCAGAATCGGCATTGTTTGGGGCCACTGCTACAATTGAAGCGCAGTCTCTTTCTCAAAATTCTCCGACTGCCGTTGCTCCGGAAGTAATATCGGTAAAACCTGTCCTTTCCGATGTGTTCGAATTGCCTGAAGTTCAAAAGGGATTAATATTAAACGGCGCGCTTAAATTAAAAGATTTTTCAAAATTAAAGCAGACAAAAAAAGAACTAGAAGTTTTATTTAAGGCAAATAATTTAGACTTAAAAATTGTTGATTGGCAAGAAGCTTCAGGAATTGTAGGTCAATTTGTAAATATTGTGAGAGGTGTTTTGATTTTTGCACTGTTTGTTATTTTTGTCGTAGCATTGGTCATAATAAATAATTCCATCATAATAGGTACTCTAAATCGCACGCGAGAAATTGGAACAATGCGTGCAATTGGTGCGCAAAAGCGCTTGGTGCTAAACTTGTTTCTTGCCGAAACTGCAGTGACCGGATTGCTGGGCGCAGTGGTGGGTGCCTTGTTTGCTTTTGGTTTTTTAAGTGTTTTAAATAGATTGGGAATCCCTGCTGGTAACGATATTTTGGCATTTTTATTTTCGGGGCCTCGATTGTTTCCCAAGATTCATTTGAGTGTATTAATTATGGCACCCATTGTTGTTACTTTGATAGCAACTGTGACTTCTTTTTATGCAGCGCGTCATGCTGCTCAAATAAATCCGGCTGAAGCTATGCAGGAAAAGGAGTAAATGTATGTTTTCTGCTCTTGAAATCGCGGCTCGAAATTTAGTTCAAGCGCGTCGGCGGACTTTATTATTGGCTTTGGCTATATCGCTTGTGGCAATGCTTTTTTTGGTTCTGCGGGCTGTGTCTAACTCTGTGGGCGAAAGAATGGTTGAGTCCGCAACCACACTTTCTGCGGGTCACATAAACGTCGGTGGTTTTTTTAAAGCGCGACGAAAAGCCGCTTCACCCATTTTATCCGATAGGCAAGGAGTGCTTGAGTTTGTAAAACAAAAAGTGCCCGAGGCCGTAAGTGTCATAGACAGAGGTAGGAGTTGGGGGCGGGTTATTAGTCCTACTTCTTCTATCAATGCTGGAATTAATGGAATTATTTTTGACAACGAAAAACGGTTTTTTGATTCGTTGCGATTGGCGTCACAAAGTGAATATATTAAAGATGGCAAATCGGAAACAAAGGGCGATTTTAACGATTTAAAACAGGAAAATACAATTCTATTGTTTGCAGGACAAGCGAAAAAACTAGAAGTCGGTGTTGGAGACACTGTTACTTTAGTAACTGAAGCCACTGGCGGGCAATCGAATACTGTAGATTTGCGCGTTGCTGCAATTGCCTCAGACATCGGATTTATGAGTAATTTTGGAGTTTTTGTTCTGCGCAAAACTGTAACCGAACTCAACCGCAACGGCGATAATGTAACAGGCGTTGTCATGATTTATTTGAAGTCACATCTCGATTCGCAAAAAGTAATGGAGCGCCTGTATAAAGATTTTAAAGACGCAAAATATGAAATGATGGATCATGATCCTAAGCCATTTTTTGTAAAATTTGAAAAAGTGATGGCTGAAGATTGGTTGGGTCAAAAGATTGATTTGACTGTATGGAGCGACGAGATTTCTTTTGTAATGTGGGTCACTACAGCGCTTGATTTTGTGTCGTTTTTTGTAGTGGGCATATTGGGCCTCATTATTGCAGGCGGACTCATGAATGCAATGTGGATGAGTGTGCGTGAACGTACTAAAGAAATTGGAACGCTGCGTGCCATGGGTGCTCACAAAGGATTTATTGTGAGAGTATTTATGTTTGAATCTATTTTATTGGGTTTTTTTGCATCGGCATTTGGAGCATTTTTTGCCTCGGGTGCCCTCATGTTTTTAAATTCTCTTAAATTGCCTATCACTTCAGATGGTATTCGACTGTTTTTAATGTCAAATACGATTTCTATAAACGTGCATTTTGCTCAGATTATTCAGACATTGATTGTGTTTTCGTTTATCACAGGTTTAGCTTCGCTTTACCCTGCATTAAAAGCTGCTAAATTAAGACCAGTGGAAGCTTTGATGCAGACCAAATAAAAAATATTTTTTTTTAATTTCTTTGAGTTTTTTAATCTGAATTTTATTCGAGGTTTTTTGTGAAAATTAAAATTTTTGTATTTATATTTGCACTTACTCAAATGCCTAACGTCTGGGCGTTATCCGAAAAAGAAACGCAAGAACTTCTTTCATTGGTCGATTCAAAGCAACGGAATCAGGGTGATTATTCTTCGCTTGTTTTTATCGATCAAAAAGAAAAAAATGGAATTAGCAAAGCATTTGAAGCAAGAGTGTACCGTCGGGATGCAGATCAAAAATGGATGATTTTATTTACTAAACCCAAAGCTGAAGCAGGTAAAGGGTATTTGAGAGTAGATAAAAATCTTTTTCTGTATGAACCCGCTCTTGGCAAATGGGATAGGCAAACAGAGCGGGCTAGTATTGGCGGCACAAATAGCAGGCGAGACGATTTCGATGAATCTCGCCTGGCAACGGAATACGATGCTAAATGGATTAGCGATGAATCATTGGGCAAATTTAAAGTCCACCATTTAAAGTTAAGCGTTAAAGCAGGCATAGATGTTGCAAGCCCTGTTGTGGAATTATGGATTGACGTAGACTCTAAAAATATTTTAAAGAGACAAGAATTTGCGCTTTCTACAAAGCTTATGCGCACAAGCTACTACCCATCTTGGGAAAAAATGTTTAGTAAATCTAAGAACGCAGATGTTTTTGTGCCCAAAGAAATTAGAGTTTTTGACGAAATAGAAAAAGGAAATTCAACAACGGTAGTGTTGCGTGAAGTCAAACTAGATCCTCTAGAAGAAAATATATTCACAAAAGCTTGGCTTGAAAAACAAAGTCGCTGAATAAAGGTGTGTTGATATGTTTTTTTTATTTCACTTACTTTTGGCCCAACTAGACAGAGAAGCAGATTTGTTTGGTGCCCAACCAGAATCTAAAAGTACTGAATCTGCTGCGGCACCCGCTTCAACGCAAGCTTCAACTTCTCTTTCCGATTCTATGCAAATTGGAGGGAGATTACAATATTCTTTGGGCACTAGTTTGCTTGAAAATCAGATATTTTACGAGGGATCTGCGACGAATCAAAAACAAGCCGATATTTATTTTGACACCCGACCCAATAAAAATTTGCGAAGTTTTTTAAGATTCAGACTTTCTGAAAGTTCAAATAAATCCGATAGAAACACGCAAGAAAAATCGTCTGAATCTTCTTCTTCAGTAGTTACTTCTCTAGATGAATTATGGGTGAAATCGGACATTGACAATGGCGTATTTTTTACTTTTGGCAGGCAGCATTTGAAATGGGGTAGTGGTAGATTTTGGAATCCAACAGATTTCACTGCCCCGCTTCAAAAAGATCCCTTTGCAATTTTTGACAATCGGCTGGGCCAGGATTTAATTAAAATTCATATTCCGCAAGAGAAAAATGGCAATAATTATTATTTGGTATTGCAATTTGATCGCATGAAACGCAATCAGGATATGGGTATTGCAGCGCGAGGCGAATGGTCGGTTATTGGCAATGGTGAATTGGCATTGTCTGTGCAGGCGCGAAGCAAGGCTCCCATTCATTTTGGCGTCGACTACAGTGGTGCTGTGGGCCCCATTGATATGCATATTGAGTCAGCTACGAGCTCTCGTTCGTCGAGTCTTGTTTATAGTGGCAAAATCGACCCCATTGCAGGAACTTTGCCAACTGGCAAGGAAAATAAAAATAGCTGGAAAACAACGGCATTATTGGGGTTTGAATCGACCATAAAATACAACGACGACGATAACTTAAATATAGGCGTTGAGACTCTTTACAATCAGGCGGGATATTTAGAGCGCGATCTTGAAATGTATTCACTTGTTACAAATCAGACTCAATATTTGTATTCTGGTCGGAATTACGTGGGTGCCTATGTCCGAATTTCTAATCCTGGTTCGTGGAATAAAACGACATTTATTTTAAATGGTATTTCTAATTTAAGCGACAATACCAGCGTGGCCAGAGTTACTGGAAGTTGGAATTTTTTGCAAAATCTTAATTTACAAGCTGACGTTGGACGCTGCTTTGGTGATGCAGGAGAATTGTGTTTCCGCATTCCTCCAAGCTATGCAGCACTTCTTAATGCGCCACAAATAAAACCAGAGCAAAAAGCATTGTTAGTAATGTGGCCTACTAAAAGAATTTTGTTCACTGCTGGATTGGCTCTGAGCCTTAATTTTTAAGACGCAAAATCAGTTTTTAAGATACAAAATGTTTCCAGCTTTGGAACGCAAAGAAATCAGAAATTGAAACCAATTCAGTGAAAGCGACAGACAAAGTTTGTTTGTCTTGAGGAATAAATATTCCAGACTTGTATAACGCTTCGAAAGTTCTAGAGCCAAATACCTGTGAAAGATTTGCATGAGTCGAGGCTTCGCCGCGTAAAAATGCTGTGCGGTGTGCTTGTGTTGCTCTGCGAATGAGTTCTTCGCGTGTGAATTTTCCTTTTTGTTCCATCAAAACAATAGCAGTCGCCAATTGAAGCCGGTATATTTCTTGCTCTGGCTTTACTATAAGAGATAATTCGCGCAGTATTTCGAGATTTTCTGGCTTTGGGTCAAGGCTAACATAGGTATCGTTCATTATTTTGCAGAATCCAAGTTCTTCAAATGCAGTGAGCGCTGCTATTACAATTGCCCCAGAAGATGTTGAATCGGGCCAAAATAATTCGTCTTCCCACACAACGCGCAAAGCACTAAGGCGGGCTTCTATGCGCGCAATGCTGAGGTCTTCGGGGCGTAAATCGAGGCAAATAGCAGCCACCAAGCCAGACATAGCTAATACGTGAAATATTGTGCCGCGGTACCACCACAAATTAATTTCTTTTTGAGGATTTCGCACAATGAGACGATTAGGGCTTGCGTCATTTTCAGCACCAGGACTCGGTACTATAAATGACCAGTTAAAGCCTGACTGAATGACTTCTTCAATGATTTTTTCGATGGGAGTGGTTTGTTTCCAGGGCATGGAGCGCACAGAAACATCGGAATGAATGGATTTATTTTCAGAATTATCTACTGAGTCGAGTAAAAAAGCTGTGGTGTCGTCGCCTAATGAAGTGGCTGTGGACCAACCTAAAAGCTGGCCAGTTCGATTGTAAAGACGGTTTAATAAAGAAACACGTTTAGCCAATTGATTTAATGGGATTGCAGTTTCTAGCGTTAAAAGAGCAGCTGCCAAAAGCGCGCTTCCTGATGCTGTTGCAGCGGCATTAATTCCCTGATTGACGCGACGAGCCAAGCCTCTCACAAAGGTTTGTACACGAGGATCTCTGGCATCTACGTCTTCGGGCAGGGCATCCATGTCCCAAGAAAGTGGAGAGAGCGCGCTAGAGGCCACACCTTCGCCATAGCGCACTGGTTTTTCAAAAAAACTTTTCCAAAAATCGCCAAAATGAATGGGGGCACCGAAAGAAACATCGACGTGCCCGTAATTTGAGAAAAAATAACGAAACGATTTTATGAGTTGCCAAATGCTTTCTTTTTGTTTTTTTGCCCCAGATAATTCAAGTGCATAGGAGTCGTCTTCCATCACTTTATCGTATCCAAAATACACGGGAATAATGAAAGTGTTTTTTGCTTTGCGCTGCAAAATACTGGTGACGCAGAACGAAGTTAGACCATATTTTGGGGTGAGTAGTTTGCCAATGCGAGAACGACCACCTTCGTGAAAAAATTCAAGCGGAAAACTATTATGCATCAAAAAGTTCCAATATTGCGAAAATATATGAGCATAAAGTCTGTTTCCAGAAAAACTGCGGCGCAAGAAAAATGTTCCAGCTCTGCGAATAATAGGGCCTGCAGGCCAAAAATTTAAGTTTAATCCACCGGCAATATGAGGTGTGACTAATCCTTTTTTGAATAAAACGTAAGAAAGTAACATGTAGTCGAGGTGGCTGCGGTGGCATGGCATCCACACTATTTGGCCCGACTTTGCAATTTCAGAAACGCCTTCAAAATTGCGGACACGAACGCCTTTAAATATGCGCGTCCAAACAAAGTCGAAAAGTTTTTCAAGCGCACGGATTGTAGTGTAATTGTATTTTGCAGCGATTTCTTCAAGATAAAATACTGCTTTTTTAATAGTTTTTGCACGCGATTCGCCACTGGAATCGATGAGTTTTTGTGTTTCTTTAGATTCAAGAATTCTATTTGCGATGGTCTGGAATTCGTAGAGTTCTGGCCCCAGGGCAGCTGTGCGTTCACGATTGAATTCTATGAGCAAATAGCGGCGAATACGCCGTGCAAATCCGTACTCTGGAAGGTGTGTTACCTTATCTTCAGCTGCATTCATCCATACGCTTTGAGTTTGATGAGGGCTTTCGTTTTGAGCTCGTTCCTGTTGCTCATCCGGAAGGAGTCCGAGAGCTTTAGCCGAGAGCCCTTCGGGTGTGATTTCTTGTGAAAGGTCTAATACTTTTCCAAAATGGACATGAATATTTCCGCTGTGTACCAAAAGTAACAGGATTTTTTGAAGGGCATTGGCGTTGCCGTCGTCGGGAAATAATCCTTTTAAAATAAAATTTCGCTCGTTGCGTTCTGCTCCACGACTGTAAAAAATATTCACAGGAAATATTGCGAGCCCGTTTGTTTTCATGCGCTTGTCTGATTGCAAAATTGCAGCTAGGGCACGGCTGAATTTATCGAGTCTGTTTTCGGAGGCAAAAAGAGAAGGGCGAGATCGAATCCCTAATAACGAAGTGCGACGAAAACGATTGGGAATTGCTTCGGTTCTGATTTTTGAAATTTTCAGTTTTCGTAAAACAATATTGAGAACCATTGCGTCTAGGACATACATTCGGGGAAGTATAAAAATAACATCTTTGCCCGCCGCTAATTCTGCAAATTTTGAAGCATCTAACCCTTCGGGTTTGAGGGTCGTGCGAATAAAATAGCGGAGAGGCCAAAGAAACCATTGCCAACGTGAAAAGTGCAGACCTAAAAATGTATACATGAATCCCTCAGTTGGAAAATCGGAGTGTTAAGTTTAACACGATAGAATGCGGCTGAAAACACGCTGTTCAAAATTCCTCTGTTCTTACAAAACTTGCTCAGCTTGTAGTAGAAGTGATTTTAGATTTTGTAAGTATAAAGGTTCTTCTGATAATATAATATTGTCAATAAGTCTTGTTGCAATTCCTGCTTCAGACGTTAAAATAAGCGCTATTGCTAAAACGCCATCATTGGAATTGAGGCCTTCGCACAGTGTCAGGTTACAGCACTTTCTGATTTCCAGATATTGGGTTTCGAGCTGTTTTTCTTCAAATACTTTGCGACAAAATGACGTTATTTTTTCACAATTTTTTTCGCCATCAATGTATAATTTGGCAGCGGCTGCCAGTGCTTGAGGAATTGTGGCTGCAATTTCTCGCAGTTTAGGATCTAAAAACCGGTTTCGACTGCTCATTGCAAGGCCATCTTTTTCGCGTAAAGTTGGAACCCCTATTATTTGAGTGCGATGCACTAGATCTTGGCACATGCGAGATATAATAGAAAATTGTTGATAATCTTTGAGTCCAAAATAGGCTTTATGAGCATTTATTGTATTCAACAAAACTGTAACAACGGTACACACTCCGTCGAAATGACCAGGTCTGTGTGTTCCGCAGAGCACAGTACCCATTTCGCCTGCGGAAATATTTGTTTGAAAATTTTGAGGGTATATTTCTTCTGCGGTTGGCGCATATAGAATATCGACGCCTAACTCTTGCGCCATTTTGAGATCATTTGAAAAAGTGCGGGGGTAGCGTGAAAAATCTTCGCGGGGGCCGAATTGTTTGGGGTTGACGAATACTGACAAGACCGTACAAGAGTTTTCTGATATTGATTTTGAAAGGAGTGACGCATGCCCCGCATGAAGTGCGCCCATAGTGGGAACAAATCCAACTGTTTGTCCGTTACCTTGAATTTCATTTAATATACTGCGAAGTTCAATGGAGCGAGTCACAACTTGAGTTTCTTTCACTGGCTACTCCTGGAAATTAAAAATCGCTATAAACAGTATTTAAAAAACCGGTAGAGGCTTCGTAAAATGAAAATTGCTTTGGCCCAGATTGACATTGTCGCCCAAGACACGCAAGCCAACGCCTGCGCGATGCTAAATGCCATGGAGGTAGCACGGTTTCAAGGTGTGCAAGTCCTTTTTTTTCCAGAATTGTGCATCTCTGGATATCTTGTGGGTGATGCCTGGGAGCGCCACGATTTTTTGCAGGAATGTTTGCAGCAGGGTGAACGCATTCGCGATGCCAGTGGAGAAATGTTCGTTGTTTTTGGAAATGTTGGGTTAGATGAATCTAAAATTGGAAACGATGGGCGCATTCGAAAGTTCAACGCATTTTATTGTGCGCATCAAGGTGAATTTCTTTTTAATAGTGCTGTAAATTTTGAGTTTTGGCCTAAAATATTATTGCCAAATTACCGAGAGTTTGAGGAATCGCGTTACTTTTTTGATTTGCGATTGTTGGCTGTTGAAAATGATAAATTGTTAAGTTCTTACGTTGAACCACTCCGTATTGCGATGGGAAACGAAAATATCGCTTTTGGAGTGGGGATTTGTGAAGACGGATGGTCTGCAGATTATGGTTTATCGCCATACAATATTTTGTCTCAAAAAGGCGCAGACATTTTTGTTAACTTAAGTTGTTCTCCTTTTTCTTTGGGCAAACTAGAAAAAAGAGTTAGCGTTTTTGGTAATCACGCGCAAAAATACACCAAGTATTTTTTGTATATTAATGGTGTGGGAGTTCAAAATAATTCAAAGACCATTTTTGGTTTTGACGGACGCAGCTCTGTGTTTTCGGAATGTGGAAAATGCATCGCAGAAGGCGCTTTTTTTAATTCCGATTTATTAACGATGGAAATCTTTAAAAACGATGCTAACAAATTGCAGCTGGGAGTTTTATCGAATCATTTTCAATTGCCAGAATTGTCTAAAGTTGAGCAAATTTATTTAGGTTTGTGTGCCATTCTTAGAGAAACTTTGAAGCAATGGAAAATTAATCATGTTGTTATTGGTTTGAGTGGAGGCATAGATTCTGCATTATCTGCGGTTTTATTTACCCATATTTTAGGGCGAGATAAGGTAACGGCAGTAAATATGCCATCTCGATTCAATTCGCAACTTACAAAAAATGCGGCACAATTACTCGCACAAAATTTGCGAATAGCCTATGCAATTCTACCAATTTCTGAAAGTATTCACGCCACCGAAAAAGAACTCAAAAACGTTGTTTTTGAAAATTCCTCAAGAAGTCTTTATGTAAACACTTTAGTTTGTGAGAACATTCAGGCGCGTGATAGGGGAGGGCGGATTTTAGCTGCCGTGGCGGCAAGTTTAAATGGCGTCTTTGCCTGCAATGCAAATAAATCAGAAACCACCGTAGGATACTCAACTCTATATGGCGATTTAGCCGGATTTTTATGCCCGTTGGGTGATTTGTGGAAAGAGGATGTCTATGCACTATCTCGTTATTTTAATACCGAAATCTTTAAATCAGAAGTTATTCCAGCCGCCATTTTTGAAGTAAAACCTAGTGCTGAATTAAGTGAAAATCAGGATGTAATGCAAAACAAAGGTGATCCATTGTGTTACCCCTATCACGATGCGCTTTTTAAGACTTGGACCGAAAAATGGAACCGCTGGACTCCTTATGATGTGTTAAAATCATACCATGAAGGGACGCTAGCAGCTCAAATTGGATGTGAATTAAGTATAATTGACGGCCTTTTCAAAACCCATTCTGAATTTATCGAAGATTTAGAGCGATGGTGGCGGAATTATGTTGGAATGGGGGCTTTTAAGCGGGTTCAAGCGCCACCAATTGTAGGTTTGACGGCGCGAAGTTATGGAAATGATCATCGAGAATGTTTGGGGCCGTTTGTGTTTTCGCAGGCTTATATAGAATTGAAACTAAAATTATTGCAGAATAGTGAGCTAATTAACTAAAATATATTGCTTTGTATTCCCATTGCCGTTGGTAAAAGAGCGCCTGAACGTGGAAAATATTTCTCGAGACATACACGATTTTCTTGCCAAACTCTGCTGCCTCGAGTCACTGTTGCAATACCCACGCGCAAAGTTTCTGCGATTTCGCGCTGTGCAACGCCTGTAGAAATACCGTCGAGAATTGACAATCTTTGTGCAATAGATTCAATTTCTCCGGGGGTGAGAAGTGCTCTTAAAACACGAGTTAATTCTTCTGAAGATTCCGCTGCGAGCATAAAATGAGAGAGATCGCGACATCCTTGGTCGAGGGAATCCATTGTGCACCCCAAAATAAAACAGTTTGTATGTCTTGAAACAGTTATTTTTAAAGTTCTTTATGACAAATCATGAGAAACCACAAGTTCTGTTGATATAGTGATTGTTTAAAGAATTTAAGCTGATTTGGGTAGGTCTTGATTTAAGCTGTCTGACTTGTCTAAATTTGCTGAATTTTTATGATCTAAAGCATTGATTGGCAATGCTTGCCATGCTGGAATATAAATAACTATGTCGACATAATTGAGGATACTGCGTACAAAATGCCTGCGTGCTCTTACAACAGCGCCTTTTTTGGAGACATCGAATTTATAAAGAATTTTGCTAGGCGATTCCTTTGAATACAAAATAAGTGAAAGCTTTGATTTTAGAATGTCTGGGTCGTGCTCTACCACGGCAGCATTGATTTGGTCCCAGCGGAGGTTGATTTCGCTGAGGCGAGAGCAGATTTTAACGCCATTTATTCCTACTAATATTTTTTTAATTCCAGTAAAATGGACAATCATGAGTCCGATCCAAGGCATTACAACAAAGAAGAAAAAAGCAGCCATGAGGTCGGAAAATCGTTCATTGCCTTGGGATAGTAAATTGGGCGAAAGTAACAAGAAAAAAGCGCACCCTAAAAATCCGTAGAGAGAAATCCAGACCTGAATTGCTGGAAATGCAAAATACCAGCGGCCTTCAGAACTGAGCTCTGAATAAACAACCGCTTCTTTTTCTTCAAATGCCCTGCGTTCTATGTCAGACGCGCATTCCTGCGTGAGGCCAGACATTTGAGACAGATTGTGCAAAGTCGCAAGAGACTCGTCGAACCGGCCCCAGGAATCTAGAATGATTGCTTTGAGTCGCAGCGCTTCTGGGTTTCTGGGAGCTAAATCGAGCAAGTTTTCTAGGACCGTCATTGCGGCCTGGCTTTCGCCTTTTTTCAGAAATTGTTGTGCGTCATATAAGTGCTTCATACTCTTCTTTTCGGAAGGTGAAGCTCGGACTGTAGGCGGGCATGCGTCAAAAAAAAGATGATCTTTACTTATTGGCTTATTTGAATGAGTTCCCAGCTGCGACCTTTGGAATCTTTTCCTTGTACAAGTCCATTGCCGGGCACGGCTGAATCAAAGCAACCATTAAGAGTGAGTGCTTCTTGGCCTGAGCTTGGCTGAACTTGCCCATTGAAACACTTGAAATTTCCAGCTCTTACAGAGGTTTTCATGGCTTTTGACCAATGTGCATTTGCAAACCACGAGAGGCGTAAACCAAGTGCAGGAAGAATTGCTTCATCGGTGAGCTTTTGTTCTGTAAATGAAGCTTCGTTGCCGAGTTTGGTCACCACACGTGAAACTCTGTTGTAATCAGTAATAACTGGCGTAAATTTCTCGGAATTAAGTGAAGACACTGCAGAACGAGCTTCGTCCATTACAATGAGACTTCTCCACTCGGAACGGTCTTTTTCGGAAACAATAACTTCTTCAATCCAGAAACTAAAAGGAATGTCGCCGTGGCTTTTGACGCTCCATTCATAAGACAAAGTAGATTCGTTGGGGCCTTTGATTAAATAGTGAGATTTTTGTCCCACTTTTATTTCAAGAGGCATGTATCGTGCACTTGAAGGATGTTCAGTATTAACCGATTTTTTGTCGTCCAACTCAGCCAAAAAAGATTTGTTGTCTTGATTGCCTGAGCTTGTGCAAGCCAGTGTTTGCAAAACAATTGGGAGCACGACAAAACAGAGTCCTTTTGAATCAAAAGAACCCTGTTTTATTTTTTTAGATTTACATGCAAAGGAATTTGCCAACGCAAAAAAGTTTAACACTAAGAGCCTCGCAATAATGCTGCAGCTCTTAAAGTAACTCTCTGTGTTGAGAATTAACCTTGAGCCACAACCCAAATTTTGAATTCTGATGCCACTTCAGGGTGAAGTTTTACAGATCCACGGTAAACGCCAACGCGCTTAATGTCGTCGAGAATAGTGATGCTGCGGCGGTCGAATTCGTGACCTTCCACTTTGAATGCATCAGCCAATTCTTGAGTCGTTACAGTACCGAAAATCTTGTCTTCTTCGCCTACAGGCTTTTGGATTGTAAGTGAAACTGAAGAAATTTGTGCAGCCAGTTCTTTGGCAGAAGCCAAAGACTTTTGCTTACGCGCATCGGCTTCACGCAATTGATGCTCGAGGCGTTTTTTGTTGCGTTCGTCGGCTAAAATAGCCAATCCACGAGGGAACAAAAAGTTGCGAGCATAACCGGGCTTGACCTTAACGAGATCGCCGATATGTCCGACGTTAGATACGTTGTTTTGCAATAACACGAGCATGAGTAAACCTCTTCACGGATATCAGGGGACGAATTCAAAAAAAGAGCAAGCCAAAAAGGCGAAAGCGTGCAGCGTCATTACACCGCTTTTGATTTTTTGGCAAGATGGCCACGCAAATCGTAGGCGTAATCGAGCAAGCCTACGGATCCGAAAAATGCCATCAAAAGCCAGGGACCCGATGGCACCATGCCACCAAGCAAATAAGCACCCACCAAAAAACTAATTACAATAATCGGAGATAAGCGCAAATAAGATGTTAATAACCCTTGTACCATAAGGGTTATTCCGATAGTAAATGAAAAAAGACACACTAGAGCAAATCCGAGTCCTTGAGCCAGGGGGAGTGAATCAAACAAGGATTCTGCGCTTTGTCCTTTCCAGAATGCTATCGCAAATAATATTGCAACTGCAGAAATAACTAACACAAAAGGCATGCGAAGACGGCTCGTGCGCCAGCCATCTGATTTTTCGTCGATTGAAAATAAAAACCCGCCGAGGAGCACTTTATTGACCCAAGACTTTGGGATGAGCAAAAAACCGCGCCAGCCGCCCGGCGGGGTTTGAGGTATGCGATGAGCGCTTGTGACAAGGGATGAATTTGAGGTTCTCATTAAAAGTGGCAAGCCGCGGATTTGTGCGGTCATGCCATTGGGGAAACTAGAGGCGTGCTCTGCGACGTACAAAACTACGCTTTTGAGTCGTTCTATTTGGGTGACCCCGAAATCGAGGAAAATAATGTTTCCTAGGGCAATTAAAATACAAAACATCAAGAGGCGAGATCCCTCTCCAAACACGAGCCAGCCAAGGCGTCCTGCTGGCCCTTGAGCTGCAACCTTAGACATGACATCGAATTCTGGCATAGATTTTAAAAGCGTGAAGGCAGACTCTAGAGAGGCTTTTTCGCTGGCGATTTGCTCGGGACTCATGAACTCGCCCCTTTTAATACTGGGACTCAGGGGTGACATTGCAAACGTGTCGAGTGAGTGCAGATATTCGTTTTTACGAGTGTCTAAATAATTTGATAAATCTTGTTTTATAGGAAGACTTAGTAAAGAGGCGCAGAGTAAAAAAGTTGGCGCAAAAAACAAGACAGACGGTATAACCGGGCTTTTTCCTTTGAGTCTAAAATGCAGCGCTGTAACAACCGCTGGCGACCAAATAAGGCCCGTAATTCCGCCAAAAAGGAAAATGCTTGTTTGAGTTAAATAGCCCAAAAAAAGGAGCGAAAAAATGGCGCAAAAAAGCAAAATATATGCAGATTTCGCCTTCATTGCAGCGCCAACTTGAGCAAGATGAAAGAGAGCCAATGGCATGAGCATTGCTGTAAAACTCACTGCAATAATCAGTCCCGATGCAAATAATCCCATTTGAGGTTTTTTGCGCTGACTTGGAGTTGGAGGGGGAGTAGACATGAAGCCTCCCGGTGGCTTGAGAGAATCGACTGCAAGATGATTGAAACAACCGTTGTGGTCCGCTTCTGCTGCAGTGTTATTGCAAAAAATGACAAAAAAAGAAACCTAAATCGAGATTAAATCAAAATTTAGATTTCTTCTTATATTTATAGCAGAGTATGTTTTAAAGACACGTGCTAAAAAAATCGAATTTTATTATTCGTCGTCGTTGCGTCCACCGCCGCGGCGTGCGCCGAGGGAATCGGAGTCTGCGCGTTCACGAGCAGCTTCAGCAGCACGAAGTGCAGCAGCTTCTGCTTGTTTTTGCAATTCGATTTTACGATCTTCTACATTAACTGTGTCAGCTAATTTGATGATCATCGAACGCAATACGTTTTCATCAAGCTTTAACACGCGGTCAAGCTCTTTCACGTTTTCTTGCGAAGTTGCTACGTCATACACAAAATAAAGGCCGCGAGTGCTTTTATTGATAGGGTATGAAAGCTTTCTGACACCCCATGTGTCTTTTTTAATAATTTGTCCGCCTTCATTGCCGATAATACCTTCAATACGGGCAACTAACTTACTTAGTTCTGCCTCGGGAAGTTCAGGCTTAGCAATGATCATCGTTTCATATTCACGCATTAACAGATCTCCTTATGGATCGCATACGGATGTGAGCCCCTCTGGGGCAAGGAGTGAAAACAAGGCCCTTCCAATACTCCGGCAATTCCTATGTTGCAAGTTCTTTTTCGTAAAATTTGCAATTTTTATTTTTTTCAGCTCGTTTCAGGCATTAGCCTGGGGAGCTCAACCTCAGCGGCTTCTCACAATGTATCCTGAACAGGATGTATCACTGGCGAGTGACTCTGTAATCGACTCTCCACATTCCGAATTAGACCTTTTAAGGTATGTGTACGCCACATCAGAATATCCATGTCTTTTTTCGTTTTATCAATCCGGTTTACTCACTGCAGCTTTGCAATTGGGTCTCAGTTGTACAATGCAAACGGGGAAACAACACAATTTAACCTTTTCCGCCATGCCTGAGGGAGCCCTTAGGCCAGCTAAAAATTTAAAAAATACTCTCAGACCTGGCCTTATTTTAGGCCTGACACAGAGCTTAAATTTGAGCCCAGAAAATCGAAGCCGGGTATTGTTTGGAAACATTCAATACAAGTATATTCCGCTAGAATTTAACGCACCACAACTTTTGTACGCAAGTGGAAGGCAAACTCCATATTCAATTTTAAAGTGGATCGATGTTTTACAGACAAGCTTTACATTTGGATTTATCCGGAATTTTGACGAGGTAAACCCTTGGGCGATTAAATTTCAATACCAAGAAACTTTACCTTTGGGAATGCGCAGATTGGGAGGGGTATCGGAAAGCGCAGCTCTTCAAATAAAAATGATAAGCATAAATTCAAAAATTGAACTTTCGCCTTGGTTTTTTGGTGGAGGAATTGGCTATGCAATTGTGCTTTTCGATGCCATTCGCATAGCACTACCATATCCGGAGATAAATGTAGGGTTGCGCTGGTAAATTTAGAGTCAGTTTTTTATTTTCTAAAAAACAAAGTGACTTCTTGCCTGTTATGAAAGAGGTGTTTAATGGAAAAACACTTTAAGTTTTTATTTTCGAATGAATCTAATACGTGTTTTAATAAGTATTGAAGCTCGCCTGCATCAGCAATTTTAAGAGTAAAAATGATGATTCCAGTTGATTTTAAATTCTTAGATAAATTTGATGTCGTTTGTGCAGAAGTTAAGGCATCGCCATTCATATCGCACAATATTGCATCAAACGTTTGATGGCTTGAATATTGCCTTGCGTCGCACTGTACAAATTTAAGTCTGGGCAAATTTTGGAGCTCATGGCTTAAGTGTGCTCTGTCTACGGCAACAACATTTTTGTCGCGTGACAGGAGTTCGCGAGTCATGCCGCCAGGAGAAGCGCCTAGTTCAAGCCAACTCATCAGTCCGCTAGAATTGCATCCAATGAGGTCGAGATGCTCAATGGCCTCAACAATTTTAGCGCTTGCACGGCTGATAGAATCTTCATTTGAAGTTTTTAGGAAGCGCCTGCCGCCGGCATAGTAAGAGCCCGAAAAACGAGGAGTGGAAACTCCTGCATACACACAATTAGATGTGATACAAATGTACAAAGAACCTGCATTTGTAGGTGCTTTAAAGGGATCTTGGCGCCAGTTGGAAAACTGACCTTTGGAGGATTTTACCAACGTAGGTTCGGCAAGTTGCAAAATGCGACCTCTTAGGTTTTTGCAAAGAGATTGCAGGCCAACCATGGGTGAAAAAATTTGAATATTTTGAAAATAAGATGCAGAAAACGCTTTTAAAATTCCCTGACTTGCGCGTTCAATAAAATCTTCAGATGAAACTTTTACAGGCCACATATGATGAACTGGAAAAATAAAGCGGCATAAAAAAAGTGCTGCAGATTCAACCGACGACTGTTTTGGGTCGAAATTGCACAATAAAAAATTTTCATGCAACACTTTGGATGTTGTCATTCCAAGGGAAGAGGCCGATTTTTTCCAGTGTTCAAAAAAATCCGGAGCCACATGGACAACGTACTGAGTTGCCACATTCGTTACGAATGAATTTGCTGGTGGCGGTGCTTTTGCTGCAGTATTCGGTTTTGCGGCTAATTTTGGCTTTGGTTTGGCTTTTACTTTGGGCTTTGTGTCAGTTTTGGGCTTTGAATCGGTTTTGGGCTTTGCATCGGTTTTGAGCTTTGTGTCAGTTTTAGGCTTTGCATCAGTTTTAGTTTTAATGCCCATTTTCTGTTTTACAGCTTCTTTTGGTTGAGCTATGGTTTTAGATTTTTTATCAAGTGTCATGTGAACTCTTTTAATTTAATGAAGTTATTGCAAATTTTAGGCATTGCAAATGCCAAGAACCTGAGATGTCGCGCCACTCATAGCAGACCTCTGGACCGCTGTATACGAAAATTCATAGGTTGAACAAACTTGCCTGTGGCAATGCAATAGAGGCTGACTCTGCCCAGCTGCAATTCAAATAAATTGAATATTATGAATGAATAAACTTCTGTGCATGAGGGGATTTAAAATGCGGTTCGGTCGGCTGCATCAATTTATATTTCATGTAACACCAATAAAAAGATATGTGAAGCTTTTAAAAAAAACTCTTTTTCCTTTATTAATTCTGGTCTTCATTGCCATTTTTTCTTGTCGTGTCGAGAGAGCACAGGAAACATTTCAGTCTGTAGAAGTAGAAAATAAGTTGTATTTTCCGGCCCATTCCGTGCCTGTCAAAGGGGAATTAAAGCCCCCATTTTATTTTTCACAAACATTCTCGTCAATTGAGCCTTCTCAACCTTCGAGTTTGGCCGGATTTGGTGGTGCGGCGCGAAGAGTGATTCCGCCAAATTTTTCTAATATTGGTGGTTTTTTTACCTATTGTTTGCCATATTTAGCAGTTGATTTGCCTCCTAGAGCTAAGGTTTTGTTGTGGAAGGGGGAGGATGCTTCGGGGCAAGATTCCTATTTTTCGCTCATAAATCTTGATCTTGTTGCAGTGAGTGCAGATGCAACACAAAAAATAGTTGCAGCACTCGACCGACGTTTTCCGGACGACAAACTTACGACTTCGAACGTGAATATTATTGCGACTCATACTCATTCTGGACCATCTGGATTGTCGGAAAATCCATTTTGGGGTGCCTTTGCCTGCGATCGATTTGTGGCGGAGTATTGGAATTATTTTGAATCGAAAATCATAGACTCTTATGCGCAAGCAAGGAGCAGTTTGAAGAAAATTGAATTCGTTTCTCAAAAACAAGGTAATTTATCCGAATTTAATCGGACGCGTTTTCCGGGAATGGCCGTAGACAGTAGAATGCTATCGTTAGAGTTTTACAATTCAAAAGAACAAGAAAATGATATAGGATGTTTCTTTATTTATGCGGTGCATCCCACCTGGTACAGTCAAACAAGCCGAACTTTATCGTCTGATATTCCGGGGCATCTAGAAAAAGCGATTTCGCACATTCGCGGGCAGCGTGAATGTACTTTTTTTAATGGAGCTGTAGGAAACGCCGATTCGCAAAATGCACAAAATATTGAAACGTACTCTTCCCAGTTTGCAAGTTCTTTTTTGGAATTGGGAAAGCAAGAATTGCAGCAAATCAAAGATTTCAAATATGCCCAAAATATTTTAGATTTGCCTGCTCCAAAACCTAATTTAAAGGCCTGTCAGCTTGAAGGTATAGATAATTTAGTGGCCGCTAAAATACTCGATCAAATGGCTCGCAATACAAAAATAGGGCTCTTTTCTATTGGCAATACTCTTTTTATTCTTTTCCCTGGCGAAGCTGTTATGCCGGTTCAGGAAGAATTCGAACGAAAAATTAGAGAAAAATATCCAAAATACAGTACGGTTCGCATTATTTCTCTCGCTAATGACTACCTCGGGTATGTTGTGGATGCAGGACATTATGAAGAAAAAACACTCGAAAGTTGTTCTACACTTTATGGTGATGGAATAGGAGAACTTATTCTCAATCGCGTGCTAGATATGTTAGAAAATTTGTAATTTGAGTGGAAAGAAAGTGGACGAATTGCTCATTTCGCAATAGATTCTATTTTTTCTTAGAGGGAATTAGAATCATGACATCCAAAAAAATAAATATGAAAAGTCTTTTTACCGAACACATTCAAATATTACAGACCTCTGCGTCTCGATTTTTAGAAGAACTTGATGTCAAAGGCCTGGTGATTTCTGCAGGTGTCGATATTTATCGATTCGAAGACGACATGACTCTTACGTTTAAAGCAAATCATCATTTTTTGCACTGGTGTCCGTTGGCTTCACCACAGAATATGATAGTGATTGAAAAGGGTAAAAAACCTCTTGTTTTAGCTTATGTTCCGCAAGATTATTGGCATCAAACTCAATCTTTTTCTGGTGAAGAATTTTGGGCTGAAGCATTGGACTTACGAGTCTGTTCTGTACCAGAAGAAATCTGGAAATATTTGCAAGATAATTGTGCTGGATTTCAATTGCACGGACCAACTCAGCACACAGCCCTCGAAATGGGCTTATTGCCTCTATCTGCAGATTTATTAAATAGACTGAATTGGCAGCGGTCTATGAAGTCAAATTTTGAAATTGAGTCCTCAGTGCAGGCTACAGCCATTGCTGCAAGAGGACATGTTGCGGCAAAAACCGCTTTTTTAAATGGGTGCAGTGAATTTGAAATTTATAAAGAATATCTCAATGCCGTTGAAGCTCTAGAAAAAGAATTACCTTATGAAGCCATTATTTGTTTGAATCAAAACGGCGCAATTTTGCATTATCATGGACGAAATAAAAGAGAGAAAAATGGAAAATCATTTTTAATTGATGCAGGTGCTCAAACAAATGGTTTTGCCAGTGATATTTCTCGAACCTACGTCTCCGAGAAAGCACATCCTGTGTTTAAATCTATGCTCCACGACTTGAATATAGCGCAACTTAACCTTTGTGAAATGGTCAAACCTGGGCTTTCAAACCTCGACTTGCATTTGCAATCTCACACCGACGTAGCTCGTATTTTGATGGATCACGATGTAATTCAAGGAGTGAGCCTCGATGCCATTATTGAAAATAAATTGACCCTCGATTTTTATCCCCACGGTGTTGGGCATCTGCTTGGAATTCATGTGCATGATGTGGGCGGATATCAAATGAATGAAAAAGGCGATAAATCGCCACTCGACCCAAGAGCACCTAAATTAAGGTCCATTCGTAAATACGACACCGGAAATTATTTCACTATTGAGCCCGGTATTTATTTTATTGATATTCTTTTAAATAAGAGAAAATCGTTGGAATTTTCTGAAAATTACAACTGGAAATTAATTTCAGAATTAATGCCGATGGGCGGAATAAGAATTGAAGACAATTTATTAGTGAGCCAAAATGGAGTCCGAAACATCACCCGCGAATATCTTCCCTAAAATTTAATTTTACGGATACACTGATTGAACTTTGCATTCCAATAAAATGGGAGTTGAACTTGAAGCTTGCAAAAATGTTCGAGTGGAATATGGGCCATCGCATTGTGGGGCATGCGCACGATGTCAATTTACACGGGCATCGGTTTAAATTGCGCGTCGAAGTGCGTGGCGAGGTTTGTGCAGCCACGGGATTGGTTGTAGATTTTGGAGATATTAAAAAATTTGTGAACATTGCAATCGTTGAAAAACTAGATCATGCTTTTATGTTGGCTAAAGACGACGAAATTATGATGCGATTTTTTGCTGAAAATCAAAATTTAAAGCATGTCATTGTAGACGAAGCACCTACAAGTGAAGTGATTTTGCTTTGGATACAAAATAAAATCCAAAAACCTATAGAAGTTTTTGGTGTTCAATTGTCGCAATTAACATTGTGGGAATCTGAATCTTCTAGCGCAAGTTTAGACTTTTAATTCTATTAAATTTTTTATTTCTAAAAATCTAAACCCTTCAAACTAATTTAAATTAGTTTGAAGGGGGCTGAGTTTGTATAAAGACTGGATTTGCAATGAGTTTTGCCATTGTCGCCAAATACGATTTTGACTCTACTAAAGTGCGGTCTGAATCTTCAACTACTCGTTTTAAACGGTAATGCGCTTTTTCTAAATTGTAGAAAGGCACAGTTGGGAATGCATGGTGGACAGAGTGGAAATTGAGGTGGTTAAAATACCAGCTGATAAAGGAATTTGTTCCAATATTGCGGCAATTCATAAGTTGAGTTTCGAAATAATGTGAATGTTTGCCCCAAAGTCCGTAATGTTCGATTTGAGCACGGAATTGCATAATTATGCCAGAAATGCGCTCAATAAGAATATAAAATATAATATATTTTAATGCTAAATTGTATTGGCTTAATACTAAAAGAATGAGTCCGTTAACTCCAAAAACTAGTGCGAAATCGAGCATGAATTGAAAGCGAATGCCTTTAGACTTTTTATAAAAGCGCATTGCGTGTTGAATGGTGTCGAACATCATTCCGAATCCGCCAAATACAAACATGCGAATGAGGATTTGATTGCGCGCATACCATTTTCGCACAGTGCCTGCGCTGTCGTATTCTTCTTGAGTCCATTGAACTCGTTCGGGGTCGTTGACGTCCGTGCCATTCATTTTGTGATGAAGTTTGTGAATCTCACTATAGAGACCATGAAACCAAAAAACAGGAAATGAAATGAGTCTTGGAAAAAGTTCGTCAAACCAAGCTAGGCCTGTAAATGTATGATGAATGGCATCGTGAGTTGTGATCATCATGGTGCCATAGGCTAAGGCGGTAAAAAATGTCCACAATAAAAAGCCAGCAGTACTTGCCGAGTTCCACGCAAATGCGGCAAAAATGCCTACACTTACGACGTGGATGAGTGCACGTAGGAGGCCTGGCCAAGGCGAAACTGTGTGCAAATCTGCAATGGACTTTTGTAATTCGCGTGCGCTGATGGCTTGAGTAGTCATTGAAACCGGGCCTCCAAACCCAAAAACTGCCTAAAAAAGAGTCTATTAAATGTAACTCAAGTCATGGGGACTTGTCGACAAAAAGTATTGTAGGCATCGGCTGCAAAAAGGGTCAAAGCGGCCCAAATAACTGTAAATGTTACCTTTTGTGCAAACAGAAAAGGTTCATTAAAAATGAGAACCGCCGAAACGAATTGCAGCGAGGGCGCGATGTATTGAAAAAAACCTAGTATTGATAATGGCATGCGTTTTGAAGCTTCAGAAAACCAAACCAAGGGTAAGGCCGTGATGGCGCCACCTATAATGAGAAGCAAAAGAATATTTGGGGAGGTGAATGCGGGGGATTGCGGGTCAACGTAAGTTTTGGAGCACAGAAACAGAAATGCGAAGGGCAACACTAAACCCGCCTCAATGGTAGAGCCCACTAAAGATGGTGCAGGTGCAAGTTTGCGCACCAGTCCGTAGGTGCCAAAAGTGCATGCGAGAGAAAGAGCAAACCATGGAATTTTGCCAGAATGAAAAGTAAGATACAAAACTCCCGCAGCAGCAAGTGCAACGGACGCCCATTGCATTTTTCGTAGTTTTTCTTTCAGAAAAACAGCACCAAGCGCCACGTTTATGAGTGGATTTATAAAGTAACCCAGGCTTCCTTCTAGCACATGTCCCGAATTTACAGCGACGATATAAATATACCAATTTGTGGATATCAAAACCGCAGAAAGAGAATAAATTAGTATTGATTTTTTACTTTTAATGTTTGAGACAAGCGATTTTTTGTGTCCGGCAATAAAAGTAAGCAATATTAAAAATAAAAAAGACCAAACAATACGATGTGCCAAAACTTCAAGTGGAGGCACTGAATAAAGTAACTTCCAAAAAAGTGGAAAAAAACCCCATGAAACATATGCTGCTAAAGCATAAAAGACCCCAGACTGATTCATTTAAAGCTTTCTGACCTCTGGCGAGGAAATAAAAATATCTGGGTTCTCTGCTAAAAGTTCGGTTAAAAACCAATTGTGAGAATCTTGAGTACCACAAGTGGAACCTTTGCCAAGTCTGCGCGAAATGAGAGATCCTAATTTTTCACTTTGGGAGCGGTAGCTAGTATATTTGCCACCATAAATTGAAAATAAACCCTCGACGCTTTCGTCGACAATTGTTTCTCTCGATAAAGCCGAAATATTTGCGCTCATTTCGCGAACATAAAATGGAGATGAAAAAGGCTCTGCAATCCAATCATCTTGAAGCTTTGTTACGTTAGTGGGAGTATTTAATGGCATGGTTCGAACGCCACAATACTCTTCAACTTGGTCTGTAGAATAAGGCTTTAAATTTAAGAATTCTTGCGCAATTTTATAAAGATAATTGCGATCTGATTCTGGCATTTTGAGTGCCCTTGGTTCGCCTCCAGGTAATATACTTTCAGTTGTTCCCAAAATCCAACGCCCTTGCCAGGGAATAAAAAACACGATGCGACCATCGGTATTTTGAAACGCCATAGCTGCGCATTCCGAAGTTTTGCTTGAAACTGCTTGAGCAGGAAAAATAAGGTGCGAACCCAAATTGAGCAAACAAGAATATTGAGGAACAAATCCCCATTGAATTAAATTGGCGTTGCACCAGGCCCCAGCGGCATTGATAAGGTAACGACACGAGACTTCTTGCTCGCCTGTTTGCGCGCTCAATAAAGTAACTTTAAAGCCGCCACCGGGTTTTTGAACTACTTTTTTTACAGTTGTATTTTCAGAAAAAGTTGCCCCGAGTTTTTGTGCTGCGTGTGCAGCAATGCGAACTATTGCATCGTCAACCATTTGCGCATCGTAATACATAAAGGCACTTTTCACTTGTGCCTGTTCTCTTTTAAAATAAGGAGAAAATGATTCTATTTCAGCAATTGATAGGGCGCGAGCAGGCGGTAGGCCGCCATCTCCGGCAAAAGAATCGTAGAGAAATAGGCCGGCTCGGAGCATCCAGGCAGGTCGACCTTGCGGAAAAATAGGCAATATAACTGGCAATGGCTGAACAATACCGCGTAAAACACGCAATAAAATTCCTCGTTCTTGAAGAGATTCTCGCACCAATCCCCATTGGCCCACATGTTCAAGGTAACGCAGGCCTCCATGAACCATTTTTGTACTACGACTAGATGTTCCGCTTGCAAGCACTTTTGATTCTACCAAATGCACGCCCGGAATACGCCTGGTGGCTAAGTCGTGCAAAAGGCCCACTCCGTGAATTCCGCCGCCTACAATAAGGACTTCTAAGTCCATAATTTGCCCCTTATGCCAATGCGAGATGCATAATCATACAAAAATAGAGATGATAAGAAAAATGAAATATTAAGGTAACGTGGCGGAAATATTTTTCACTCTCAGGGCGGCTGCCGCAATGCGTTTTGCTGCTATGCGGGCTTCTTCAAGAGTATTGGACAATCCAAATGAAATTCTAACAGATGCCAATGCTTCGCCGAGTTCAATGCCCATGGCCGAAAGTACATGACTGGCTGTAGCTTGTAATGTACGACACGCACTGCCGGTGCTCATGCAAACATTTTTGGTTTCTTCTATGAGTTTCATCGCGTTTACCGATGGAAAAGTAAGCATTAAAAGGCCAGGAGCCTTGGATTGATTTTTTCCATGCAAATGAAAAGAAGTGAGTTTTTCCAGTTCTTGCAAAAATTCTTTTTCTAGAGTTTCGAGCCAATTTTTGCGCTGCGTTGCTTGTGCTATTTGCATTTCTGCGGCAATGGCAAAGCCTATAATAGCTGGAATATTAGGAGTGCCAGATCGAAAATTAGACTCCTGGCCGCCGCCAGTCAGTTGAGCTTCGATGCGCATGCGAGGCGAAGACTTTTTAATAATGAGTGCCGCTGCACCTTTAGGACCATATATTTTTGCAGAAGAAATAACTGCCGAATCGAAGGGTGAATTTGCAGACGGAAAACAGCCACGTGCAAATCCTTGAGCCGCATCAACATGTAAAAAAGTTCCCTGATTGTTTGCAAGCGTTTTAAGCTCTCGCAACGCACACTGAATAATTCCAGTTTCGTTATTAACGTCCATGGCACAAACAACAAGTGTGTCTGAATTAATTATTTTTTTGGCTTCGTTTAAATCAATTTGGCCATTTTTATCGACCGAAATTGTGCGTGTTTTAATTCCTAACGAAGCACCAAAATTTTTTGCCAAGGTTTCGGCTGTTGCTGCAATGCTAGAATGTTCGGTTTCGACATACACAATTGTGTTGCGCTTTCGCATAGGGGATTCAAGCATTCCACGCAATAATAAATTATTACTCTCTGTCGCGCTCGATGTGAAAAAAACTTCGTTGGGACTCACATTGCATATTTTTGCAATACATTGCCTAGCCTGAGCGAGACCGTGTTCTGCAATTTCGCCCATGGGATGCAACCGATTCGCCGGATTTCCACATGCAGTGGTGAGCCAAGGTAACATGGCTTCAAATGCCTCGTTACAAATTGGTGTTGCAGCAGCATGATCGAGATAAATAAGGTCGTTTGGTAGCGAAACTCCATCGAATTGGGGAGATTTTGAAAGAATATTATTTGCTACAAAATGATTTGAAAATGGGTGATTTGAAACTGTAAGAATTGATTTCATGACAACGATCCGTTTTTTGAAAAAATTGAGAGCAAAGTAATTTGTATTTACCGCGCCGATTTGTAGAGGCAAACATGGCCTGTGCCGCTGCCAGTGTCAAAGAGTACATCAAATGCTTTTTCCGACAAATCAATAATGCGCCCCGACACATAGGGGCCTCGGTCGTTTATTTTTACTGTGACCTGTGGTTGTGAATCGGGGTCTTTGCCCTGGGGAACCACACGAACCTGCAAATTGAAAGGGAGAGTTTTATGCGCCGCCGTGAGCGCGCCCGGATTAAATGGTTCTCCGCTAGCTGTGGGGCTACCGGCAAAATCTGCACCGTAATAACTCGATTCTCCACAGGCAATTTTTGTCCAAGTCGTAGCGGGCTTGGACGGTGGAACAACTGGGTTGTCGGGCTGCAGAATAGGCTTTGCTGTCGCAGATGTCGCTGGTAATGTGGCTGTGCCCAAGGGAGTTGTTGTAGCTTGGGGACTTTTGGGATCGCTAGTGCCACGAATAGCTTGCTTGCATGAAATGACTGTAAAAAGCGTCATTATAAATGAAAAAATATTAATTATTTTGTTATTATTAAAAAAACATTTCAAGGCAAAGCCTTCCGATTTTTCTAGCTTTGCTAGGCTTATCGGAATGCTTTTTTAAGGATTGAGTACGCAATAAAAATGGCGGTGTAAGTCTTGTTTATAAAGTAACTAATTCTACGTTGGGTAAAGTTAAGGTTGTAAAAAAACGACCTACGGCATGAAAACGATTTGGTGCATCGGTGCAAAAAAAGCGTGTGTTGTCTTTAAAGAAATCGGATTTATCGGGTTGATTGTCTAAAAATGTTTCTACTTGCGACAAAATTGACGTTGAAGATTCTAATAAATAAATCGTTTGCTCTATGTTTCCACCGTGCAATTGCAAATCGCCATGAGCATTTTTTAAAACAACCGGACGCCCTGTTTTGGCATGAATTAATGCACCAATACTGCACGCCATGCGCGGAAAATGCGTGCATGCCAACATTACCACACGCACATTGTGTGGCAAGTCTGCAAGGTACATCTCTGCCGCTGCTTCCGCCAGCGGCCCTGGTGCAACGCCTTCTTCCACTAAAGGAACAAAGAGCGGGCAGGCGCGTTGCCAAATATTTTGCACACCGTGTTTTTTTAATTCTTGCTCAAATCGGCCCGATGAAACTGTAAATCGAGTGCCTAAAACAGCCACAATTTCGGAATTATTTTTGAGAAGCTGTGAAGCCTCAAAACAGAACCCTTCCACAATTCCTATTATGGGTATGCGGTATATTGATTGTAAATTTTGAACAGCAGCAGACGAAGCTGTTCCACATGCCACAACAATCATTCTTGCGCCTTGCGCCGCCAAATATAACACCGCTTCGGATGTAAATCGCGTCACAACTTCTGCACTCTTGTTACCATAAGGAGTTCGTGCGTTGTCTCCAAGGTAACATGTGTTGAGTTTCAAATTTTTTTGAACAACTGGTTCCCACACGGTCAGCCCGCCCTGGCCAGAATCAAAAAAGGCAATACTAGGAACTTTTTTTTGTGTGGACGTCATTTTAATTTCCAATTATTGTCAAAAGAAGTTTTGAAACAGCGACTCTACTCGCTTGGCAGCTTCGTCGCCAAATATCAGGTTTTTTGAATTTTTTGATTTTTCGGCCAAAATATTAGCCTCTAGCTTGTTTTTAAGAAATAATTGATGGTCATCTTCTCTTAAAAGCGCCACAAGTCTGGCATTCCAGCCTTCATTTTGAGCTGCAATTACGTTTGCGGGAATGTCGTCTAAAAAGAGGACATCTTGTGGTTCTAGTTTAATATTTCTTGTTTTTAACATTAAATCGCGAGCGTCTGAGAACGATTTTTCGTAAATTGATGGTTCTGGTTTTTCGCAACCATAATCTTGGCTAAAAACTACTAAATCGAAATGATCTTTAAGAGAAATTGTAGCCTCAATGTCTGTTTCGTGCCAAGGCGTTGCATTGGAAAGCACGCCTAGTCCAAAGTGAAGTTGGCGAAGCTTTTTTATCAAGCGCAGAACTCTCATGCGAGCGGGTCCAACGACTAAACTGCTTATCGATTTCACTTTTTGAGTTTGATTGGCACTCTCGGAAACACCGAGGCAATGAAGAAAAAGTCGAGTGTATTCAGCAGGTCCTATGGCGCCAGTACTCCATTTTCGTGCAATATCAGTATCTTTTGCTTTGCGTGTAAATTTCTCGAAGTCAAACTGCTCAGGCTTCTCAAAATAACTCTGAAGCGACAAATGGAAAGAATCCCAATCGAGGTCAATTATGACACTACCAACGTCGAAAAATATAAATTTTCCAGTGGGTTGAAAGGGATCTACTAGAGTCGAATGACTGGGACTTAATGCTGGCCACATAGCTTCTTCCTAAAGTCAGAGTGAGACCGACCGAAACACTTACAAAGTTCAATCAAGGGTTTGTTACGAAAGTGTAAAGCAATTTGCAACGTAACAGGACCCCGATACATTTCCGCGAAAGGAAGCCTCCATGGCAGCAGCAGAGAATTTAGTGCCCATGTCTCCCCCCGAAGCTGATTTGCAGCCCCTTATTTTGCTTGTTGACGATCATCACGTCACAGCAGAAATAGAGCGCAGTTACTTTGGCAGCGTCGGGTTTCGGGTTGTTTTGGCCACAAATTCGCAAGATGTGGAGCGCATTGTTCGCGAGCAAGATGTTGATTTGATCATGATAGACGTTAGCTTCGCAAGAGATCAAGGTCTTAAGCTCGTGAGTCACATAAAGAAACAAGCTCGCAATGCTCATTTAAAAATTATTGTCACAAGTGTTGTGGGTTTGCCTGCATTGCGAAAAAATGCCGAGGACGCCGGTGCCGATCAGTTTTTGACAAAGCCAGCACCTAGGCCAAAAATACTACGTGAAATCAAGCGCCTCACCGATCAAAAAGCGCGGGGCGGCGAACGGGTTAAACAAGAACTTCACATTCAATATTCATTTGAAAACAAAAATGAAACTGCATTAACGCTAGATCTTTCCATTGATGGTGTGCATTTGGCGCACTTTGGCAAGAGTCTTCAAAATAAATACCCTTCAGTGGGTTCGAGTATTTCTCTCACTCTTGATTTAGATCCCAAAGAAAAACCATTGGTAGTTACTGGCCAAGTTGTGCGTCACACTCAAGACGGCTTTGGTGTAAAGTTTGATGAATTATCGAAAAATTCGCGCAGAATTCTCGATAAATACACTTTAAAATTCTCTATGGAACATAGAGCATCTCAGTTTTATTTGTAAATATTGTTTTTGTGTGATCGTATAAGCATAGATCTTAACTCTGAAGAATTGATTTAGCCCATTCTAGAATTTCTTTTGCAAGTAAAATTGCCGCGTCTAAGTCGTCGTCATCTAAAACGAGCGCTCCTTCTTCATATCTCCGTGTTGTAGCAAATTCATTGAATTGAGAAAGATCTACATCCGTTGGTAACTTTACTCGGGTAGATAATCTCTCAGATATTAATCCCAAATCATGGGTTAAAGGAACTGGCATATTAAAATGAACTAACAAAGATTTTAAAGATTTTTCTATACATTGTTCGGCTAAATAACAGGTGTTTTCTTGTCTACCTTTTAATCCCGCTCTAAGGATTTCTGCCGAATCCAAATCACCGTTTGCAATTGAAATCAAAACTTTTGCGTATTCAGCTTTGTACATTCTATCTTTTTTAGGGCTCATGGTAGTTCCTCAAGTTTTGAAATTAAATTGCGGCCTTCATGCACAGCATCAAAATACACTCCACCAATTGCGCTCTTTATTTCGAAATTATTTTTATCGATTATGAGCAAATCAATGGGCCAGTCAATCTGTATTGATAGTTTAGAAAGCGCTTTTCGAGTAGGTTTTATATCATCTATCGTGGCAACCACGAATATGAGGTCAATGTCTGAGAATGCAGTCATTTCATTTCTTGCCGCAGAACCAAAAAGGATAATATTTGCCTTTATGTCACGACTGTTTATTGCATCTATTAGTTTTATTAATAAATTATCTGTGAATTCTTTGCTGAGTTTAGGCGCTGTTAATTGAGCTAATACCATTCACCCCTCCAATCCATCTATTCTTTTTGAAATTTCATGCACCGAAGTCGTGAGGTTTTTCCAGGGAATTTCATCCCACGAAAAGCTATCTCCGCAACAATAAAGTCCATCTTTTGCCATGCGCACTTCGCGCAGGTCAGTTTTTTGTTCCGGTGAAAACGCCCATGCAATGGGGCATAAAATAATTCTTTCCTGGCAAACAGGCGTTGTGCTGCGAGAAGTCCAGGCGTGCATTCCCGGACGTGAAATTTTGAGGGCCACATCGTCGAGCATTCTTGCAGCGGCGCGTCGTAAGCGCGAAACTCCTTCGCGCACTGCAGGTGCCTGAAGGGAATCTTCGAAATCAAGTCGAGTGTAAAACACAACTGTATCTTGACTTGTAACAAGTGCCTCAGCGCGCTCCACAGGAAAAATAAAGCGAGTGCCGGGCGCAGGCATTTCTGCAGACCACAATGGCAGCCGGTGTGGTTTAAAGGCGCTAAATTCGACGGCAACAAGGGATTGGGGCCGTGCACGCGAAAGAAGTTTCGATTGGGGAGGGCTCATGTCGTCGCGAGACAAAAAAGAAAGCATTTTAAGATGAGGCACAGTGACAACAATTTTTTTAGCTTTAAATAAAAAAGATAAAACAGCGTCTCGTTTAGATGTTGCATTCAGATCGTCCAATTCACCATTGTGCGTAGCTCGAATTTCGAATTCAGTTTTGGATATTTTTTCGAGTCTTTGCACAGACGTAGAAGTAAAAATATTGACTCCACGGCAGCGCAACAGAATTTCGAGAGCAATATTTAAATTATTACGACGTAAAAAAAGAGTTGGAATTCCTTTGGTACACGAGTCTCGAGTTTCTTTTAAAATGCGGGTTACTTTTAATGCTTCTAGTTTTAGAATTTGCGAACCGCAAATTGTTTCTAGCAGAGGCAAAATGGAATCTTTGGCCGCTTTAGACAATTCTACCCAAAATTTTGTGACTCCAAATATTTCAGGGGCCGAATCGTCTTCGTGTTTAATGAAGCATTCTCCGGAGCACAATAAAGCGAATATTTCAGATTCGCGTTTTGTAAATATTTCGCTAGATCCAGAAATGAGATTTGAAAACGTAGTCATCTCTTTTTTAATAAAGTAACAATTTGGAGTTTGTATTTCGTTTGATTCTTGAGAACAAAAGGAATGAAGCCAATCCGATTCTTCGTCTGAAAGGGTGGCACACAAATGGCGTTCGAGAGACTCCAATGTGGAATTTGACAAAATCTCAAAGCCAAATCCACTTTGATGCAAACCTAATTTTGACGATTCCCAAAGGGCAGAAAATCGTTCAAAAGGAGCTGCAGTGAGAGGTGTAGGTGGAGAAAAAAAGAGCCTTCCGCCCAGCATGGGTTGCGATTCTATCAGTGCAATTTGCGCTGCAGATTGTTTTGAGCCAGGGCGAGAAAGACGCAATGCCAAAAGAATTCCTGCAATGCCTCCGCCAATAATGACAGTAGAAAATTGTTGATTTAAAGCTTCAGTTTGCGAACAAAAAAGGTCTTCCAAAGCACTTATGGAGGTATCATTTTTCAAAAATTCTTCTAGCATGATTCACCCTTCTGTGGGCGTTGGCGTTGCGGCTGAACGGCGCGCCAAGAGAGAACGCAGTGCACGACCGCCTTTAGAAGGTTTTGAGTTTTCCGGATTTGTCGGATTTAATATTTGCATGACACTAGGCGTTGTAAGTGCTTTTTTTGCCTTCGAGTCTGTTCCAGAAATATTTTCATCCGATTCTGCAGCATTGAGTTCTTCGTCGCGTTGCTGTGCACGCGCTTTTAAATCGGCAATCATGGCTGCATCTGTAGAATCGCCTTCGCCTTCACGGAAACTTTGGCCTTTTAAAATTCCTAAATAACTGCGGTAACGTTCTTCAGAAATTTCACCTTCTTTAACTTTTGCTTTAATGGCGCAATCTGGTTCGCCATCGTGGGCGCATTCGCGATATTTACACCGGAGATTTGCAAATTCAGGAAAGCAAGCCGATAAAGTGGGTGCATCCATTTCTGCAATTGAAAACGAGCGCACTCCCGGCGTGTCGATAGCATATGCACCAATGCCTAATTGAAGCAAAGAATTGTATGTGGTTGTATGGCGACCTTTGTAAAAAATATCGGGGTTATCATCTACAACTTGCTCAAATTCAGGTTGCATTAAATTCAAAATACTACTTTTGCCAACGCCTGAGTGGCCGCAAAAACCAACGAGTTTGTTTCTGAATAGTTCTCTCAGTGCTTTAACCGATTCGATGGTTCTTTGCGGTTTGAGTGCGCAAACTTCAATCACTTCGTAACCAATTTTGCGATAAATATTAACTCTTTTATTGTATTTATCTAAAAATTCAGGCGACGCAATTTTTGTGTTTTCGAGCAAATCAACTTTATTTAATATAATAACAGGTCGTAAATCTTCTATTTCTGCTTGTACAAGTAGCCTATCAATGAGTCCCCAGCGCACCTCGGGATGCAAAACAGACGCTACAATACAAACTAAATCGACATTGGCAAGCATCACGTGATCCCATTGGGGATTCAGGGGATCTTGGCGTGCAATGCGGCTGTGGCGCTCAAAGGCATGCTGCACTGTACCTCTGGGGAGGTCTGTGCCTTCTACATCTCCTGCTTCATCAAAATGCACATCTTGGTCTGGCACAAATAAAATACGATCGCCAACAACCACAAAATTTCGTTCTTTGTGTGCGCGCTGAAAGTGACGTTTTGCTATGGAACACAGCCACAATTGGCCCGTATCTGGTTTGCCGGCTGAATTCTCTTCTGCCACAAAAACGTAGCGTTTGTGCACTTCAATCACTCGCCCACGGCGTTGACCAAGGCCAATTAAATTTTCTACTTTGAGTCTAGATTCGTCGTTGCTTTCAATTTCGATGATCCAATCGTCGACGGTGCGTCCACGCTCACTGCGCTTTTCTTTGCGCATTTTTTCAAAACCAACCTGGCGCCCGCCACGTCCGTAGACTTCTTCATCGAGCAATTGTCGCCATCCGCGTGCCATGTAAACCGCCTTTTTGGCATGGGTTGTGCTATTACGAGCGCCTGTCTATATAAAATGCAGGCGCCGTATCAGAAGAGCCCGCTCCATGCGCTTTGAATCTTTTTAAAGGTTACACAGAATGCGCTTGCGGGCAAAAAAAGAGGTTTGTTCATGTCCGATATTTCGATTTTAACGAGCCTTCGCCAAGATGCGGCGGTGCGACTCGAGTGGCCCCGTATTAAAAGCGTGCTCTCGCAATTGGCCGTTTTGCCTTCTACACAAGAGCTATTAAACGATTTAGAACCTTGCATGTCAGAAGTAGAACGCGATAGAATATTAGCGTACACTGCAGAACGCGTTTCGCTTTTGATGCGCGACCCGGGACAACTTGTCCTTGAGCCAGTCGATTTTTCTGTATTTTTGAATGCCACGCGTATTGGCCAAACCATTGGTGCCTTGGGACTGTTTCAGTGTTTAGTATTGTTGAAATTGATGCAAAATGCTGCAGATTTTAATGCCGCAGAAAAAAACAGGTCTGCAGATTTTTTGAGTCCTTTGTTGGCAGAATTAACTTCTAATATTATTCCGCAGCCCCGATTATTAACTGTTTTAATACGCAGTGTGAATAGCGAAGGTCAAATTTTATCTTCCGCTTCAGATGAACTTAAAATTGCGCGAGGAAAGCAAGAGTCGGCCCGGAGGCGTATTGTTGATGAACTCGAAGGCATGCTTAAAAATAAAACAATTCGTGAGGCCTGCCAAGACGCCGTGTGGATGATTCGCGATGGGCGTTACGTTTTGCCAGTGCGGTCCGATAGGCGCAGCGATGTTTCCGGTATTCCCCGTGGTGTGAGCCAGTCTGGTTCAACAATATTTGTAGAACCAAACGAGTTAGCTGCGGCGCATCTTTCGTTAGAGCAAGCAGATATACAAGTCAATATTGAAGAAGAGCGAGTCTTAAGAACACTTTCAAAATCACTGGGCGATGTTTCAGATATTCTATTTGATGGCGCCAAAATTATTGAAAAACTCGATAATATTACAGCTCGTGCTAGGTTTGCACAGTCTATAAATGCAATTTGTCCGGTGTTTCACAACGAACCAGAATTATTACCAAGGTTTAGTTTAAGGGGCGCCAAGCATCCGCTCTTTGTTTTAGAAAACAAGCAGTGTGTCGCAAATGATCTAGAATTGCTTTATGACGACCGGTCTACTTCTGAATTTATTCCGCCTCCCAGTGTGTGGGTTTTAACGGGCCCCAACGCTGGTGGAAAGACTGTTGCCATGCGAACTGTGGGAATTACAGTGTTAATGGCGCGTGCAGGGCTCTTTGTTTGCGCCCGCGAAGCATTGCTTTATTCCTTCGAAGAAGTGTGTGTAGAAATGGGCGATAGGCAAAGCCGTGCCGACGATTTGTCTACTTTTTCGGGCCACTTATTGCATTTAAAACATGTTATTGATATTGCAACTCCTCGCACACTTATACTTTTAGACGAAGGATTTGTGGGCACGGACCCAGGCGTGGGTGTGGCATTGGCCAGGGCGACTTTAGAATCGTTGGCGTCTCGTGGCGCCACAGTTATTATCACCACACACTTTTCTGATTTAAAATTACTCGCAGACAGCGACAAACGATTTTTAAATGCCAGCATGGAATTTGAGTCTCAACAATTGCGTCCCACCTATAAATTATTGAATGGAATTCCGGGCCAAAGTTATGCCTTAGAGCTTGGCGCGCGTTTGCAGTACGACGCACGAATATTGGTGCAGGCACGCCAATATGCGGGAGATGAATCTTTAAAGCTCGAAAATATTTTGGCCGATTTACAGCGAAAAAGAGCTGCTGTTGTTGAAGAATTGGAAAATCAAGAAAACATTCGCATAGAATTAGAACAAAGTTTAGCAGAAATTAAAGCAGAACGTTCCGAAACCATTGCCTTGCGCGATGAATTTGTTTCTACCTATCGCACGCGATTGCAAAAACGATTGAACGCCTTTGAAAACAGATTAGAAATTAGAGAGCGGCAATTTGAACGGCAAAAACAAGACGCAATGAGGCGTTTGAATGAAGAAAATAGTCAAGAAAACAAACCGGACTCAGACCAAAAATCGGAAGACTTAAAACCGAAAACAGATGCGAGACCTAAGGAAAAAAGCGCAGGTAATTCATCTCAAGATAAAAAAGAAAAAAATGATGAAAAAACCCGTGGAAAAACTTTGGGCGACTTTTCGGCTTTGGCCGATTTAAAATTTAAAATACGTGCCACTGAAGACTACGAACAAGAAGAAAGTGAAATAGAAGTTCAATCGCGTAAATTCCGCATGCCAGAAAAAATGTCGGCCAGAGAACTCCTCGACGAAGCGCGCTTGAGTCTTGACAGCATGAATCGAAATTTTGAAGGCATAGATAAAAAATTCAAACAAGATATTAATGCCCTTGCACATCTGCAAACTGAAAAAGAAAACAAATCTGCCGAAACCATTCAAGATTCTAAAAAAGCTAAACTTGTGCAATTAGAGCGCACGCCAGACTTTTATAAATTAGGCATGAAAGTAAAATGCGATAAATTTAAAGATGTGGGAGAGGTTTTACGCAATGCCGATTCTAAAGGTCTCATTGAGTGTAAATTTGGAATGTTAAAAACAAAAATACACGCCTCTGAATTACGAACACTCACGGACTCTGCAAACTTGGGCCTCAAAGACCATATGAAAACTGTTGCGAAGTCTGCCGATAAAAATAAAGTAAAGGCACCAACAATTGTTTTCTTGGCACCAGGGGTGAAAGCAAAGGCTCCGCAATTTAAACGTGAAAAAAACTTAGTAGACATGAATATTGAGCCTGTTTTTCCTCATGCCGGTAATACTCTAGATGTGCGCGGACGCCTTGTAGATGACGCACTCGATAAGGTAGAAATATATCTCGATAAAGCATGGCAAATAGACCAAAATGTGTCGGTACTGTTGCACGGTCATGGCACTGGCAAAGTAAAGCAGGCCGTAAGGCAGTTTTTAGTTCATGCCGGATATGATCTCATTTTTAGGCCTGGCACTCAAGGAGAGGGCGGGGATGGCGTTACAATTGTTAAATTTAAGTAGAAAAATATGAACAACCTAGAAAAAAGTCAGTTGCTGCGCATTTTTATTGCTCGATTTTTAACTCGATTTGGCGATCAAGCTTGGGTATTTGCCGTTCCTTTGGTGATTGTTGGAATTTATCCGCATTCGCTGCGGCCTGCGGCAGTGTATTACTTGGCCAGATGTATTGGCGAAACTCTTTTTGCAGGCAGAGTGTCTGAGATCATCGACACACACCCTCGAAAATTCGTTGTAAAATTAGGCATAGGCATTCAGTTTTTTGGCTCATTAATAGCAATTATTATCGTTTATTTTATGAGTAAGAAAGCCGAGACCTCTGCGTTTTTTTCAAGTGCACAAAGTATTCTATTATTCAGCGGCCTTATTGTTATGGGAATATTGAGTAGTTTGGGAGCTATTTTAACCGAAATTTCAGTGGGTCAAGACTGGCTGCCCGAAATTCTGTCTCAAGGTGAGCTCGCAAGTGCCAATGCTATGCTTAAACGTCTTGATTTAGTTGCCGAGGTTGCAGCGCCTTTTTTAGCAGGCCTCGCTTTCACATTTTTGGCAATTCCCGCTTTGGCTTTTGGAGTGATAGGAATTTTTAACGTCGTCTCTTTTGCGCTCGAATTCTATTTTTTAAATGCAGTTTTACAGAGTGTGGGCGGTAGTCTCAATCAAAAAAGAGTTCAACCCCGCACCCCAAAAAAACGTGGATTCATAGCGCTTTTAAAATTGAATCTTTCAAATGTCAGAGAACTTTTAAGACTTGAATCTGCACCAGTCATATTCGCAATGGTATTATTGCATTTTAGTGTTTTGTCGCCCCATGGCGTGCTTATGACTGCGTTCTTAAAATCGGCCTGGAATGTGTCCGAATTTAATTTGTCTTTGTTGCGTGGATTTGGAGCAATTATGGGTGTAATATCTACATTTATTTTTTCTAAAATGGTGCATAAATACGGTATGTTTTTAACTGCTCAGTTGGGAATTCATTCTCAGGCGATTTTTCTCATTTTAAGTTTATTAAGTTTTTATCTTTTTGATACCATTGGTGCTCTGTGGTTTTTAATCTGTTTGGTGTTGTCTCGCATTGGGTTGTATCTTTTTAGTTTGTCAGACAAACAATACCGTCAGCTCACCATTCCACCGCAGCACCGCGGTAGGCTGAACGGCACCGCTTCAAGTTTAAATAGTTTTGTGTCTATTTTGCTTTATTCTGCTGCGAGCATTTTTTCCGATATTCAATCTTTTACATATTTGTGTGCCATTTCCGTTGGTAGTGTAATGTTTGCAGTGCTCGTTTTGAGCTTTTTTGGAAACAGAGTTGTAACCTCATGTAAGAATGAGGTAAAGTCAATTTGACGGCAGTTTCGTCAAATAGTCTGTCAATTTGACGGAAGCGTCGTCAAAATGGTTAAGTATTTATTTTCAAAGAATTATTTCACTCCCTCAGATTACTCTGGCAAGATCTTATTAATGAATTTTATTGATCCATGCGATTGGTTCAAAACCTTCGCCTTTAGGCGAGGCGCTTTAGCATGTTCCCCTTTATGGTATAGCCTGTATGAACGCTCCTTTGGC
>JAYTOT010000220.1:0-1393 GCA_043747645.1 Pseudomonadota bacterium | reverse complement strand
ATTTAATAATCCAGCGGCATCAAGGTAACAATCAAGATATTCTTCTAGCTTTAAATGGGCTGGCACTTCGTGATCTTTGCCGCCTTTTTCTTTGAGTCGTAAAAAACTTCTTCTTCCTGTGGAATAAAAATCCCCCACCTGCATTTTTACAACCGCGCCAACACGCGCAAAAGTGTAGACCATGGTGCCAATGAGTGCACGGTCACGGAGGCCAACAAGGGTATTTACAGGGAGCGAATCGAACAATTTACGCACGTCTTCGCTTTCCATTACGGGTGTTTTGCCTTTGGTAATAGAATGTCTGGGAGTTTTTACTGACAACGCAGGATTGTATTCCAAGATTCCTTTGTTGGTAAGATAATCAAGCAGCTGCCGGATAGCAGCGGTGTGTTGTTTGATTGTGGGCGTTGAGCCACTCATGTTTTCTACATATGCAGCAATGTGAATAGGCTCTAGTTTTAGTAAAGTAACGTTTTTAGATTCACACCAGTTGAGAAATTTTTCGCAGGCAAACACATATGCGGTGCGGGTGTTTTGGTTTCGAATTTGCGTGGCGAAGTATTCTAAAATTCTTTTGGGTGCCGATGGGGTGTTTTCAAACAAAAAAGGACTGGCGAAAACGGAAGGAACACAAGAACGCTTTATTTTTGCAAATTCAGAACCAGCCGCCACAAGAGCAAAATCTTGGTTGCTATCCATTGTCGCCTCCCCCCTCAAAAAAAAAGCTTTGAATTTCTGAAACTCGAACATCCCGCAGTCGTTTGGATAATCGCATTACGTAACAGCTTTTATGTGATGAATTGGGGAGGGGTTCTCTGGAGTCAAAAGCTTTTGTCTTAAATTTGCCAAAAAATTAAAAAATTGGTAAATTTAAGACATGAACGAAAATAACACAAAACTAAGCCCATCCGAAAAACTCAAATCGCTCCCTGAGCTTTTCACAGCGAAGCAGGGGATTGCAGCTGGGTTTTTGCGTCGAACTCTAGACCGGATGGTCGATACTGGTTCCTTAGAAAGGCTGGCACCAGGGGTTTACAAAAAAGCCGACTCGGAATTTGATATTGCTCTCGAAGACTATGCTGTGGCTTGTCTTGTCATGGGTGAAGAATCTTACATCAGTGGGCTTACCGCACTGTGTCACCACAGTCTGTTGAATTTTGTGCCAAAGGAAATCTGGGTAGCGGCAGGCAAAAACAAACGCTCCAAAAAGTACCGAGTCATTCGAAGTTCTGTTGACCTCAAGGGAGTCGAAATTTTAGAAGAATTGATCCGCATGGCAAGTGTGGAACGTGCGCTTGTAGATGCCTTTCACTATTCCACAAAGATGACTCTTGACCATTGTTTCTTAGCATCAAGGCGAGCCTTTAAATCAGGCCTTTCATCACCTGCCAAA
>JAYTOT010000219.1:0-1785 GCA_043747645.1 Pseudomonadota bacterium | reverse complement strand
TCGTTACAGCAGAAAGAACTGGTGAATGCATCAGAATTGTCAGCGCACGAAGCGCTTCAGCACTTGAAAAAGAAGTCTATGGAAGACAAGCAATCTGGAGGTGACGGTTGGGTGCGCCGGAATCCGCAAGAACACGCAGGAATGCTTGAAATTGTAGATGGCCTCAAGGTTGCTCGCCGCAAGGTCATGGGGAGGCCACCAAAAGCGCCAGAAGAAGTGGGCAAAGTGCGAAGTTTGCGACTTTCCGACGCCATGATTTTGGATTTTGAGGCCAAAGCTCAAAAGGCAGGTTTCAATTCTTGGCAAGAATGGGCAAAAGAACTGCTAGTAAAGGCATAGTTTATTTTGAGAAACCAATGTATTTTTTTAGAATTTAACATTTACGAATGCGGTAACAGCGCGACTTTATGCTCAAAAATGTCGACACTACTTTTCCTGTGTTTGTTGATGGCTACAAAAACCTAGCTGAAGGCGACTTAGAGTTTAGTTCGTATCGGTATTGCTCGCATTTGAGTCTTGCAGAATATTGCAAATCAGAGTTTCAAGATTAACAATGGCTTTCATTTAAAACTTAAAATATATGAAAATGTTAACCAGAAATTGTCGATTGACTAAATAAGTCAACATCCTGTTGAGCACATTGAGTTGGCCAATCAGTGCAAGTAAACATTGAAATAATGAGAGCATTTGTCAGAATCCGCCAAATGGCTAGCCACTTCGAAGGGCTTTCTCGCAAGATTCAAAACCTTGAGAACAGGTATGATCACAATTTTAAGGTGGTTTTTCAAGCAATTCAACAGCTCATGAAAGAGGACCTTAAGCAAACACAGAAAATTGGATTTAAGGCACCAAAAGACAAGTAAAATTTGGATTTTACGAACTTGAGATCACAATCTGTGATCTCAAGTTCAGCGCTAAACAATCGCGTTAAAATCTCCCGCACATTCCATTGCAATCGGTATACGCTTTTTTACCGTGAAAATGGGTTTGTATTTTACGGCTATTTATTTCTGTCCCAAATGCTTGCTATTTTTTAGAATGATCCGTTAAAAAATCGTCGCCCACCCAAACTGTGCCTTCTTCGCCCGTGTGTTTGCCAACAATAAAAATAGAGTCATTCTTTAATCCTGCATTTTTATAAGCAAAGATATCTGTGGTGGCATTGCCGTAAGCTTTTACTAAAACAAACCCCAAGTGGTCGCGCCAGTGTTTGAGCACGCGCGTTTTCCAGTCGCCAACTCCAATGTTTTTAGGTGCAACTTCGAGCAAATTAGAAGTGTGTTCTATATGCCCTGGCACAAATTTGAGTTCATCAAGCCAGGAGCGGGCGAATTCCATCAAGAAATAGGGGCGCCCTGACAAATAAAAGATTTGTAATTTATCGTCTTTGCGTGCCTGAACAATTTCGACAGCTCCGGCGCGGTGTTTAGGTGTGTATGTTTTTTCGGTGAGCCAGGTAAAAGAATTAGTTAATATTTGTGTTTTATATTCACTGTTATCGGTAGTTAAGGTTTCATCGATATCAAAAATGACAATAGGAGTCCCGCTGGGTAAAAATCGAACTACCCAACTCACACTGCTGCCGTGTGCATCGACTCGTGCATGCATGCGGTAACTGCCAGGGCCTTGGGTTTCGGAAAGTTTGATTTTAGGCCAAATGTTTCCTTTATCGTCTGTATTAAGAACTTCTATTTTGCGGGCTTCGCCTTGGCAATCGTCGAGGTAAATAGAAATGGGTTCTTTGATAGGGTTACGACCTTCAATCCCTTTAAATAATTTTATATT
>JAYTOT010000218.1:0-48035 GCA_043747645.1 Pseudomonadota bacterium | reverse complement strand
GCCAATAAGCTTGTGACCACTGCATTAGTAGTGGCTTCGCCAACGCCTTTTGCTCCGCCCTTTGCGGTGTACCCTTTGTAGCAAGCAACAGATGAAAGTATAAAACCAAAAACCGTGGCCTTTAATAAACCCTTAAATATGTCTTCAACCCACACGAGCCATTGCAATTGTTGCAAAAAAACAGAAGTGTCTATTTTAAACATTACAAGGCCAACAATGTAGCAGCCAGTGACTCCTAAAATTAAAAACATGGCTGCAAGCACTGGCATCATAATAACTGATCCCAACACACGCGGAACCATAAGGTAACTAATGGGGTCCACTCCCATACTTTCCATGGCATCGAGTTGCTCGTTCACACGCATCGTAGCAATTTCTGCAGCCATAGCGGCCCCAGCACGCCCCGTGACAATAAATCCGCACATGACTGGGCCGAGTTCAAGGGCCAATGATTTTCCGGTGGCAGCCCCCATAAGGCCTTCTGCTTTAAAAATGCCAAATATTTTTCCAACTTGCAAGCCTAAAACTGCACCAGTAAAGAGGCTCGACAAAAATATGATATTAAAACTTTTATTGCCCACAAATTCGAGTTGTTTAAATAACAACCGTATTCGATAAGGCCTGTGAATAGTCCAGTAAAATATTTCGCGTAATAAAAGTGTGTAGCGGCCTATTCCTAAAACACCAGAGCGCATTGAGGAACCTAGGCTTTCTAAGCCTTCTACAACGGCTGCTTTCATGTTTTTAATATCTCCGAGCGTGCAATTAAATGCCTGCCTAAGCTTCCCAAATCTGCCAAACGTAAATTTTGAGCACCGTCTAAATCGGCCATGAGCGGCAGACAAACCAATTCTTCTGACAAGGGCACCAATTGGCTTTTGACGTGTGCTTGAGTTTGTATATTAGCCCTGAGAGCATTTACAAAAAAGCTTGCTTCGCCAGAAGTCTGGCTGCTGAGTATTTTTGTCAGGTCAGGGTCATTTGCTAAATCTTCGGGAAACGAACGATTTATGACCGCAACGCGGGCCTTCATATTCAGTGCTTTTAACGACTCTCCTAATTCAAGAGCGACTTTTGCAGTGTCTTCGCGTACACTGGATACTAAAACAAATCGAGTGTCAGTATTTTTGAGCCAATTTCGGGCAATTTCAAGGCGTTTGAGCATGGTTAAAAAGACATCATCAAGAAGAACTAAAAATTCTCCAAAATTGGTTAAAAATCCTTGGCCACCAATTTGCGCTAAACCATCGAGTATTTTGCGGGCTCCGCCTTTAACAACTTTTTGCCAAAGTCCAGTTTTTTGCTCTTGTCCGCCCACAAACCACTTCAACCATTCAACCAATTTGCTGTCTAAAAATGAGATGAGTTTTTCAGGTTTCGACAAAAAATCTATGGCGTGAATTCCAGGGGCAGTGTCAATAATAAGTTCGTCGAGTTCCGGGTGTAGCTCTACCCATTCTGCCATACGCACTGCTGCAAAAGTATCGGTGGCAGTGGCAAGTTTCTCGGAAATGGCTCTAAAAAGTGGATTTAAAAAGAGTCGTTGTTCTGCAGTTTGCGAAAGACCTTCAGCCTTCACCCAGCGTTTTAAACTATCGCCTACCAATAATAATGCAGCAATTAATTGACCACCGTTTTTTTTATCGTCATGAGAATTTTGTGAATTTCCCACCTCAATGACGCAGCCTAATTCAGGCAATTCATTCACACCTAAAGCCGATTTTAAGCGCTTGGCAGGGTCGATAGACATGAGCCCAACTTTGAGTCCTTGTTCGGCCAAGGCAACAGCATAACCAGCGCTGAGTGTGGTTTTTCCCACGCCACCTGCGCCTAAAAAAACGGTTAATCGGGGGAGTTTTTTAAAATTTCCGTGGCGAGAGTCTTGTGGAATGTTTTTTTTAAACATTTATAAATCCACCGCGAAAAGTTTTAGCGAGCTCCAGAATAATATCTGAAGGGCTTGCTTGAGGGTGCGACAAAGCCAGGTCTGGAAGCGCGATAATTGGTAATTTTTCGAGCCCATTGTTTTGCGCTAAAATGCGGTCGTTAAATATATTTTCGTATTCACCGCGCTTAATAACTTCGCCAAGTAATGTTTTTAACCCAATTTGAGCTTGTTCTGAATGAATATTTTGTAGTATTTGTTGAAACCATTCCGACGAAATTGCATCGTTCAGAGTTAAAGAACAAGCATGACGAACACTTCTGTTGAGCACAAATGCCAAAGGTGGACGCCCTAAAGCAGCAGTCAATTGAGGTGCAAATTCAATGGTTTCTTCTATGGGAAGTTCTTCGGGAAGAGTGGCTAAAACCACGCCTGTAAGGCTAGAGTCAGCCAATAATTTAGCCACACGTTCGCTTTCATAAGCCAACGGACCTGTCATGCCGAATTGAGAAATTGTTTGCGGCAATTGAAACAAACTAGCACCGTGGCCCGTAGCAGGAGTGTCAACAATAATACGGTCGTATTGCCACCCGCGTTCGGGCAACGACAAACAGGTAAGCCAAAAAAGCCGGCCTAAAAAAAACAATTCTTGCACACCAGGAGCGGCATGAATGAGGCGCTGAACATGCTTATTTTCAATAATAAGTTGGTGCAAAAGCCGCAAACCCAAATGGTCTACAAAATATTCTCTGATGGCTTCGTCAGGCTGAAAATTCATGGTTTCTAGACCTGGAGCTATAACTTGAACCGTGTGATTGCAGGGCGGCTTCTGAAAACGATGCGAAATGCTATCGCGCAGCGCCCATTGCACAAGCAAAACTCGCTCGCCTTGCAGTGCATAGGCCTGCGCCAAGGCGCAAGAAATGGTAGTGCGCCCCACTCCGCCTTTGCCGCACACAAAAAGCAGACGCTGTTGAAATGAAAATGTCATTAAGATTTGTGTGAGTCCGAATGCTCAGCATCAATCACGTTATTGGCATTTTTATTATTGTCTGCAGCTTGATTGCTCAGCGGTGCAGGACGAACAGTTTGCGCCAAAACTTGTTGAGCTGGCTGTGCTGCAGGAGTCTTGATATTTTGAGCAGAATTTGCGGCGTCTTGTTTTTCTTTGGAGTCGTCTTCAGCATCGGCACCTCCCAATCCTTTTTTAAAATTACGAATGCCTTCGCCTAACGATTTGCCCATTGTTGGAAGTCTATTCCCAAAAAAAAGTAATGCGATTCCTAAAATAACCAAGAGTTCCATGAATCCAATTCTTCCACCAAACATACGATCTCCTTGAGAGAGCTTTCAAAAAGGATTAACTTGAGCTATCGCATACGTCAATCGAACACCTGTCAGAAAGGGCTCTTTATGGACACTTCAGGTCTTGGCCTTTCACACCGCACCTCAGCCATTCACAGAGCGAGTCATCCGCAAACAAAAAAGCTTCCCAGTGCTGCACAAGTGCAAGGCGCGTTGCGCAAAGCAATGGCTGGAGAACGCCTTAATTTCGACGATGGAGTAGCTCTTTATCATACACAAAATTTAGTCGAATTGGGAGAGGTGGCGAACGAAATAAATTTGAGGCGCAATGGGCGCGATGTTTATTTTAACGTCAATCGTCACATCAATCCCACAAATGTTTGTGCGCTTTCGTGCAAATTTTGTGCTTTTTCAAAAAAGCCAGGGGACGTTGGTGCCTATGTGTATTCTGACGAAGAAATAGCATCTAAGGCACTATCTGCCGCAAATGCAGGCGCCACCGAAGTACACATGGTTGGCGGTCTGCACCCTCGTTGGAATTTAAAAAACTATCAAAATATTATTCGCATTGTTAAACAAACTGCTCCTCAATTGCATATAAAAGCCTTTACGGCTGTTGAAATGGATTGGCTTGCGCGCCGCGAACGCAAACCTGTTGAAGAAATCATGACGGCACTAAAAGATGCCGGCCTGGGCAGTATGCCAGGTGGCGGTGCCGAAATATTTGCCCCTTATATTCGCGATCAAATTTGCGATACAAAACTCAGTGGCGAAGGCTGGATAGACATCCACCGCAAAGCCCACAGCATGGGTCTCCGAAGCAACTGTACAATGCTTTATGGTCACATCGAAGATATTGAATCGCGTGTCGATCACATGCTAAAATTGCGCGAACTTCAAGATGAGACCGAAGGTTTTAATGTTTTTATTCCCTTAGCTTTTCAGCCTGAAAATAATGCATTAGGAATTACGCATCACACATGGGGAACAGACGATTTAAAAACCATCGCCGTAGCTCGCTTGCTGATGGATAACTTTAGAAACATTAAATCGTACTGGGTTATGACAGGTGATAAACTTGCGCAAACCGCGCTGCATTATGGCGCAAACGACCTTGACGGCACAGTGGTTGAAGAAAAAATTGCCAATTCTGCAGGCAGCCAAGGTGGAATGGCTTTAGCAAAAAAGAAGCTTTTAACACTCATTCGCAAGGCCGACCGCACACCTGTAGAGCGTTCGACAGTTTATGAGGCCATTCGCCGTTACGACGACATTTCGCAAGATGATGTTGTTCAAAATCAAAATAGTAATAGTAATGAGCAAAAAAGTTCTCTGATAAGTGGAGTTCAGCTATGAATATTTACGAAATCAATTGCCCGCAGAAAAAAGAAGTTCGCAACTTTTTTGAAGTTGACAACCGCATTGGCGCAAGTGGCTTTCAAGAAGCACCAACTTTAACGGAGCTTTTAGAGCGCGACAATCAGCGTAACAAAATTGCTTCGGGCATAAATATCGAAAACACATTGCAAGCAGAAATGGCCTTTGCAGCCATAGGCCGTGCCGAAAACCCAGCTTTAAAATCGGCCTATTTAAAAGCTTGGAATTTTGAGCGTTTGAGTTTTGATGACGGTTTATTGTTACTGCGCCAAGGTGAATTAAACTTATTAGGCGCTCTTGCCACGCGCGTTAAAAAGAAATTTCACCCCGAAAACAAAGCAAGTTTTTTAATTGACCGCAATATTAATTACACAAACGTGTGCCGTATTGGCTGCGATTTTTGTGCATTTTACCGTCGCGAGGGCGACGGCGATGCTTATGTGCACACCGACGAAAGCATTTACCAAAAAATTTCTGAAACCATTGCGCTGGGCGGCACAAGCGTTTTAATGCAAGGCGGCGTGAATCCAAAACTCAAAATTGAATATTATGAAAATTTATTTCGCGGAATTAAGCAACGATTTAAAATTCACTTGCATGCACTTTCAATAATAGAAATTGAAGGCATTGCTCAGGTTTCGCGACTTACGGTGCCCGAGACTCTAGAGCGCCTTAAGGCCGCGGGCCTCGATTCTATTCCTGGTGCGGGCGCCGAAATATTGGTCGACGAAATTCGCCTCAATCAAAGCCCTGTTAAGCGTCATTCGCGCCGCTGGATTGCCACCATGCAAGAAGCCCACAAGGCTAATTTGCCTACCACAGCAACAATGATGTTTGGAGCATTAGAACGCGACGAGCATGTGATAGAACACATTTGCCGCATACGCGATGCCCAAGACGAAACTAAAGGTTTTTATTCTTTTATTATGTGGACTTTTCAAGGTGAAAACACTGAGCTCCTCGAGAAAAACCCCGAGCTCACCACGTGCTCAGCAGTGGAATACCTTAAAGTTGTGGCCATATCGCGCCTCATGATGGACAATATTCCTAACATTCAAGGCAGCTGGGTGACCATGGGCCCTAAAATTGGGCAAGTATCGTTGCATTATGGCGCAAACGACATGGGCTCTATTATGATTGAAGAAAACGTTGTGAGTGCTGCAGGTACGGCACACACTTTAACCAGCGATAGTATGATTGAACTCATTCGTAGGTCTGGGTTTACGCCTGTACAGCGCGATGTTTATTACAACATTATAGCTGAATTTCCTCACGAACTCGACAATTAAGTATTAATACTGTTGGTGTTGTAATGAAATCTTTGTCTCTTTTTAAAATGGAGCAGTGGCTCGAAGAGCATCGGTTTTCGGCACAATTTAATATGGGTGAATCTGGAGCTCGACCGCGTACTGTTGGCGATTTATTGCAACTCAGTGGTGTCACTCAGGAACAAAGTACACAAATATTTTTAAACACTTTACTCTGCGATAGTCCCAACTGGGGGCGTTCCGATTTGCGCAATATTATTGCCCAAATGCACCCAGGGGCAGATCTGCAAAATGTTTTAATTACCACTGGCACCAGCGAAGCTCTTTTTTTATTAATGCGCCAATTGCGGCCACAAAAAATAGCGATGCTCTCTCCAGCATTTCAGCTTTTGCACGAAATTCCCGAGGCACTTGATGCCGAAATTATCGCCCTGCCCGTGCAATGGAATGCCCATGGGACACCGCAATCGAATTGGAATTTATGGTTTAGTATTTTAGAATCCAAAAAGCCAGATGTGTTATTATTCAATCATCCGCACAATCCTTCGGGACTTTGTTTTTCGGAACTTGAATTAGACACCCTCATTGAATTTTGCGATATCCATAAAATAACCCTTGTGGCGGATGAACATTACCGCTTTTTAACCGAATCGGCGCAAAAAAAACAATTTTTGCAAAAAAACGAATTTGCGCAAAGTTCAAATTCCGCTTTATTCGCGAATCACTTGGGTCCCACATTATACCGGCAAAACAAAAGTATTTATTGCACTGGTTCTTATATCAAATGTGTAGGTGCCCCAGGCTTGCGTATAGGTTGGTGTGTGGGAAACACTGACGTGTTAAGTGCCATGCAAAACGAAAAAAATTACACGACACATACCGTGAACCCCATTGCAGAATGGATTTCTTTGGAGGTGTTAGAAAATTTAGAGTCTGGACAATTGTTTCAAAATATCCTTGCGGAGTGGAATCAAAATAAATTATTATTAAACGAGTTTGTTACTTATCATGGTTGTTTTTGGAACTGCACAGCCCCACAGGGGGGCTTAGTGTGCAGTCTTTTGCCTAAAATGACTATGCCGCTTCAATGGGAAACATTGGCGATTCAGAAATTAATTGCCGCCGGAATATTCTTGTTGCCTTTGAGCACTTTTCGCAATGCACCCCAAGGTTTTAGGTTGGGTTTAGGCATAGAACCAAAGCTTTTTAAAAATGCATTGATGACTTTAAAAACTTTAGAAATTTAAATGCCCTAGGCCTTTAAAATTTCTCGCTATTATCTTAAATCTAAAAGTATTTTCTGATTAAGTTTTATTTTGTCGCTTACAGATTCGGCGGAACCGTATTTTTTGTAAAAATATTTAGCTTTAAGAGTATAGATTTCATGGCACCAGATGAAACAATTCTTTGTGCATCCTGCTTGGCCCGCGATTAAAGGAACAGCAAATAATGTATTGATTTGATTTTCTCCAATGGGGTGGCGCAATATTTTTGTGTCTGAATGGGCATTTTTAAGAAGCGCATTGTCCGAGATGATAAGGAATCTCCGGTTTGGCTTGTTGGGGTCCAGGGGTTGTTGATGTTCCGAGTTTGCTCTTGAGGCAGCTTGGCCAAAATCCCAGATTTCCCATTTTGAAAACGATTTTTTAGATGATTTTACAAATATTTTTGTGTCTGCCAAGCAGGGTCTCCTTATTCTTCGCCAGCAAATTGCGCCATCATTATTTCTTGATCAACTGTTTGGTCGCATTGCAATTTTCCAAGCGCTTCCATTTCTTAATTGATCAGAAATTTTGCTGCCAACTCAAAGAACTCTAAAATTTAAGGTGAGGTGTCGCGGTAGGGAATTTGACTGTCTATTGCACATTTGCTGACTCAGCTGTATCATTATAAGTATACGAAATTGAAGCGTAAGGATACAAGCCACTCAAGGGATACGGGAGAATGTCGATATGGACATTAGATTTTGGAAAGGAGTCCAAGGTGAAGTTCCCGTTGAAATTTGGCTTCGCTCTTTGTCGTCAGATAAATTGGGTACCGCACTGAGTCTTCTGGCTCGCCTACGACATTTCGGGGTGGAATCTATGGGTCGGCACTCGAAAAACCTAAAAGGCCCTGGCGATGGGCTTTTTGAATTAAAAGATAAGCCCTCCGGCCTTCGAGTATACTATTGCCATGTGAAGTCAAAGTCGATGGCTTTAATTCTTGCTGCTGGTAGCAAAGGGACTCAGCAGTATGACATACAAATGGCTCAAGGAAGACGTAAGAGCATTTTAAAAGGAGATTTATCATGATTCAAACAGAAGAAAAGCTGAACAAAGCCCGAAAATTGGCCGCTTCACTTGGAGTTTCATTAACTGACTTGAGGGATGTTGTTGCTGTGCTTCAAGAGAGTCAGAGCAAATCCGAACCCATAAGTCTCGAGGAAATGCCCTCCATAGACAATGTAATTAAGTCATTAGTCATGGAAGGTCGAGTTTCGCAAAAGGAATGCGATACAATAGACGCAAGCGTAGCAGAGCAGTTCGAGGTCTTCAGGTCATTGATGACATCGCTTCAAAAGATGATTCTAACTTACAAAGGAGATCAAAAATATTCTGTGCGACAATTGGCAGATCAGCTTGGAATGGCAAGCCGCCACGTCCAAAAACTCCTAAAGGGCGATGGCAATCCTACTTTGCATACTATTGCAGAAATTGCTTCTCTCTCCGGAAAGAAAGTGCGCTTGATTTTTGAATAAATGAATTTCTTTTATCGAAATTTAAACGCTGTTACTTTGCCTTTACCGTCGGTCATTACGCCCTGATTTTGCTGCACTTCCGAAAGTATTTCAGCAGGAATAGACACGGTTAAAAAATAGTTAGTAGGGTCGAGATCGTCAATTGCTGGTAAGGGAACTTGAATAGATTCTGGCAATTGATTGCCTGCATTGCGATTGATGTAAATCCAAGGCGTGGGCATCCATTTGCGCATGAATCCAGAGTTGTACCAAGCCAATGGAATCATGTAGGGTTTCCAGACGCCACCTTCGTTGTCGGGCCTGTACCAATTGTTATGATAAATTTTTATTTGTCCTGCAGAGTCGATGTCGCCAACCATTGCTATGTGGCCGTCGCCCGCTTCGCCAGAGCAATCTTGATTGACGCAACCACTGACAAACGAACCCACTGGAATTTTGCCGCCAAAAATAGTTGCAATAGTTTGTGCAATTCCAGCTTTAGATTTGGGCAAATTGACTACTAATCCGCCGCGGTTTCTCACTGCATCGACCATATCTGAAAGCAATGGCGAGCTGTAATTAAAAATTCCAGCGTTTTCGTACACGCGAGATAAATTATTAGCGCATTGAGCAGGCTGGGCATAAGATCCAGCTTCGTTTTCTTGGCCTTTGAGCCATTGCAATGCCGAGGCCATCACTTTTTCACCCGTGGGGGTGATGAGGTGAAATCGGTTGCGAGTGAGCATATCGTTGCGGTTGTAAGCGACTTCTGTAATTCCCGCGTTGGCTTGTTGGCCAGAATATTGAACTCCACAAGAAATAGCTGCAAATGCTGGAATCAAGACTGCGGCAGACTTCAATAAAAAACTGATGTTATTTTTCATCATTTTCTCCCTTTTTTTGTGGCCGAGCAAAAGTGCCGACCTTTTTCCAAGCTATCTAAATTTTGTGCGACACTCAATTCTTTCTTTCAAACTTGCAGCATTTTTGTGGGTTGGGTAGAGTCCGGGCGGCGGCAATTCATGTGCGGACCGTAAGTATTGTTTTCTATTGCCTGCCCTTATGAGGAGTGTTTATGAGCGAGTTACAACGCAACCTGCTTAAAGATATTGAGCAAAAATTCGACCCTATTCGGAGGTCGCTTTGACACGCCACTAAGGCGCAAACGCATGTTGGAAATTGAGGCAGAAACCAGCAGCGACCCCAATTTTTGGAACGACCGGCGAAAATCTTCGAAAATTTTAAAAGAAAAAAAAGCGTTGGACGACGGGTTTTCTTCAGTTCAAGCGCTCAACCGTCGTATTGAAGATATTTTGGTTGCTATTGAATTTGGTGAAGATGGCGATGAAGATTCAAACCGCGAAGCGGATTTGGCACTTAAAAGCCTCGAAAAAGAAGTCTTGGCTCTGGAGGCGCAAAGACTTTTATCGGGCGAAACTGACCGTAACTACGCTGTAATTACTGTGAATGCTGGTGCAGGCGGCACAGAGGCCTGCGATTGGGCAAATATGATATTCCGCATGTTGGTGCGCCACTGCGAAATCCGCAAATGGAAAACTGAAATCGTCGACCTTCTTGATGGCGACGGAGCAGGAATTCGCAACGCTACTTTTACGGTGGATGGCGACTTTGCATACGGATTTTTGAAGTCAGAAATTGGCGTACACCGGCTGGTACGTATTTCGCCCTACGACTCTAACGCGCGCAGGCACACTTCTTTTTGTTCGGTGTTTGTGAGCCCCGTTGTAGACGACGACATTGTGATTGAAATTAAAGACAGCGATTTGAAAGTAGACACCTACCGTGCGGGTGGCGCCGGTGGCCAGCATGTCAACCGTACCGACTCTGCCGTGCGCATGACCCACGCTCCATCGGGAGTTGTGGTTCAAAGTCAGCAACAACGTAGCCAGATTCAAAACCGTGAAACATGTTTAAAATTATTGCGCACCAAGCTCTATGAGCTCGAAATTGCTCGCCGAAAGACTGAAAGTAACGCCATTGAAGATACAAAAATGGACAATGCCTTTGGTTCGCAAATACGGTCGTATGTGTTGCACCCTTATAAGATGGTGAAAGACGCGCGCACTTTGTGCCAATCGCCCGATCCGCAAAAAGTGCTCGATGGCGAAATCGAAGAATTTAGCCTCGAATACTTGCGTCAAATGGCCTCGGGCTCGTTTAAAGGCAAAGGAATGTCTCAGGCTGACGACGAATAAATGATTTTTTTTATTTTTTAATTTGATGAGAGAGGGATACCATGACTTTACAAGCTGAATTACTCAAGACTCTCAAAGATTACCCCGATTTCCCCAAGCCTGGAATTATTTTTAAAGACATTTGCCCCTTGTTAGCGGATGCAGCACTCTTTAAAAAAGTAATTCAAAATTTTGCCGAAAACGTAAGAGCCACAGGCGCCGATAAAATTGTGGGAATAGAAAGCCGTGGATTTTTATTTGGTGTTCCATTGGCGCAAGAATTAGGCTTGCCCTTTGTGCCTGCACGCAAAAAAGGAAAACTTCCGGGTAAAGTTGTGAGCCAGAGTTATGCTTTAGAATACGGCGAAGACCAAATCGAAATGCAGGCTGAAACTTTAACAGCGGGCTCTAAATTTTATGTTATCGACGATGTAGTTGCCACGGGCGGAACCGCTGCAGCAGTAGGACAACTCATTCAAAAACAAAATGCAACGGTAGCCGGTTACGGATTTTTAATAGAGTTGTCGTTTTTAAATTCTGCTCCAAAATTAAAAAATTTGAGCCCGAAGGCTCAAATTCATTCAATACTTATACTTTAAATTTTAGTTTTTAACCTCAAAATTAAAATTGGGTTTATTTAACCCAAAATCAATTTCTTAGAACCAAACTTCCATACCTGTTTGTGTTGTAATGAGTGAGTCAGTAGCTTCGCCATTTGTAGCTTTTTTAACTTTAGCATCGTACTTGCCGTAAGTTAAAGAAGTGTAAATTTGGGGAGTTCCCACAGGATTTTTAGCCAATGCATAGCGTAAAATTGGTGTGAGAGCGAGCAAGTTAGCATCAGATGCTGCAACTTTTTTAGTGGTTAAAGCATAGTTAAAGTCGAGAGCAGCATGGAAATGATCCGTAACATAATATACGGGTTGAGCGCCGATGCTTACTTTCATAGTAGAAGTTGTGGTGTTTGTTCCGTCTGGAACAATTGCGCCGCCGTCAACTTTGAATACTGGCATTTTGTCTTTGTAAGACATTGATTCCAACGAAAAGCCTGTCAACACTCCAGCCATACCAAGGTCCCAAGCAGAAGAATGCAAAATTCCCACTGTAGAGTTGGCGCCAGAAGTTTCACCAGATTTGTCCGTAGGTGCGGAGTGGAACCAAACAGTTGCTTGGCCATTGTTTATGGAACCGGTGCCATGATTTACAACTGCGCCAACTTTGAATTCTGTGCTGCCTTTAACTGCTTTAGCTTTAGTCACAGTGTTTTCTGGAATTCCGCCGTGCATGGTCAAAAGAATGACGGGGCGTACTTTGAGAGTGTCAGAAACTGGCACTTCGTAGCTTCCCAAAATAGAGAGGTCTTTGGTTGCAACTGTAGCAGCAGCAGGAGCGGCAGTTCCTGGCACTGCTGGAGGTACCACAGTTCCAGGACGAACTTGCGTTGCTTTGTCCATACTCAAAGAAACTTTTGCAGCACCAGCTTCGATTCCAATGCCGTAAACAAACTTATTAAATGGACCTGTCATATCAATGAGCCGTTCGCGACTGTCTTCCATTTCGCGCAGACCTGCCCACACAGTCATGCCGTCGCCTGCTGGCATTTTTGCATACAATTCTTCAATACCAGGTCCAAATGCAGCGCCAGCAGAATTCGGAAGCGCGCCGTTTAATTCTATAAAATAGCTAGGCCCGCCTTCTGTTGACTTGCTCAAATCCAAATTCCAGTAGTTAGCAGTTTGCGCATGGCGCGAAACGGGAGCCGCAGTTGTGCTTTGAGTATCGGAAGCTTCAAGTGTGGGGTTTGCAGCTGTGTTGAACTGCGCACGCCAGTAACCGTTCATCGAAAATGCTGCAGGAGCAGTGGGAGTAGCAGCTTTATCTTCAGCCATAGCTCCTTGAGACATTCCTGCAGCAGCAGCAACAGCAAAAAGACTCAACATACGAACAGGAAGCTGGGCACTTGCGAAAGAAGTCATGTATTTCACCTTTCAATACACTCGTTTCAGAAACAACGGGAAAAATTAAAGAGCCAAAAACGAAATTTAAAGCAGCGGAAAAATACCGCTAGTTTGCTTTACGTTTCAAAACCCTCTCACAAGAGAAATACGACCTGAATTTCATGTCAAGCAATCGTCAAATCCCTGACTCTGTTGTAAGCGTTGAGTTTTTTAATTTGCTTATGAAAATAGCAGCTTGCCAAATTACACTGGGCAAACTGAGTCATATTTTTTTGATGATTTATTGACGTTTATGTAGGGCGAGTCGAAGAAATGAGCGCCATGAATTCGGCGCGAGTGGCCGCATTGTTGCGAAACATACCCTTGAGAGAACTTGTGATCATGACACCACCCTTTTTGCGCACACCACGTACGCACATACAGCTGTGGCTTCCTTCAATGACAACTGCGACTCCAGATGGCGTTAAGGCTTCTTCGACGGCATCGGCAATTTGCTGAGTGAGACGCTCTTGCACTTGCAGGCGATTTGCAAACACATCTACCACGCGTGCGAGTTTTGAAAGGCCTACAATGCGTCCGCCTTCGGGCAAATAAGCAACGTGAGCTTTTCCTTGAAAAGTGAGCATATGGTGCTCGCAAACAGACACAAAATCGATGTCTTTTAAAATGACCATTTCGTCGGACGAGCCTTCAAAGGTTGTCGACAATATAGTTTTTGCATCCATATCGTAACCGTTAGTCATTTCGAGCCAGGCTCTGCACACTCTGTCGGGAGTGTCTTGCAAGCCGTTACGGTCTGGGTTTTCGCCAACGTATGAAAGCAAAGTACGTATGGCTTGTTTGGCCTGTTCCGCAGTAACACCGTGTGAATTTTGGGCAGACTTCGCAAGGGGTGCCATGGCTTAGGCTCCTATAAAGATTTAAGAGTAATGCTCGCGTCTTCTGGGTTTTTTTCGAGATAAATAATAATTGCTCTCCCAATGCGTGCAACTACATGACTATGTGCAGGCAAAATGGCATTCAATGAATCGGTGGCTTCGGATTTTGCAGCAGCGTCAGTTTGCCCTGGCAATTGAATTTTTATGAGTTCGTGAATATTAAGTGCACTCACAATTTCTTTGACCACGGTTTCGGAATATCCGCTTCCGCCTACTTGAACCGTAGGTTTGAGTGCATGCGCTTTGCCTTTGAGAGCAGAACGTTGGGAACTGTTGAGAATTGTGGCGTAGTGGTGTTTGCGAACAAAATCGGTCATGGAGGCTCCTGGCTAAAAATCGATGCGTGTCGGGTCACCAGAATCCCTTATCTTTTTTTGAATGGTTTTGAAAGCCACTTTTTTCTAGTGTTTTAATCTGAGGAGACGCTTTTGAAATTGAACTCCCATTCTTTTGTTGAATGTGCACAAGACTTTGAATTGCCAAATAAAACTCAAGTTCGTTTGCTCATACACGGGGGAGCATGGGACATTCCGCCCGCACTTCAACAAGGGCACCGCCAAGGATTGCAAAAGGCATACGATGCGGCACAAAGTTCTTTAAAAGCGTCGCAAGAGCCCTGGCAAAGCGTTTTGGCGGCATTAGATATTCTAGAAGACGACCCTGTGTTTGATGCAGGTTTTGGTAGTTTTTTAAATGAACACGGCAAGGTAGAGCTTGATGCAGCGGTGATGGAAGGTGCCAATCTTCATGCAGGAGCAGTGGCTTGTCTCGATTCGTTTGCGCATCCGGCACGAGTTGCACACTCTTTAATGCAATCAGAACAACATGTTCTATTGGTTGGCGGTGGTGCTTCAGATTTTGCAATTCAACAAGGATTTGTGGCTTTAAACGACGACGCTTTGGTTTTACCACGCGAAAAAAGAGCTCACGAACTCTGGCAAAATGCCGGACGGCCCGATGCACGACTTTTTTTTGCTGAAGGCGGCAGTGCGAGTTTGAATGCTAAAATTGGCGAGAATATAAATGGCTCAGAGCCACACAAACGCGGCACAGTGGGAGTTATTTTAGGGCTTAAGAAAATAAATTCAGACTTATTTACCTTATTTGCTGGAACAAGCACTGGTGGAATTCCTGGAAAAAAAAGAGGCCGTGTGGGCGACACTCCCCTCGTGGGAGCTGGAATTTACGCCGACGACGAAGGTGCTGCTGTTTTGTGCACTGGCTGGGGCGAAGCCTTTATACGCATGGGAGTGGCCAAAAGTGTGAGCGAAAAAGTAGCAAATGGAATGCATCCTCAAGAAGCTGCAGAACATGCGTTGCACACATTGCTGCGACGCACTGGTGGGCGCGGTGGAATCATTGCTCTCGACGCTCAAGGGCGCAGCGGCGCGGCTTTTAGCACTCCCGACATGGCTTTTGCCGGCAATTCTGTTAAATGCATTTTATAACTTGCACAGGGGAGCTCTCACCATGTCACTCGGCCAAGGCGCATTGGCGCTCAAGCGTATTAAGCTTCTCACATTGCCTCAAAGCATTACATTTAAGTCTATAGTAAGCCAACTCACAAAAGGGTCTATTACGCCAATTGATATGGACGACTCTCGCGAACGGAGTTTAGGATGGTGCCATCCATTTAATGGTGAGCCAGATTTTTCTGATAGCAACGATCATATTTATGGCAATACTTTTGTATTTGGAATGCGCCTCGATACCAAGAAAATTCCGGGTACTTTGTTCCGCTTGCAAATGAAATCGGCCCTCGATTCCCTTGGCAAGCGACTGACCAGTGCCGAAGGCAGCGACAAACGTATGTCAAAAAAAACGCGCGATGCCACACGCGATCGCATTAAATTAGAGCTCCTGCGTCGCACTCTGCCATCTATACGTTTGGTAGAAATCATGTGGCATATGGATTCGGGTGAAATTTGGATTGCTTCAACTTCAAACGCGGTTTTGGCCGATTTTGAAGCACTTTTTACCGAGACATTTGGCATTCCTTTTGTGCAAATTAATGCAGGAACAAGCTTGGTAGATTTCGATCGCATTCAAATGGGGCAATCAGCGTCGCTGCAAAAGCTTTTCGACTTGGCGCCTGTTTCCCTTGTCCGAATGGCTGGTCCCGTGGCAGAATCGCAGGCTGCTAGGGCAGAAGATCTCTTTTAATTTTAAAAACTTTACTACGGATATCCCATGACCCCCAATCAAAAAACCGGCGAATTTTTGTTTCGTTACCGCGATTACACACCTATTCCAATTATTATTTTGGCAATTTTATTTGCCGAACCTTCGGTACTTTCGTTAGCACTTGGCTTAGGTGTTGCTTGCTTGGGCGAATTTGTACGCACTTATGGAGTGGCATACATTGGAACCATTTCGCGCACGCGCAGTTATAGCAATGGGCAATTAGTGCAAGAAGGCCCTTTTGGGGTGTTACGCAACCCACTCTATTTAGGAAACTTGTTACTTTCTGTGGGCCTTGCAATTATGAGTGGCGTGCTTTGGCTTCCGTTAGTAGTGATTGTCTTTTTTTATGCGCAATACATTCCCATTGTGGCTTGGGAAGAAATGAAACTCATCAATATATTCGGTTCCGTTTATCTCGAATATTGCAATAAAGTACCGCAACGTTGGTTTCCAAAATTGAGTGCCGTATTGTCTGGCGACTGGTACGTTAAGCCTTCTGAATGGGCACCCGCATTGCGCAGTGAGCGTCGCACATTAACATCCGTTATTGCATTTTTATTGGTTATGGCAGCGTTGTTTTATGCTAATTTAAATTTTTCCGATTCTCCCCTATTGCCACTTATTCATCGCATTCCAATCTTTGCTCGTTAATATATTTACCGAGGTTTAAAATGCCCATTGCAAAACCAATTGCTTCTGCAATTCTCGAAAAACCATACAAGGCTCCACCCACTGTTGGAATCGATGCTTGGCAAAAACAATTCACTGCTGAATCCTTTAAAGGACAATGGCAAGTGCTTTATTTTTACCCCAAAGACATGACTCCTGGTTGCACCACCGAATCTATCGACTTTCAGGCATTGCTTGAAGATTTTGAAGCACAAAATTGTGCCGTCATTGGTGTGAGCAAAGACAGTTGCGAGCGGCATCAAAAATTCGCCGACAAAGAAGGCTTGCGGTTTATTCTTATTTCCGACTCGGAGGGGCGTTTGTGCGAAGACTTTGGTGTTTGGAAGGAAAAAATAAATTACGGCAAAAGATATATGGGAATTGAACGCTCTACTTTTTTAATCAACCCCGAAGGCAATATTGTAGCAGAATGGCGCAAAGTAAAAGTCGCCAATCATGCGGCACATGTTTTTGAAACTCTTAAAACCGCCAAAAAACTGCGCTTGCGCCCCCCGCTCCTGCCAAATAATCTATCATAGTAAAAATTTAAAGAGTCAGCAGATTGATTTGCGACACTCGTTGCAAATTGAATGCTTTTTTGCGCAAAGGAAGTTTTGTGAACAAGTTATTGTTGTTTTTTAGTACGAGTGCAGTTGTTTTAGGTTTGAATGAAGGATGTAAAGCGAGAAATTTTAACACTCAAGATAATGGTTCTGGAGCTGACACAGCAGCTTTTTCTAATGCCAAAGTGAATGGTGACGCAAATTCTTTGATTATAACGGCCCTCAAAGACACAATAGTAAAATCGGCAAAAGGGGGTATCAATCAATCGGCAAAAGTGGCACCTTCCGAAAAATGTTTTGTGGCACGTGGTACCGTTTTAAAAGTTAAAGAAGTTCTAAAAAATCCGCAAAAAGGACACTATTTTGCAACTTTTTCTGCGCCCATTGCAGCAGTTCAACAAGCAACAAATTCTGTTACCTTAGCTGAGGCCAGCGTGCCTGCGAGCGAAATTCCCCTTTCACCCGATCGCAAAGTTATCGTTTCACCCGATTCTGTTTTACCTGCAACAAAAATTTTGACACCTTCAACAACTCAAGTGAATAAAGCTCCTGAGGCTGTTGCTATGGGACCTAAAATCAATATCCCTGCAGGGACTTTCGCCAACGCTACAACCCCATGCCCTTTTGTAACTGGTTATGTGTTCGAAGACGATTGGGAAGGCGCTGTTTTAGATGCTACAGATTCTACTCCACCATTAGTAACGGCATTGTTTAAAAATTTTAAATCTTGTGCCGATGGTGCTTCTTATCAGTTGGGTGCAGCAACTTGCCAAGTCAAGCTCGATTGCTCGAATTCTATATTACGTGCGTATCAAAAAACTGGGCTACGAATTGATAGCAATCAAACGGACAACGATGCTAATTTTGAAAAATGTTATGCAGGCGACTATAAACCTGGAGACCATTTATTACTTGGTAAAAACTGTTCAAATCCTGACCATTGGATTACTTTATACAAAGTAAACGACAAAAAAAACGGAAATTCGCCACGCAATATTATTATCGATGTGTCTAGCGATTGCGATGGGCTCTGCAGCCCTGCCCCCACTCGGTCCAATATTGCACGCAGAGACATTTGTGCTTGCGCACGGCACCGCGATATTGCAAAACAATGGCGAGAAATGAAATAAATTTTTTTGTGAATAAGATTTGAAGATATTAGCCCAGATCTAAAACTGGGAGATGAATTTTTTTGGCGAATTGCAATATGGCCGAATCTACCGTCGCCAAGCGGCACTTCTCGATCTGGGCTGTGGCCACAATAAACCTGTCGGCTGGGTCTGAGTGAAAGTCATCGCCTATCGTCTGACTTTGCAGCGCAACGCGCGCATCAATCGGGAAGACATTGAGTCCTGGGATTAAGAGGGCATTTCGCACCCATTCCTCCAGAGTGACCCCCTGGGTGAGATATCGTTTTTTGCGCATTAGCATGGCGATTTCGAAAACGCTCGTTGCCGAAAGGCGAAGTAGGTGCGCGTTCGAAGCCTTTTGAATGGCTTTTCGGGCTGTGGAGTTCAGACGGGGGTTGTCTTCAATGATCCAAATCCATGCGTGAGTGTCGAGAAGCAATGCCTCGGTCTTTTTCATTTCCCCTTGGTCTCAATGACTACCTGCCACTGGTCCGCGTACGCCCCAGGCGTGAGAAGGTCCTCGTCCGGGATGTGGAAGGTACCCTTGAGGGCCCCAAACAGTGCGATTTCCTGAGGTGGGTCCACTGGAACGAGACGTGCGACTGGCTTGCCACGTTTTGTGATGGTGATCTCTTCGCGCGTTTTCGCAATGCGGTCCATGACTTCGAGGCAAGACGCCTTGAAAGCTGATGCGTTCATTTCTGGCATGACAATTACCCTTTGTAGTTCTGATATGGTCACTTTGATATGACCATATCGGAGAGTTCATGTCCAGACTTAAGTGCTACCAGGCCCGAATTCAATTAAATAGCCAAGCCACCGTGCGATTAAAATATTCTGTGGCAGTGTGCAAGTAAAATCTGGTTGTGTTGCCTTCAATATGTATGTGAGCTCCGTCTACCGTTGCCCTGGCCACGGCTAAATTACCGCAGCGGTCGAAGGCCAATTCTTGCACTGGAGCAGAGCCAATAGGGTCTGTGAGGCATTCGCCTAGCTCGGTTTTTTGTGCTAAATAGTAATGCGATTCTTTGTCGAAATCTTTGATTCCCGCAGGAAAACCCGAAATACTACCCGTTAAATAACTCGAAGAAAATAATTGCGAAAATATCGGATTGGGCATTGCTCCGCGTGGCGCAGTTGTATTAAAAGTGAACAATTCTGGCTTGCTTAATATTGGAAATAATTGGTCTGCAATGCGATTCACGTGGTCTACATTGCCAATGCCGGCACCAAAGAAAAATCCTGTTAATGGCTTTGTTTTGCGCAATTCTTTGAGGCTATTAACAATGCTTTTAAAAAAATCTTCGCTTACAGGGAGGTCGCTGGGGTCTGCTTCGGAGCCCGAAAGCACCCACACCTGATCGATGCTACTGAGGTCGCCCATGCGGCAATCGGCCGTTGCAGCTTGGTTTGTTGAACCTGGAGTTACGCAAGGTAAAAGGGTTTTCGCATCGGGCATGAGCCCTATATTTCCTTCAATGATAGCCTGGGTGATATGTGCGTAAACAATTTCAACGGTAGTGCCACATTTTTGATCGATTATAGTTTTAAAGAAATTGCCGCCATCGCCTGCAAACCAACCACTCTTTAAGTCGAGCACAAAAACGCGTTTTTTAGCGTCTTTAATGCTGCACAAATCGTCGGGTTTTGCCGGCGTGGGCATTGCCGTAGGCATAGGGCTGGGCGAAGGACTAGGACTGGGCGAAGCCGTTGGTTTTGGAGTTGGACTTGGAGAAGGACTTGGAGAAGGACTTGGCATTGCTGTGGGTTTCGGCGGGGGCATTGCCGTTGGCTTTGGAGCCGCGGTTGCCGTGGGCACTGCAGTTGGTACAGGTGTGGCCGTTGCCGTTGGAGCCGCAGTGGGAAGAGCCGTGGCCACGGGCTCAGGAGTAGTTTGCACTGTAGCTGTAGGAGTCGGGCTTGCCACCGCGTCTGCACCTGCAGTGGATTTTGCTGCGGGCTTTTTGTGTGCATCTTGTTCGCTATCAGACCGGTTGTTGGGCATTGGAGAAACTTTGGGTTTAGGCAGAGTCTCGTAGTGAATGTATTTGCCACACGCAGGCAATAAAATGCTTGAGCTGCAAAGTGCAAAGCAAAAGTACGATTTTAGTTTCTTTGGAGCACGGTTTTTTTGGAAAGTCATAAACACCTCTAATTGTTTAAAGTGAGTATTCGGACCCCAATTTTAAAAATGAATATTTAATTGAAAGAATTCTGTTTTATTTAATATTTCAAGAGACTTAACAAATGAGAGTGTTCAAAGTTGATTTAAGTAGACTTTGCAAAAATTCTTCTCATTTTCACAAAACAGGGGCGTGTCAAAAAAATGAAACATCGAAGTTTGTGAGGTTTTAAAAGGATATTTTTTACTTGGCATATTTTGCCTCTCGAGCCAATACTGGCCAGTACGACAACAACAATGGAATTTGGTGTCAGCATTTGCATGTCAGGTGTTGCCAATGGCACTCAGCACTCTCAAGGACGAGAGTAAAATGCGCTCCAACTCAGGATATGGTTTGAGATTTAAACCTCAGACAAAAGTTCTAGGGATGGAACAAAAAAAGGGATTCATGGATGAACCCCTTGGAGCAGTTGAGTTGTTTGAGTGCGCGCTTCAAAAGAATGCCACACCAAATTCGATTTTATTCCGCTGAAACAATTGCATTTGGAGTAGTGTTTTCGGTCACAACTTCGCTGTAACTTTTAGCTAGTTTTACTAAGTTTGCACTTACAATTGACTTATCGGCTACACTTAATACTGGAGCTGCGCTCGCATTTTTTACTTTATTCAAAGCAATATCGAGGTCTGCTTGCACTTGTGCGCGTTTTTCGGCTGGCACTTGTGAAATCAATCGTTGAATTTTAAAACCTGCTGCAATGGCGCCTTTCATGGGCAAAAACACCGTGCCCGGCAGAGCAATTGCCAAGTTTTCGAGCACACCAACACCGTTGAGCAATGCAGCAAGTGCGTGGTCTACGGGGTTTCCAAAGTCACCTTGGTTGCAATCGATGCGCAATTTAACGTCTTCGTCGGTACAAAATGCAAGTGCCGTGGTGGGTTTTTCTGCAAAGTAACCCCAGCGGATGGCAGCAAAGTCGTAAGAACCAATTGATGTGCGGCGCGCTGTGCTCCAGTTTGGCTCGTAGTCCATAACAGAGCTTGCAGAATTGCCGTTGTCGAGCAAAGTAGAAGCGGCAAAGTTGTGGCGTAAGCCCATTGAATGGCCAAATTCGTGCATTATAACGCTGTAGTAGTAGCCACGGGCATAGGTTTTGGGGTCCATTTTAGCATCGGTAAAAAAGCTTACTATAGGAGTTTCGCCTGCGCCTTGAACAACGGGAACATTGCCTATTTTACCATGCAAACCAGCAAACCCAGCTTGAACTTTAGAGGTGTATTGCGCCAAAGCTTCGGTGTGATTGAGCAAAGAATTTCCGTTGATAAAAATTTGCGCGCCAGTCACAAGGCCGTTTGTAGGGTCGATCATGGTTGGCGCGTAACCTGCCCAGCCCACGTCTTCGTCAAGATTATCGAACCAACGAACGACGTTGTAACGGGGGTCGCCCACATCAATATCTGCCGTTGCGGGTTTTACAACGATGGCATTAAAGCCAAATGCTTTGTTCCAAGATAAAACTGCGGATTCTCCTACAGAGTAAAAATCGGTGGGAAAGTTTTTAAGATAAACAGTGATTTGGCCTTCTTTGCGGCTTACCGTGTCTACTTTATAGCGTGCAATAAGGGCATTTGGGTCTTTAAATTCACGTGATGCCGGAAAAAAGCCGATTTTTTGCGATTTGCTTTGGCCAACTGTAATTGCAGGTTGTGCCACATCAGACTTTACAACTCGCTTTAAAAACATGCGTAACGTAACAGAACCAGTACGACTTTGGGAGCCACTTTTAGGAGCTTCGGGCAGTGTATAACTTATTTTATGGAGTACATCGGCTACAACCACATCAGTATTTTGCGATACTTTTAATGTTTGTGGTTTGCCAATGGTTTGCCAAGGAGCAGTGGTATCTGATGGTTTTTCAACTGTGACTGCTCCTCCAATGCCGTCGAACAAGCTCACTTCGTTGCCCGGAGAAGCGAAATCGACTTCGAGGCGGCCATCGGTGGTTTTTTTAGCGTTGAACGACATTAAAATTTGTTGTTGTGCGCCTGTACCCGTAACAACATTGAGTCGCCCAAACGAGCCTGCAACTTCGGGAACTAAACGAACCACTACCGGTTGGAAATTTAAATTGAATGCATTTGAAAAGAAATTTTGAGTGTCAATTACGTTTAAACCGAATAAAAACGAATCTTGTAAATCGCGTTTTTCGAGATACGCCGATTGCTGTTTAGAGCCCTGAACAAAATTCAGTTCAGATTCAGACGTTGGAGCGTTCTGCACGCCGCAGGCAACTGTCAATAAAGACATTGCAGCGCATGTAGTTACTGTAAGTGTACGAAAAAGTTGATTTTTCATAAAAATGAAGCTCCTTCAGCCTGATTTTTCAAATACTTTGCTGAAAGATTGATTTTAACCGGCCAGCCAATGTTGTTTAAATTTCTCTGGCTGGTCTGTCAATTAATTTTTTAATTTATTGCAAATTAAAGTGAACTTTCCGTTATATTTGAATAATTTGCCGCAGGTACCATGGCCATTTGAATGGCTTCTGCAATATCCAGCACTTCGAGGTCTTTGGTGGCTTCAAGATTTTTAAAGGCGCCTTTAAAGTTAATCATGCAGAACGAGCAACCAGTGACGAGGGTTTTGACCCCAGTTTCGGCAACATGTTTAAGGCGCTCTTCAACAATGTGCGTGCCGCCTTTGCTTTCGTACCACATATTGCCGCCGCCCATGCCGCAGCACGACGAGGTTTCGCGGCTGTATTCCATTTCAGTGAGGCGCAGGCCGGCAATAGATTCTAAGAGCTGCCGAGGTGCATCGTACTCGCCGTTGTGGCGGCCCAAAAAGCAAGGGTCGTGAAAAGTGACTTCTTTCACTACTTTAACAGGCATCACAAGCTTTCCTGAGCTGTGTAACGCTGTTAAAAGCTGACTGTGGTGCAACACTTCGTAGTTGCCACCGTACTCTTTAAAATCATTTTTTATGGTATTTAAACAGTGAGGGCAATGCGTAACAATCTTTTTGAATTTTAAAGCATTGAGTTGTTCTACATTACTTCGTGCGATTTCAGAAAAACTATATTCATCGCCCAGTCGTTTTACGGGCTCGCCGTTGCACTGTTCTGCTTTGCCTAGCACAGCAAAACTCACTCCACACGATTTTAAAATTCCTACAACAGCACGGGCAACCTTTTGGTTAGAAGAGTCGTAAGAACCTGCACAACCCACGTAATAAAGATATTCTACTTCGGGTGAATCGCCGGTAATAACTGGAACATCGAGGCCCTCGGCCCATTTAAAGCGGTCAGCATGGGACACACCCCATGGGTTTTTATGCTGCTTAATGTTTTCAATAGCCTTACCAGCCGTAGGAGGAACTTCGCCTAAAGTAAGGGTTTGGTACCTACGGAGGTCCATAATAGTGCGCAGCTGATCGATGCCCACAGGGCATTCATTCACACAGCCGCCGCAGTTGGTGCAGGCCCAAATTTCTTCAGAAGTAATGGTGCCGTTTTCGTACAAATATTTCGATTCTGCACTAGCGCCTTCTTTAGGAAATTGTGCTTCGGCAAGCATGGAGTCGCGCAATTTAAGTATGACTTCGCGCGGGTCTAGGGCTTTTCCTACAGCATTTGCAGGGCAAATATCGGTGCACCGGCGGCAATTGGTGCAAGAATCAAACGAGAGTAAATCTTTCCATGAAAAGTCGGTAATTTGCCTTGGGCCAAAGTATTCTGCTTCGGCGTTTTCGAGGTCAATTTTTGGCATTAAAACACTAGGCTCAAGGCGTTGTGTGTACAAATTAAGTGACGCCGTAAATATGTGCATTGCTTTTGTGTAAGGAATTGTGGCAACAAAACCCATGGTAGTGAGCATGTGCGAATACCACAACAATGCGTACACATTATTGGCAGTTGCAGAGTTCATGTCGCGCGGGAATACAAACGATAAAGCGTAACCGACAAAACTCCAGGGCCCGTCGACTGGGTTTTCTTGAACAGAAAGCCTAAAAGCTTCGAGCAAAAAACCTTGCACCGTAAGGGCAAAAAGTATGGCATACAATATAGTATAATCGAGCTCGTGTTTAAATTCTGGTTTGCCATTGAGCTCTGTTTTGGCACTGCGGCGTTTGATTCCCATAAATAAACCTATTGCTAAGCCAAGGCCACCAAGCTCACACAACACAGAAACAAAGGCGTAAAACCAACCTGAATACAAACTAATAATGCCGTAATCTTGCAACCCAACTATAAAAGTTCCAAAAGCAAGGGCCATAAATCCGTAAAAAATAAGGCCATGCATGAGGCCAGCATAAACAGAATGACCTTTGTTTTGGCGCATGCGACGAGCTCTTAAAACACGCCCTTGCCCCATGACATTATTAATAAATTGAGCCATACGTTCGGCGGGTTTGTCGAAGGCTATTTCGGGTTTACCCATACGCCACAATTGCACGCGGCGCCATATGCCGTAACCCGCAATGCCTCCCGCGAGTATCAACCAAATGTAGACAGATCGGTGTAAAATATCGTTGAGGCCGCCAGAAGGCGACCAGTAAATTTGGCGCGTCAGTTCAGTTTCTACAGAGCTCATTTAAAGGCCTCACAGTCCACGCATTAAAAATCGTTTTACATATCGGTCTATGCCATCTTCCAACACTCTAAATTTGTGATCAACTCCCCAACGTCGTAAGTTGGTGAGTTCGGCACAGGTGAAGTTTTGATAATGCCTGGCAAGGTTTTCTGGCATTGCTACATATTCAATTTTTGGCGCAATGGAAAGGGCCGCAAAAACTCCCTGGGCTAAGTCGTTCCAAGTGCGTGCCGTTCCCGTGCCAATATTTAAAAATGCGCCGCGTTCGGGAAAATCAGCAGTTTCAACCTCTCCACTTTGGCCTTCAGTTTGTGCCAAATTTGCCGACTGACCGTTTGCCAATTCTTTTAAACGCAAACTACGCTCTAAAAGTTGCATAGTGATTGCAACAACATCTTCGACATAAACAAAGTCGCGTTGTTGGGCCCCATGAGCCAAGGAGGCCACATTGCTTTCGTAAAGTTTTATGCAACCTGTTTTTAATATTTGGTTGTAACTATGAAAAACCATACTGGCCTGCGCATTTTTGTGCGCCTCAAAGGGGCCATAAACGTTAAAGTAACGTAGGCCAAACCAGTGCGATGGTGTTTGTTTTTGTTCGAGGGTCCAGAGGTCGAAGTCGAGCTTCGATTTTCCGTACAAATTAAGGGCTTTAAATTGTTTTGATTTTTGCGGGTCGTCTGAAAACCCAAGAGTTCCATCGCCATAAACAGATGCACTAGAAGCATAAATAAATGGAATATTGCGGTTAGCACAAAAATTCCACAAATCTTGCGACGCCTTTAAATTTAAAGTTGCAAAAATTTCAGGGTCTGTTTCGGTGGTGGAAGAACAGGCACCGTTGTGAATCACTGCCAATGCAGCATCGGTGCGGGATTCTAAATAAGTACTGAGTTGTTGTTGTGGCACAAAGATCACTCGCGCCGAACCCATAAATCTGTTCACGTTTCGGCGACTCAGGGACTCGGGTAAGTCGCAAATCACAAAGTGCACAGGATCGGTGGTGCCCGAGGCAAATTTAGATTTTATCACCCGGTCTTTTTCGAAAAAAGTGGGTGGCTGGCGCAACAAAGAATCGAGCACATTATTGCCAATAAATCCGTTGGCACCCGTCACAACAACATAGGACATAAAAAAACACTCCTCAGAATCTTTGGTCTGTGGAGTGTATGGCATGAAAATAGAAAAGTCGCTTCATTGGATAAGAATTCAATAAAAATTACGGGCAAGGAGTGTTGAAGGAGCCTGCATTAAGATCTCGTTTTAAAACATAGCATTGAATACCGCCAGCGGCAATTAGCACATACTCTTCGCCTTTGCCTTTTAGGATACAATTTTTCCAAAGCGCTTTGACTTCAAGCCCGCCATCAAAGCTGGTGTAAAATTTGTCATTTTTATCGTGGCAATTAACCTTAACACCAGGAATATTTGTTGAATTTATAAAACATTTTTTCTCATGAACATCTTCACCACATCCAAATTCTGCTGGCTTTTCACCACTTCCTGTGTTGCCACCACCACCACCAGCATTTGCTGCTGGCTTCGAACAAGTCAAAGTGTCTTTTCCATTGAGTTTTTGAATTGTCCAGCCGGTGGTTCCGTTGTAGCTGTGCGACACCCAATCACCTTGTTTGCCAGTGGGAATGATTTCTGCACCGCTGTCGAGGCCACCCATATCAGTCGAGTCTGCTTTTGCCTCTGAACGCACTTTGAGTCCATCGCTGGAATTCACGTACATGGGCGAGCAACCGGCAGAGTTCGTGTTTCCTGGCGCAGCGCCCGCTTGCAGTTTAAATTCTGCAACTTTTTCTCGCGATTCGCAGAGTTCCGCAACCTGTCCGCTCGCTTTGCAGGCATCGACTAAGGCTTTGATTTTAGGATTGTCCAGGTCGCATTGCCCTGCGGGAGTGCTGGCATCGCATGCCCTAATGTATGTGGTAACTTGTGCCACAGGCACTACCGGTGGCACAACAGTTGGCACTGGAGTTGCTGTAGGCGTTGCAGATTTTTGCTCGTCGGGCGGCAAGCAAGCAGCTAAGTTAATAAGGCTCACAAAACCAAGGCACAAACCAACAGTTCTAAGTTTCAACATGAGTGAATTCCTCTCTTTTCACAAAAACTGAAGTGTTTATCGGCGCGCCTGTTTGAAACCTTGAGTTTTATTTCTTGGCACTCAAAATTGCAGCGCATTTTTGCTTTTCTTAAGTTTTGCCTACGCTATGCCGATAAGCGCGTAGATTTAATCTGGAGAAGTACGATGCAAAATAATAAGTATCAATTTCATATATTTTTAAGCGTTTCATTATTTGTCATCGTAAGTTGTATGCCATCGCAAAATCAGCCTAAGTCTGCCGTTCGTGGTTTTGAAACCACGAACGAAAACCCTACCATTGGTGCCAATGGTGCCGGAGCCGAAAGTCTCGATGCGCCTCAATGCGGGCTTATGTATGTCAATAGTGCTGGCGGAATTGCCGCTACCATTCATCCCGTTTTTAATTCATCCGAATCGAATCGGTTGTCTGAAGGAACTTTTGTTTGCGCCCTTGGCACCCGAGAAAAAGGCACTTGGACTAAAGTTAAAATGAGTTCCTCGGAAGGATACATTGAGAGTATTTATTTAAAGTGTGAAACCGCTAATAAACCAGCAAATAAACCTTCAAATACTAATGTCGCGCAGATTCCTAATTGCGAAAAATTAGCAAATTCTAGCAATGGTGCAGTGAGCAATGGAATGCCAGTAAATGCATTGCCTAGTAATGCTACTAACTCAGGTAATTCAAGCACAAATTCAAACGTGGGAAACGAATTGCCTTCCAACGCACCTTCTCAAAATAATGTGGGAAACGGCACTCAAGGCCAAACTTTACAATGCAATTTAGTGCTGCCATTTATTCATTGGCCAGGAACATGGATCGATTGTAAGTCCGAAAATGGCGAGAAAATTGCGACTTACAGAGAAGACGCAACAGTTATAGTTTTCAAACTGCCGCTGAGCGATGGGCGATTTAAGTTAGCCGGTGCTCCCCAATGTGTGTTCGATAAAAACAACATTGATGCGAGCAAATGTCGCTAAACTAAAAATTTCAATAACCTAAAAGTAGCCATTGTCTTTACCCCAACCCCGTGTTTTGTTGTGTTCTCTGCTAACAGAATTTTTGGGGTGCGTATGAAAGTTGCGGTTGTGGGCGCTGGTTTGGCGGGTTCGGAGTGTTGTTGGATACTTGCAAACGGTTATGGTTGTGATGTTACCTTATTTGAAATGAAATCTAAGAGTCCTACTCCAGCACAAAGCGAGCCTCATAATTTTGCCGAACTCGTATGTTCAAACAGTTTAAAATCGACCAGTAAATTAAATCCTGCAGGGTTGCTCAAAATAGAAATGAAAGCCCTGGGGAGCCTTATAGTTCCTATGGCTGAGACTCATAAAGTGCCAGCAGGCGAAGCATTGGCAGTAGATAGAGAAGGATTTTCGGGCGGAATCACTCAAAAACTGAAGAATCATAAAAACATTAAAGTGGTCGAAATTGTGGTTGATTCCATTGCAGCAATATTCGAGTCCGATACTTTCGATGCTTGCGTGATTGCAACGGGCCCTCTCACGGCTGATGCCTTAGCCAACGACTTACGTAAGCTCACCGGAGCTGAATCGTGCTATTTTTACGATGCCATAGCGCCCATTATCAATGGCGAAACCGTCGATATGAATATTGCCTTTAAAGGCAACCGTTCTACGCGCACAGCGGCCTACGAAAAACGCCCCGGTGGCGTAAATGACCCGCATAAATTACCTGTGGCCACCCCAGTAAACCCAGCCGAGCCACAACCCGATTCAACTGATTCTGACGACACTGAAGAATTACAAGGCGACTACGTTAACTTACCACTCAACAAAGAAGAGTATTTTGCCTTTGTAGAAGCCCTAAATGCCGGTGCAAAAGTGCCTTTTCACGATTTCGAAAAACCGCAGTTTTTTAACGGTTGCCAACCTATTGAAGTACTGGCTGCAAGTGGCCCGCGTACTTTGAGTTTTGGCCCCATGAAACCCAAAGGATTCGACGACCCACGCACGGGCCGTATGCCTTACGCACTTGTGCAACTGCGCAAAGAGAAACTCGGCGATGAATCTTTTAACATGGTGGGTTTTCAAACACGCCTGACCTGGACTGCGCAAAAAGAAATTTTTAAAACACTCCCTGGTTTGCAAAATGCAGAATTTTTTAGATTTGGCAGCATGCACCGCAACACTTATTTAGTATCGCCTGCTATTTTAAATAAAGATTATTCTTTAAAAGCAGACCCCCGTGTTTACTTAGCAGGCCAAATAATGGGTGTAGAAGGTTACCTCGAAAGTGCCGCCATGGGCCTCTGGATTGGGCATGTGGTGGGCCGAAAAATCAGCGGCCAAAAACCCCTCACAACCCCACCATCTCACTGCGCACTTGGTACTTTAGCGCATTACGTAACAGAAGCAGAAATTAAAAAATTCTCTCCCATGAATGTGCATTGGGGGCTATTTGAGGCACTCACAGACTCTGATTTACAAGATTGTTTGCAAGATTTAAGCACCGAATCGGTGGCACAAGTGAACAAGTGGGTTCAATCGGGTAAAAAGCGCAGCCTCGAAAAATCGGTCAAACGTCATATTCTTTCGAACAGAGCAACATTGGCTTTTAGTCATTGGCTCGAATGTATTGGCTGAAAAAAAGGAACTTTAAATTTGCCGATGTTCGCATTAAAGAAACAAGTGACTCAAAAGCCTGTTTGATTTTCCATACATTAATTTCCTATCCTGCGACTTGCTTCGTTCATTCCAAAAAATTTAATTATTGAAACCAATCCTAACTATTCAATATTTTTTGGTTTTAGACCATATTTTCGAGATCCTATTCGAATGGCACGCAATGTGCTTATGGATAAAAGTTACAAAATTTCTTTTTGGTCTTTTTTATTTTAGGAGGAAATGGTTATGCTGAATTGGTTATTCGTGTTTTTTTAAGTTCCACTCCAGTAAATAAATCGTATCGAAAACTACCATATTTAAAGGGAATCTAAATGAAAAATAATTGCGTAATAAAGTCAACTTCAATTTCGTCACTCGTTTTCGGTGCAATTCTTTTGAGCTCCAACGCTTTTGCAGCAACATCGTTGAAATTTGAAAGCTGCACTGTTAAATTTCAGACCTATGCTTCGACATTGGAAAACAAATCTGCGATCACAGATTGCCAAAACGATTTCAAGTTCCTCAAGCCCCACCATTTTCAGGTCATAGGAAGGGGCGAGGAATTACTCGCTACAGACCGCAGGTCCAATATTGCCCTTGAAAGAGCCTCGGCCATCAAATCTGAATTGAATCGTTTGTACCCAGGAATTTCGGTTGCAGCTGAAACACCTGTCGATACTACTGTTTCTGGGAATTCTGCTGAAATCAGGATTTACTATGAGGCTATGGCAACCGCGGCTTCGCTAAATTCACCGTCGGTACGCTCAAAAAAAACAGAATCAACAGATAATGCAGGCGATGTAACGGATGCAAACGGAACAAAGGTAGCATCCATAGAATCGGACAGCCAGAAAGCCCCACTTTCGACTCTGCAGCGCGAAAACTTGCCTTCCGGATGGAACGACATGCGATTGGCTGTCAGAGGCGGCAACGACAAATTGTGGCGCAAGGGCGAAAGCTATCAGGCCGTGGGCATAGATTCTTCATACGTAAGGCGGAACGTTGGCACACGATTGGTTCGCATGGAGGCAGGTGCAACGGGAAGCTTTCTGCTCAAAGACGCGCAAGATATGGTTGGTTTCAACTACCACGGGACATTTTTTCCCGCCATCGAAGTGAGTGCACTTGTGGTTGGACCTCGATTTTTACTGGGAGCCAGCTGGGACAAAGCACGTGGAGTCACGGAACTTGACGCGGGCGGCGAAGGTCGCGTTGGTTTAGAAAGCGGCAATTTTTCGTTGTTTTTGAGTGGAGGCCGAACACGTGAACTCACGCGCTTAGCACTCGATGTGGGTGCAACGTTCTAAGCTCAATTAGATATTTTAGTGAGATAAAAAAAGGAGATTATGATGCAGTCAGCAAGTGCGACCAATGTAAAAGTCGTAAAATGTACGACACCACAAGAGGCCTTGACCGTTGCATGTGGCTCGTTGCACGGACTTTTCATGAAAACTCTGCATGCCCATTGGAATTCTACTGGCGGCAGATTTCTATCCATACATGAGTTTACAGAAAAACAGTATACAACTGTGCTTGAAGAATTAGATATGGTTGCTGAGCACATGAGAAGCAAAGACCTATTGGCCCCTACTGACCCCATTCGTCTGCAAAATTTAAGTATTTTTAAAGACGATCATTCTGACATTTCAGATGGTATCAAAAACTGTCGCTACCTTGCTGAGTGCCATCAGAGTCTAGCCACATGTTTGTTGTCGTGTATTGAAGATTGCCTTCAGCAAGACCCAGAAACTCAAGATCTTTTTGTCGAGCTTGCCCGCGAAAACAACAAAAAAGCCTGGATGTATAAATCAATGAGTGTTTGAGTTGCCAAACACCAGAATTAAAAATATTAATTGCTCAAATTAATCAAAAAAACCTGACCTTTATTGAAATTAAGATCAGGTTTTTTTCCATTTTGCCAATTGACTGGCGATTGCAAAAAAATAGTGTATTATGAACGAAATCAAATCTTCCGTAAAACGACAATTTTATTTCAGTGTCAATTTGTTTTAAAAAAAAGCTTTTTGGAGCCTCATGCATAAAATAGATTGGAATACATAATGAAAAGCATTCCAACCTCAGCTCAAATGCTTGCAAAGCATATCGTCGGCATTCAATCAGACGCAGAAAAAAACTCTAAAATCAGCAGCGACAAAATAAATTTAATTTGCCAAAAACTACGCATTCCGCTTTCAAAACTTGCAGGGATTCATGGTTTTACTCTTCTTCTAAGTCGATCTTTAGCTTTAGCAAAGACAAAAATTGAATGGTTTGAGAGCATAACAGTTTTACCAGACGGCACACTCGAAGGGTTTGAATCAGCGGCATTGCATCAAAATGAAGAATCAAAAGAACTAGGCAGAATAGCATTAACAATGGAGCTAATTCAACTCTTAATAACGTTTATTGGCGAGCCTCTTTTGATTGTTATAATTAGCGATGCATGGCCTAGCATAAGTAATTTAGAAAGTGAGAAAAGTCATGATTGAAAAATTTAAAGTAAATATTCGCAAACTCGCTACGGGCGTTCCAGGGCTAGACGAAATTTTAGGTGGCGGCCTTCCGGAGTACTCTTTTAATATTATTGCAGGCGCTCCTGGCGGTGGTAAAACCACGCTTGCGCATCAAATTATGTTTGCGAATGCAACTCCCGAGCGGCCTGCGTTGTTTTTTACAGTTCTTGGAGAACCGGCTTTCAAAATGTTGCGCTACCAGCAGCAATACGAGTTTTTCGATCAGACTAAGCTTTCTAAATGTATTCATTTCGTAAATCTGAGCGACCAAGTGCTGAACGGAGATTTGGAAGCAGTTTACGAAGCAATTGTTAAGGAAGTGAAGGCAATTGGCCCCAGTATGGTAATGGTCGACTCGTTTCGAACTGTGATTCGCGCCACAAAATCAGAAGATTTAGACCTGCAATCATTCATTCAGCGCCTCGCGCTCTTCCTCACGAGTTGGCAAGCAACGACGTTTTTAATTGGTGAATACACAGACGAGGAAATTCGAAACAACCCCGTTTTTACCGTAGCCGATGGGCTTTTTTGGCTGTTTCAACAAGTCGAAAGAAACTCAATTGTGCGCAAAATGCAAATTACAAAGTTGCGCGGGCAAGCTTCAATACCAGGCATGCACACCTTTCGAATTACAAACTCGGGCTTACAAACCTTTCCACGTACTTTTGGCTTGTCCGGAAGAAAAGAAAGAACTTTAAACCATCGCCTTTCTTTTGGCATTCCAGAGCTCGATGCCATGACCGGAGGCGGAGTTCCTGAAGGCGACAGTATGCTCGTGGCTGGCCCTTCGGGCACAGGAAAATCGCTCATAGCGACAAAGTTTGTTGCCGAAGGTTTAAGGCTCGGCGAACCTGGGGTTGTTGCCATTTTTGAAGAACGCCCAGAGGAATATACCCACCGCGCCTCGTCGTTTGGTCTGGATTGGAAAAAGGCGCAAAAAGATGGAAAACTTAACATTATTTATTTGCGGCCCCTCGATCTTTCCGTAGATGAAACGGTTCTTGAAATTCTTGAAGCGGTCAGAAAGTCTGGAGCAAAACGGCTGGTTATTGATTCCCTTGCTGGATTCGAAATGGCACTGGCGCCATCGTTTCGTACCGATTTTAGAGAATCGCTTTACCGCATGATGAGCGTACTCACTCGAACGGGTGTAACCATTATAAGCACCATGGAAGTCGAAGAGTCGTTTATCGAACTTCAATTTAGCACCTATTCAATTTCTTTTCTTTGCGACGATATTATTCGCTTGCGTTATATTGAACTCGACGGCGAGCTGCGCAGGGCAATTTTCGTTGTTAAAATGCGCGGAGGCGATCACAGCAAAGACATTCGCGAGTACAGTGTTAATTCGGCAAAAGGCGTCGTCATTTCAAAAACTCGCATCCGCGGGTTTAGAGGGCTTATAACGGGAGTTCCCGAAGCAGTGAACATTCTGCCAGACCCAACACAAAAAAATGTGCACAGTCCGCGCAAAAAGAAATAGAAGGGCATCGTGCAAAACAGCAACAAAAAAGACACCGCATCTGCAATTGATTTGGCAAAGCTCAGCAGATATTTTTCAGAGCTTTCGCCCCAGCCCATGGTTGTTGTAGAGGGAAAAACACATCTTGTATGCAGCGCGAACAGTGCATTTTTGCGACTCGTTAAAAAAGAAAAAAGTGAACTCATTTGGCACCCTTTTGCAGAATGCGTTCCTGAAGGTAGCAACAACGGATGCCTTGAGCTCCTCGATCGCGTGTTTTGCACGGGAAAACCGGAAACATTGCTCGAACAAAAACACGTCGACAAGGCTTTAAACGTATATTGGTCTTATTCCGTTTGGGCCATTTTGGGAGCAGACGAAAATCCGGCTGGAGTCATTATTCAAATGACCGATGCAACAGAAACTGCAAACTACAGATTAACATCAATGCTTATAAACGAAGAACTTTTGATTTCGGCGGTCAAGCAACATGAACTGACAGCAGCAGCAGAGCAGATGAGTGAGGAGCTTCTCACTGCAAGGAAGGCCAAAAATCAGTTTTTTGCCAGCGTGAGCCACGAGCTCAGAACGCCACTCAATGCTATAATTGGCTTTGCTGACCTCATGCTTCTCCCCGACCAAACTCCCGCCGACACCCTCGAATACATTAAGCGCATGAAAAGCAACGGTCTCCTTTTGTCGAGTCTGATTGACGATGTTCTTGAAATTTCAAAAATTGAAGCCGGAAAGCTGACAATTGAAAATCTAGATGTGAATTTGCATGAAATCATATCAGAGATTAGCGCTGTCATGCGCCATAAAGCCAATGAAAAAGGCATTGCTTTTATGATGTGGGCAACTAACCTGCTGCCCGTTTCAATGACATCTGACCCCACACGTCTGAAGCAAATTTTAACTAATATTATTGGCAATGCCATTAAATTTACCGCAAGCGGCGGGGTAAATGTTACCTTAAATATCGATGATAAAAAACTTCGCATTCTTGTGAGCGATACCGGAGAAGGAATTGCACCAGAGCAAGCTTCAAAAATTTTTATGCCATTTGTGCAAGCTGAGTTGTCAATAGGTCGAAAATTTGGTGGATCTGGCCTGGGCCTCAACATATCAATGCTCCTTGCCAATGCGCTCGGAGGAAAGGTCGCACTGCTGAAAAGCACAATTGGCAAAGGAAGTGTATTCGAAATTACGCTTCCAGTTGTTAATGCAAAATACAGAATTTTGCCCCTAGAGTCGCCGCAGATTGGTTCTGAAAAAAAAATTCGCTTAGATGGAATCAAAGTTCTCCTTGCCGAAGATGCTCCCGACAATCAGTTTCTCATGACAAAAATTCTCAACTTTTCTGGAGCCCAAGTTGATGTTGCAAATGACGGCGAAGAAGCGGTGGAAAAAGCTCAAAAGAAAATTTACGATGTCATTTTAATGGATATCCAAATGCCAAAACTTGGCGGACGAGAAGCGACCATAAAAATTCGTAAACAGGGCTACAAGGGCCCCATTATTGCTCAAACCGCCCATGCCATGGGCGAAGAAATTGAACTTTGTTTAAGTGCTGGTTGCAACGCTCACATTGCCAAACCAATTGACAGAAAAAAACTCATTGAACTTATTTCTCAGTTAGTTTCGACTCATTAAAAAAAACAACTTCTGAAATTAAATATAATTCTTAATGAGCAAATTTTTTCGGAAATAGTTTATTTAAAATCAACGCGCCAACTAAAATTCCGACTAGCAAAAACATAAAGGGATGCTCTGGAATGGCACAATCGATGGTTAAGGTTGTGAACCCTAAAGGCAGGTCTTTAATTTTTAAAACAACGTTGAGTCCCGCAAGCCCTACAAGGACAAAAGCAGTTTTTTCGAGAATCGGAAATTTTTCAATGAGTCCTACAAAAGCTTGCGCCGCTATACGCATCATTAAAATACCTAAAATGGCGCCAGTGATTAAAACCCATTTTACATCGGAAAGAGCCAAAGCCACGCCAATCGAATCGATGGAAAACATAATATCCATTAATTCGACTGCAATTATTGTTTTCCACAAAGGAGAAATTTTCAAAAAATCCATCCAATGTGGTTCAATTTCTTTTGCTTCTTGTTCAACAGATTTATTATCAATAAAGAGCTCCGACGCTGCCAACCATACTAAATAAACACCTGCCAATAATTTTACCCATTCGTATTTCATGAGCCAAACGCCAATAAAAACAATACCAATGCGAAATATATAGGCACCCCAAATTCCCCAGGTGAGTGCCTTTTTTTGGTCTGCTTTTGTTTTTAAGCGCGTGCGCACCAATGCCGCTAAAGCCAATGCATTGTCGAACGAGAGCAAACCCTCTAAAATAACTAGCTGCAAAATGATTCCCAAATGAGTCCAGGTGATAGACCCTAATAAAGGAAGCGAGACATTCAATTCCATTTCCGAATCTCCAAATTTTTGTTGCAGGTTTTGCCACAAGGTTTTGACGCCCACATTCCGCAATTGTCAAGAGCCCCGGATACAATCAGGTTGGAGGACACATTGTGAAACCACATATTAACGCCTTGACTCTCTTGGGAGCTGTTGCCCTGCTATCGGCTTGCTCTAAAACTTCGTTTAGTGAAAAAAAAACTGACGCGCCGCCACCAGCTCCCGCGGCAGAGGCTCCCAAAAACGACGGCAAACTTTCGCCCGATGAATTCAATTCAAACAAGCCTCAAAACAACGACGGGCGCCGCGAACCTCAAGGCGAAACTGTTCCGCCGGCCATGCCTAGCGGGCCTCCTACGGGCGGTGGCGGTGGCGAAGGTCAGAGTGGCGGCACGGTAGAACCTGTGCCAATTCAGCCAGCACCTCCAGTGCCCATTCCCAATGCTCCACAAAACCCGCAAGACGCCAAGTGCCCTTTAGGTGAATCAGTGCCCGTGGCGCCTGATGACACAAAACCACGCAACCCCACTGTTGGCGGAAAAATTGACACTTCTCCTACGGGTCAAACGGTTTTATTGATATGGGGAGCTAAAAATTACTGCCATGTTTTAATTAAAAGCAAAGATGGTAAAGTATTAATGGGTGAACAATTCAATTATGTGCCGGAAAGCAATATCTTTTTTGCACAAATTGCAGGTTCAAAATTGGGCGCCTCAGAAATTCCGTCGGCAGTAAAATGTGTCACGGTTGGCAACTCTGTGCGCATTATTGCAGGCGATGTTGTGTTTGCGGATATTGTGGCACCGCTATCCGTGACGCCACAAATAGCCTATATTTGGCCAGAAAAATGCATTGGCCGTAAGCTAGATTCTCAAGGAAACCTAACTGGAATGTGGGCAATTGTTTCGAAATAAGTCGATTTTATTGACACCTTTTTACAAATTCTTTTTCATGGCCGTCTAGGGCCAGTTTTTTTTCTTTGGTGTACATAGCGCCGCTATTTTTAAATCGTTCGCGTTCAGAATCTAGGGTGTTTTGAGCTAATTTACAGTCAACGGCACACTGTTCGGTAATCCGCGCGAAATCTGTCCGCCACGCAGCAAAATCGGTACTTGCCAAAACACCCTCGTAAATTTTATTACGCACTGTTTTGTAGCGTTGTGTGTATGGAATATCGCCAGAATTGTCGTCGCCTCCACTCTCTCTAATTTCTGTGGCTTCTTCAGAAACTCGCGCCACTTCAAGGTTTGTTCCTAAATTAGCAAAACAACTCCAGACTTTTTCGCCTAAAGTTGATGGCGCCGAAACACTGGGAGGTAAAGATTCGCCTTTATTCACATCGGCCACGATTTCTTCAGGCAGAATAAAAAGTGGCATGTAATATTCAAATTCACTCAAATAGCGCGTGTCTAGCACAGGAAAAACACGTTCTGGGCAAACATCTAGCACAAATTGTTTATTTCCAAAGCCTTCGGCCACCTTGCGCGAAACTGTAGAACTGATAAGTGCCGACGATTTAGAATCGAGAGTGTGGGCAACTGCAAGCCTATCGAACCGGTATTGCAAATCAATATCCGTGTCGCCGCCCTCCGGTGTGATAAAACTCCGCATTTCGGCAAACCATTTTTTCCACGGCAGCATATTTAAAGGCTTTTTATCGGCTTGAAACCAGGCATTTGAAAGTTGAGTTTCAAAACTTTGAGTGCCTGGTTGCAACGCCGCAGCAAAACCGTGCCCACGGTACAGGCGAATTTTTTGCGCCTGAGTGCATCCGGTGGATTTTTGCAAATATTGCGAAGTCAGCGAAAGCACTTTTAATGTTAATTTCTGATTTTTTGAAGTTTCGGCATCGCTTGAATTTGGCAACGATGCAAAAGTTTTTTGCAAGAGTTCTGATTCAAAAATAAGGCCAGCTTTTTTACGAGCCGGAGTTCCCGGAGCTGCATTGAGGCCGTTGTAAAAATCTGCAGCTGAGTACTGATTGTTTGATGCAGCTAATGTTTCGCTATTAAACGAACGATTTTTGCAGGCAGTTAAAGACAAACTTAATACTAAGACACTTAATAAAATATTACTTTTAATGTTTTTATTTTGATTCATACTATTTCCTCTTTTTATATTCTTACTATTTCTACTTTATTGCGGTGCTGATGGTGGAATTTCGGCCACAGGAATGCGCTCGTATGCCAAACGCAACGGCGGACTCCCTGGCAAAACCCCAAAATCTTTTTCGTAAGGTAACAAATCGCGTGCAGTCCATGCCGCTAATTGTTGTTCTTGACTCACGGAATGATTTAATAATTCACGGTACCAGTGCATATTACGCAAGAGCCCCGACACATAATTGCGAGTTTCGGGGTAAGGAATGAGGTCTGCAAAGAGCAAAGGAATACGCTCATTGTACCGAGCGCGCCATCTGTTCACAGGTGTGGGTCCCGCATTGTAAGAGCCAAATGTGTATACATAATTTGTATTGTGCTGCTTGAGTAATTTTGCCAAATAGCGAGACCCTGCTGTGATATTGAGAGTAGGATCGAGCAAATTCACATGCTGTTTGCGCATCACTTGATAAGCAGTATTGGGCATGACTTGCATCAGCCCCTTTGCGCCAACGGGACTCATGGCTCTGGCATTAAAACTGCTTTCTTGACGGATGAGAGACAAAACTAATGCGTGATCTACATTTTTTGCATGACTCACAACTTCTTGAATGTAACGCATGGGATAAAGTAACTGGAGCACTTGGCCATCCATTCGCCGCGCACCATAAACCCGCACTGTATTGAATGATACTCGGATGCTCTCTCGTGTATTTCCAGTTTCTAAATGAAACAATGATAAAAACAATCCGGTTTCAAAATTGCGAGGCTCTATACGATCTGTCATATAGCGAGACAAACGATTTAAAGCCTCTTTGTCTTTTCTGGCCAACTGTAACAAGCATAAAAAAGAAGTCAAATTTGAGCTGTCCCAAACATCGCCCATATAGCGTTGCACATCGGGGCTCGGCCGCACCATAATGCGGTTGTATGTGTCTACTCCGCGCGCTTCGTCTGCTAATACTGCTTGTAAAGTGAGTGGGTATTTGTCTACCAATTTATCCCAGAAAGGGTTTTCATGATTTACAACTTTGCCATTTTTTGCTTGCGCAAGTGCTTCTAAATAACCTCTCCAAAAAAGAGTTCTGTTTTCGTCCTGAAAGTAAGTTGCCTGCAAAGCCATTTCTAAATGAGTATAGGCTGGAGTCAGTTCATTGCGTTCTAGATGCAAAAAAGCCATGCGCTGATGCACAGTTTCAAAAGCATCATGAGCACGCTCAAAACATGCGCCCATATTTTGCGACAACAAAACCATCTGTTTCCAGACTTTTTCGTCTGGTAAAAAGTCTTCAGAATTGCGAATCAGTGCTGCTTTTGCGGATATAAATTTACAATCTGAAATGTCAGAATTCAAAGCAAATTCAGCAGCCTTGTTCAAGTCTTTTACATTTTTAAACCGAGTTGCACTTAAAGACTGCTGATAATTAGCACCAGAAAGTACATTCCAGTGCTTTAAAGTTCGAACCAAAGTAACTTGCCGCACGCCCTTTGATTTTGGAGGTGTGTTTTTTTCTGCAATTGAGGCTCGCAATGCTTCTTGCCGATTGAGTTTTTGCACGCGCCAAAACACACATTGCAAATTTTCGGCCGTGGGGGCTGCAGGAGCCGGATCTTCACCAAATCGTTTTTCGCACGCATCAAAAACTCTCTTTTTTTCTGTGGATGTGCCTATCATGCTTGCTTTTAGCAAATGTAAATTTTTGCGTGTGGAGTCGGTGATTGCGATGCCGTGGGCACTGAGCCACTCAGGTTCTTCCATAAATCGAAACTGAGCTAACGAAACACGAGCCACAGATAACAAGCCTGGGTTGGCGTAACGCGCGTCTTCTTGCACAGGAACAGCCTCTGGCGCAGGTTGCGCTGAGGCTTTTACTGCAGAATTTGCTTTGGTAATTTTGCTTTGCTTTGTTTGTTTGTTTTTATTGCCTTTTTTATCCTTTTTATCCTTTTTATCCTTTGTAAGATTGGCTTTCTTAATTTTTTTTGCATTTAATTTTTGCTGCTCTGCTCCAGAAAATTCATCAAGTTCATCAACAAATGTATTGTCTTCTGGTTGTATTTCTTTTTTAAGCGGCGATTCGCCAAAATCGTCGTCTTCGGGGTTTTCTGCCGCTTTCGGACGCAAAATATTTTCTGGGTCACCCAAAGGTCCCCCATAAGCGATGCCCGCTCCACCCAAAAGCAAGCACAATAGTATTTTGCCAAAGCCCATTCAAAAATCCTCCACAGCCGACAGCCGGTCATCGGACACACTGTGTTGCACCTTGAGGCCGTCTGAGGCATGCACTTTTTGCAGGTCTGTGTTAGTGCCTGTTTTGATGGGCTTGAGCCGTGCAGATTTTAGCAAAAGGCGCAAAAAATATGGGCGATGTCACCGACTCCTGCGATTTTGGTTTTTACAGCCGCGAATTGTCTAGCCTGCAAGGGCGCGTGACCCGTGCCGTTGAGGCATTTGGGCGTGGCGAACTCATTTTAGTGGGCGACGATGGGCGCCGCGAAAACGAAGCAGATTTGGTGTTTCATGCCGGGGCCGCAACCGCAGCAAACGTCAATTTTGCCATCAATTATGCCCGTGGTTTGCTTTGCGTATCGGTGAGTCATGAACTTGCCGATAATTTTGGCTTTCATACGGCTCCGCGCATTCCTGGCGGCATTGCCCACACCGGATTCACGCTTTCTGTAGATGCTCGTGAAGGCATTGGCAGCGGAATTTCGGCGGCAGATAGAGGCCATACCATTAGGCTCATGGCCTCAGGAAAATCGACCCACCACGATTTTATTTCACCAGGTCACGTGTTTCCCGTTCGGGCCAACAGCGGAGGCTTATTGGCACGTACTGGCCATACGGAGGCACTTTTAGAGCTGTGTCATTTAGCCAAATTGCCCGCAGCTGCAGCCATGTGCGAAATTCTGGGCCCAGACGGCGATGCTCTCAAACCAGACGATTTTATTACTGCCAATGCCGCAACCCGCGAAGCTTTGTCTCAATTGCGAGCCCTTCCCTATTTAAGCACCGTAGACTTATTATGGTACCGCATTTTTTACGGACTCAATCACGATTCTAAATGGGAACAAAAGTCTGATTGGAAATTTTCTAAATCGGAACGCTCCCCTAAAAATGTGTTTGTTTTAAACGCGCAATTAGAATTACCAATCACATTAAACGCCAGTTATTTTGAATACTCAGCATTTGAACTCAAAACTTTGCGCATCGAATTTTCAAATGGGGCACAAAATTGGGATAACAGCGTTCCACTTTCTCAAGCCAGCGCCATGATGAGTTTTCATGCCTTTGGTCCTGTCAATGAACGTCTCACTTGTGGATTGCACGATTTTTGCGACCTCAGTGGCAAAGAAGGAATTCACAGCACTCACTATGCCGTGCGTCGCCTTGTGACCCTCCTCAGAGCATTGCAATTCATTCAAAAAACTAAACTTCCTCACATGCCAGTGTCTGAAATTGTTCAGCAAGTGGCCATGGTGTTTGCAAATGATGCCGAATTTTTACGCGCCGTGTTGACACATTAATTTGGCCAGCCATCCATTGAATTTTTTGCAGGAGCCAGGATACATATGACATTGAAGCCAATTGCATTTTTAAAAGCCACTCTTGTTTGCAGCATTGTTTTATTGTCCAACTGTTCTAAATTACCAACTCAAAATCCTTCCAAACCGTTCATAGTTGGAGGCGAAATCGCCCTCATTCAACCCTATTTTGCAAGTTTGTTCGACGAACTCAGCCCCGAGTTTCCATTTTGTGGTGGCACCCTTATTGCGCCAGACACCATTGTTACAGCTGCGCACTGTGTAGACGAAACAAATTCTAAAATCTTTATTTCATTAGGGCAAAGTCATTTTGATGCATTACCAAATGCAAGTAAAATAGAAGTCAAAAGCATTGTTGTTCATAACGAATACGACTCCAAATTAAGCCAAAAAGATATTGCCTTACTTTTTGTAGACCCCAAAGATGTTCAAAAAATTGCTCCTCATGTTAAGCCTGCCATTTTAGAATCTGATATTAATATGCCAGCGGTGAATTCAAAATTAAGAGCTTTCGGATTTGGCAATGGAACTTCACAAGGCTGGCTGCAACAACCAGAACTTATGCAAGTAGACGTACCAGTTATTTCTGTTGAAGACTGCAAACAATTGTACAATATGCCCGATGTACAGCGCATCACTGCAGAACAAATTTGCGCATTAAAAAAAGACGGCGGCCAAGACAGTTGCAATGGAGACTCGGGCGGTCCTGCTTTTTCAAAAAATGAAAAAGGTGAATTTAAACTTGCTGGCGTTGTAAGCTGGGGCGAAGGCTGTGCACAGTCAAAAAACCCTGGTGTATACACTCGCATAGCTACTCAACGACTCTGGATTGAAAAAACACAAGCAGATCATCGCAACAATCAAGCTCTTGCTACCGATAAAATAGCCGAATTATTATATGGTTCAAATTGTTACTTTAAAGCGGGACAAGAAAGTAATTTGGTTTCCGATAGTCTCACATTTAATTTTAATATTCGAGGCGTTGCCACCATTCCTTTTCACCCTGTTGACGATAAAATTCTGACCAAACCTGTTTTTACCGAAAACTACGGTGTTACTTTAAAATACAACGATTGTAACACTCAAGACTCCTCAGGAAAACCTTGGAATTTTAGTTTCCAAAACACTTTAATGGGGCTCATCGTCAGTGCAAAAAACAGTTCTCTACCAGCCCTTTATGCCACTGCTCATCCTGTATTCGACCTCAGAGCCGTGTGCATTGAGACTCCAGTCGCCAATGCTTTTAGCATGAAACACAACGATATTTTAGGTACTTCGGTTGTTTTGCCAGACGGACGAAAATTTGGCACCTCGTATAATAACGATGATGTCACACCCCCTGGTGCCAACGATAACTGGAATGTCATTAGTTCGTGCCAAGCTGCTGGTCGCGTGATTTCAGTGGAGCAAAATGCAAAAAACTACCGCTTGCGCGCCAAAGGTTTTAGCCCCGTTTTCGACAATGTTACAATTCCTGTAGAAGAAACCACGCAAAAAAAAGTTAAAAAGACTAAATTTTCAGGTCAATTCAAACCAACGGTGCAAAATCAAGGAAAAATCACTCTTGTAAACGACACATCTACCGAAGTATTTGGAATTGAATTAGCCTGTTTAAACAGGTTTGATGTATTGGATTCCCAAGGACAAGTGCTCAAACCCGTTTTGCGCGAAGGCCGCTACATTCACCAATTTGTGAATTTTGGAAAAGATTATTTTTCTATTGTGCCAAAGGGTTCCATAGACATTAATATTTCTTGGGCATCAACCGATCTCATTTCGGGTTCGACTTTACAATGTGAAATGAACGCTGGTTCGGTAGAAATCAAAGATTAATTTTGCTTTAAATAAAACTTATTTTTTTTAAACATCAAAACTCATACCCAAAAAAACCAAATCCACTTAATAAAATGTAATTAAATTTGTTAGAATTCTCGGCGCTATTGTATTGGAATTTTCCAGCTCCACCAAAGACTCCGAGGCCCATTTTAAGTCCCGCCACAGGCTTGTACAAATACTGCATTGTGAGTCCGCTGCGCATCATATTCTTTAATTTGTAGGGTCCCAATTGAGTTGCTGCATCGCTGGTAGTGAACACTGCCTTACCGCTCACGCCGTAGTCGAAGTCGATCAAAAAATAGAGATTCGATTTTTCTGGCAAAGCACCAAGTGCAAACTGAAACCCTGCAGTTGTACCGGCAGACGAAATAATATTATCGAGCTGCACTTTAAGCACATCCAACTGGGCCCCAGTTTCGGCATCGTTCACTTGTGTGGCCTGAACAATGGCGCCCTTCCAATTGCGGTAACTCACGCCTAAAACGGGCCCTACGCTAGAGCCATGGCCCTCGTATCGCAGCGAAAAATTGTATTCCAAACCTTTTAATTTGGGGCTGCCGGCACTTTGCACCAGTGTCATTTGGTAACCCGCTCCAGCAAGCACATCAAAATAGGCACTGCGTTTTTGCGGTGCATTTGTTTTTTTCTGTTCTTGTTGGTTAGGTTTTTTAATTTCTGCCGGCAAGGGTTTTGCGCCGGTCCCACCCGAACCAGCACTAGTGGGTACAATAGCTACAGACTGAGGCACAAATGCAATTTTCCACACCTTAAAATCGGGGCATTTGCCCTCAGAATCGCTTGCTTTGGCCATTAATAAACTTTTAGCTTCGTCTATGCGCCTCACTGCAGAAACAATGACTTTTGAGGAATCTTTAGGGTCTGTAAAGCTCACCGAGGCATTTTTTTTAATGGATTTAATTTCAGCATCAGTTTTAAATTGAACCCAGCAACCCTTTTGAGTCACAAAGGTTTCAGCAGCAAAAGCAGCGTTAAAATTTAAAAAATAAATCAGAGCTAGGGAATTATTTTTCAAATTTGGAGTTAATGCACTGAAAGCTGTCAATTTCATGAGAGAAAGCCTCCAAATGCAACATCATAAACTACAATCATGCGGTCAGTCTTGAGTATCGGAACCGTTCCGCATTTTTTTAACTCATCTTTTTAAGATTTCTAAGAAAACAGCGCTGCAACGAACTCTGAAGCATTAAAAACTTCTAAATCCTCTACTTGTTCGCCCACCCCAATGTACCTTATTGGCAATTTAAGCTCGTTGGCTATGGCCAAAACCACACCACCTTTTGCTGAACCATCGAGCTTTGTAAGTACAATACCTGTAATATCGACTACTTCTCTAAAAATGCGGGCCTGTTGAATGCCGTTTTGACCCGTTGTGGCATCGAGCACTAACAGCACTTCATGGGGTGCTGATTCGCACTCTTTTGCCATCACGCGTTTGATTTTACTCAGTTCTTGCATCAAATCTTGGCGGTTGTGAAGGCGACCGGCAGTATCGATGAGGCAAACTGACGCATCTTGGCTTTTGGCAATGCGCACCGTTTCAAAAGCGACGGATGCGGGGTCTGCGCCATCTTTGAGCTGAACAAAAGTGGCACTGGAGCGTTCTGCCCAAATTTTAAGCTGCTCAACAGCCGCGGCTCTGAATGTGTCTGCAGCACCAATTACAGATGGCATGCCTTTTTGATGCATTTTATAGGCAAGTTTACCGGTGGTTGTGGTTTTACCAACACCATTTACACCGACCATCATCACCACATGAGGTTTGGCACGCGGACTTTCTAGAGTTCCGCTCGAAATTGTTGGAATGCTATTCAGCAAGCAAGTGATTTCATTTTGAAGTGTTATTTTAACATGATTTAACTGAACGGACTCAGCACTTGACAACTGTTTTTTAACGCGATCTACCAACATTTCGCTCGTAGCCACACCAACGTCTGCTCTGATGAGCATTTCAAACAGATTTTCGAATATTTGTTCACGTGTGGCTTTAGAATCTGCCGACATAAATAATTCGTCGAGTGAAGCAGATAATTGCGAACGTGTGCGCGCCAAACCATTACCCAAGCGCTGCAACCAATTTATTTCAGCAATGGGTTGCGCTGTTGAATCTGCGACAACTAATTGAGGCGACTTTTGAACAATCGCATCGAGACTGTCAGAAACTTGAGATGGTCCGTACTTAATTTCTACAGAACGCGTGCGCGGCCAACTCAAATAAATTACAACCACAGATGCAAATGCCAACGCTAAAAAACAAATATCAGAACTCAAAAGCATGCTAAAAAACCTTTTATATTGAACGAGAATAATACAAATATTCAACTAAATTTCCAAAAGGGTCGCGAAAATAAACACTGCGCCCATCGGACCTGTCGTAAGGGCCTTTTTCTATTTTGAGTCCAAAAGAAATTAATCTTTCAGTCAGAGCATCTACTTGCTCAGGAGTTTGGGCCATAAAGCCATAGTGATCGAGAATTTGTTGGCCCATCTCGCCTTTTTGGCGTTGTGAGTCAATGGCATCTTTAGACAATTTTGCCACAAGCAGGTCGGGACCCACGTGCACCAATAACTGAGTTTCTCGCCACACCTGAACATCTGCCTGCAAAACAGTACCAAAAAACCATTGTGCTTTTTGAATATCGTTAACAACAATTGCCAAATGTCCAATTCCACTTAACCATTTTTCACCAGCCATGGCTCGTCAAAATTCCTTTCACTAATCCTAAAAACCGAGCGTTTTCGGTTCCTGCAATTTCTGTGGCTAAATCTTTAATGGCTGCTCGAGCTTCTTCGTGTTGCGCACCCTGAGATTCAAGGCATTCTAGTGCAGCAATACGAACAGATTCGTCGCGAATTTTTAATAAAGGAGCTACACGGGGTGCCACTCGCGCATCGGGGGTTTCTTTAAGTGCAAGCAACAATTCGGCGTTGCGTTCTTGCACGGTTTCGTCGAAACTCACAAAAGAAGGATTAATACATTCAAGCAGTAAGACAAGATATTCTTCATGGGAAAAAAGTTTTTCTGCCACTTTTATGGGCCAAGAAACTCTTTTAGATGTTTGCACTGCAGCACGCACATAGGGTTTAGAAATATCGCCATGTCGCAATAAAATTTCCATTACTTTTTCTTTTTCGCTGCGGTCTTGCATGCCATGATCGATGATAATTTCAAAACGTTTCATGAGTTGAGGCACAGCAAATTCACCTGGGGCATCATTTAATGCTTCTAAGGCTTCGAGTCGTTGCTCTTTGGTAGTTACAATTTTTTTAAGCGTGTCGCCGTTGCTTTCCCAGCTTTTTTTCTGACTATTTAAACGCATTTCTTTAATTTTATCGAACAAACCCACGTCAATTACCCCTTATGAACATTTTTTATTGCAATTGCAACCAGCATAAATCACCAAACTTGCCCCAACGACAAGCAATAAAATTCCAAGACCATGCCCTGCCCACAAATATTGGTCTGGCAATCGGGCTGCCCCATGTGTGTTTGGCATGTTTTCTTCGGCCAATAATTTTGACCCCAACGAAACTGAAAACATGAGAACCATAAAATTCAACGTGAGTTGCTTTATTTTAAATCGCATTATCATATTATTTTCCTGACGTAAATATTATTTTTCATGTCGAAAATTCTACTTTTCCTGCAGTAAATATCATTTTTCCTGTCGTAAAACGCCAAAAAAAGGCACTCTAATTTCTTTGTAGTCGGGGTCGTTGGTTTTGACAATAAACACTCCCGACGCATTAACGGCACCATTGGACACATCTAAACCCTTTGGCACTTTCATGTCAAAATGTACCACTGCCCCTTTGTCCGAATGCTTGGTCACAAAAGCAACAACATCGTCAGATTTAGCAACTTTTAATGCTTCGGTTCTTCTTAATTCTACTTCAATACCATGAATTTTAAAGTCTTTGGCATCGGAATAAACAGACAAACTGCGTCGCACCCCTTTGTCCGATTCAACCACTCCAAATTCAATGTATTTTGCCGAAGTTTTTACGTGCCCGGTGATTTCTGCAACTACGGGTATTACGAGCTCCTTTAAATGCCGCGAATTGTTCCAAACCGTAACCCGCTCGCGCAACGGGCCGATAGGCAATTGACCTGGGCCAATGGTAATTTTAATTTTGGGATCATCTTTTGTTCCAGCAAATTCAGCAATTATTAACGGATTACTCGTTGTTAAACCTACAGCCTTTAAGGGAGATTTCACATTTAAAACTTCGGCTCGTTGAATTTCAGAGAGTGAGTCTTTGCGGTTTTGCCCCGAGGCCAAAAGTCCTGCATCGGCACGAGCTGGCAATTCACCAGATAAAGGCGCAGCTCTATCAATAGTAATCAGTTTGAATAAATATGCTTTGTGCGTGTCGCGCGGAATTTCGCCTAATGTCAGCAACGATGGCACTGCATAAATTTCTTGTTTAATATTTGCAGTAAAAGTAAGCGTCACTGTCGAAGGCGGCGGAGTATCCGTGTCTACTGTCAGTGTTCTTACAATTG
>JAYTOT010000217.1:0-1921 GCA_043747645.1 Pseudomonadota bacterium | reverse complement strand
GGAATCAGTGGTTTGGCAAGCATTTATTTGTCACGCATGTGTTCCCATTTAAATGCCCTGCTAAAGGCCGCTTCAAGTACGCGGTTTATGACCATGGCTCTCGGTATTCTTGATGCAAATACGGGAGACCTTTATTTTGCCAATGCAGGGCATGTGCCTCCGCTCAAGTTCAAGCACAACGGTGATTTTGCGGGTTCGATTGTTGTCACACCGAGTGATCCATTGGGTGCTTGGAGCGAAAGCGCACCGCAAGTCTGCATTCACAAAGAACGGCTCAATGCCGGTGAAACCATTTTGCTTTTCACAGACGGGCTCCCCGAAAATATGGGAACTACACAAGGCCTTCTGCGCAATAAACGAGGTTTAAATGCCATCGGGTGTTTGCTGAAAGCACAGCCAAGTCAGTTTCCCAATTTTGCAGCGGACGTCCTCAATTGGGGGACGACGCATGCCCAAGAATGGGAAATGAAAGATGACGTGGCCATTCTTGCCTTAAAGTATGTGGGTGAGCCGGCAACGGCAACGCCGTTATTAAATTTTTAAAAAGAAATTCACAAATTTTTTAAAAAAAATACACTTTTTTCATCGGCAGTTTCATTGTGGAATCAGCAGAGGTAAAATTGAGCCCTTCACAAAATAGCAATTTAAAAATAAGAGCTCCTCTCGTTTGTGCAGTTATTCTCGCAGCTGGAAGATCTGTACGACTTGGTCAACCCAAGCAAAAAATAACACAAGATAACGTTTCGCTGCTTGAAAAAACTTTTACCTCAATCAAAAATTCCGGCTGCAATCAAATTATTATCGTAATTAAGAGTGATTTGTATTTAGATTTTAAATTTCTAGAAAACAAGGGAGCCATAATCATTTCAAATGCAAATTCAGAACTTGGAATGTCCCATTCTATTTTGCTGGGGCTCCAAAATGCCCCACGCAATGCCCCACAAAATGCCGAAGGTTTCTTATTTACGGTTTGCGACCAGCCATTTTTAACAACGAATCACATTGATAAATTAATTTTCACTTTTAAAAATCACACTCAACAAATTATTGCGACTCAGTACCAAGTTTCACAAACGGAATCTATTTTAGGCGCCCCGGCAATTTTTCCCGTCGCATTTAAAAAAGAACTTTTAGAGTTAAAAGGCGATGAAGGTGCTCGCAAAATTATTCAAAAAAACCTTGAAAAGGTAAAATTCATAAATTGCGATTACAATCCGATAGACATTGACACGCCAGAAGATTTGAAAGACTTTCGCGCGCATTGTTCACAATTGACCCATCCAGAGTCATGATCGACATAGTGCTCTCGCTTCCAAATTGGCACTCTAGACTTCACTTCATCGATGACATATTGGCAGGCTTTAAATGCCGCATCACGATGCACAGAAACAACGCCAATCCAAATGGCGATTTCACCTAAATTCAGCTGGCCTGTGCGATGCACACAGCGCATATTTTCGGCCCCAAATTTTTCAATAGCCTCGGCGCAAATTTTATTTCCCTCACTCAAGGCCAACTCTTCATAGGCCTGATAATCGAGGCGGCTCACGGGTTTTCCTTCATTAAAATCGCGCACCCAACCTTCGAAAGTAACAAGGGCTCCGCATTTTTGATTTATCAGAGAAGATCGCAACTCTAGTTCGTTTAAAATGTGTTCACTCAATTCAAACACTTTTTAGCCTCCCGAAACAGGCGGAATAAATGCTACTTTGTCGCCACTTTTGAGTTCTGTTTGCCAAGGAGCAAAACTATCGTTCACTGCCACACGCAAATTTTCAGGCTTAAATGTCAGGCCAAATTTTTCTTGCAAATAAGAATAGAGTTCTTGAGGCGTTGTGCCATTAAAACTCAAAACCTCTTCTGACACACCTCTTTGGTCTCTTAAAATTGCAAAATAACTGATTTTAACTTCACATGTCAT
>JAYTOT010000216.1:0-49375 GCA_043747645.1 Pseudomonadota bacterium | reverse complement strand
TTCCCCCAGTTGACACAAAAAAAGAGAATCGCACTCGCAATGCGGCACTGCATTTCGAAGTTTTGCACCTGTGGGTCAGCTGCAAAACGACCCATGGCGCTTAAGCAAAACGGGTACTGGCGTTTGGTGCCAATCGGTCAGACGATAACCAAAGAACGTATAAATAACGATTGGTTGAAATATTTTGATATTTTAATTTCTGACTCTTTTCTCATAATTATTGTTTTATATTAATGAGTTAAAGAATTTTTAACATTTTGTGTCCATTTCATTTTTGAGGGCGTATAAAAGTCAACAGAAGTCAGGAATTTTTCCGACTCACAGGCACCAAAAAGGAGTTTTTTATGCGTTCTATGAAATTGGCTTTGGTTTCAACTTTGTTTGCAGTTTCAGCTTCTCCTGCATTTGCAGCAACAACTCTTGCTTCATGCCCTGCAGGAGGCGAAGTGCTCTCCATCGTTCGCGATTCCGCCGGCAAAGTGACTTTTATGGACCAACAATCCCAAATCGTGAGCGCGACTCTCACAACTCCTTCCGTGGGAACTTTTGAATACCGCATTTCAACTGCAGCGGGCTCTTTTTTATCAATCACTCGGCGCGCCGACGGAACCGTGGGAATTTGGGATCGTGGCGTTATTGGTAACCAATGCGACGCAGGAACTGCCTCAATCGATACTATACAATTGAATAAATTGGTTGCTGAATCAAAAGCAAAAGAAGATAAAAAATATGGTTTTGCTAAGTGCAGTAGTTCTGAATTTGGAAACGCTGTGTTTTCTGTGCGCGCAGGGCTTGAGCCAAAAACTGTAATTTTTGAAACTGTGGCACCTTTGTCACGCAGTGCCGAAAATGTAGTATTTGCAGCCTCAAGCGTTGAATCTGAAGGCGCTGCCGGCTCAATTTACACAACATATTCTGGCGAAGGTGCGATTATTTATTACGGCGCTGGAACCCACACTGTTGCTCAAACTAAATTAATTTTGCGTCATAGCAATGTGTCTGGTGCAAACAGTCTTACTCTCGACGACATGCACATTTTCAGTTCGAATCCTTTCCAAAATTGCCAAATGAGCAACTTGTCTTTCATCGAAAAAACTCTCAAATAATCCAGTTTTCGAGCCTCGATATATCCGTAGGTATGTCGGGGCAATTTCTGCCTGAATGTTGTGAATCAAAAATGACCTGTGAGCAATTCTGATTCCATTGAAGCATTGCAGCAATGTTAATGTATTCGTTTTCAAAATTTGCAACGACATTGAACTTAGAACAAATAGCTTTAAATGCCTCGCCTTTAAACTCATTGTCTTCTTGGGCATGATCTGATTTTAAAACAATTTCGCAGCCATTTAATGGAAATCCGCCCTTCTCGAGTTGAGCCTGGGTGCCTTGCCTCATCACTTTGTCGTGGCGGCCCGATAAGTAAACAATTTGCACTCCGGCTTTGTAAAATGAATTTACAAAATCAGCGGCGCCTGTAAAAGGTTTATCGAAATGGTTGAGCGATTTACCATCAAAAAAAGTGTTTCTCCAATAACTCTCTGCTGAATTAAAGGCATCTAAAACGTCGGCGTCGCGTAAGTTGAGTCCAGCATTTTCGAAAGCATGGCTAAGACTGTAACCAATGTGACTTAAGTCGATGAGTTTAATTTGGCGCAAAACTCTCGCGTGAAAATTTTGAGATTCTGGAGAACTTAACCAGTTTTGCAAAATTCCCAATGTACGATGGCTCACATCAAACAAAGTTCCATCAAGGTCAAAAACCATTGCAGATTTTTGAGTCGTCTGCGCAACGCTTTTTTGAATGATATTTTTTAAACTTAACGCATTCACATCATTTATTTTCCAAGCAGCTGGAGCCGAGCGGTATGTGCGGCTGCGAGGATGAGGATTTTGAAAATGCGATTGCACCAAAACCAAATCGTCGATGAGTTGTTTGCACCGATTTAACGATGGTATTAATATTGATTTTTGTGGCGAATCTAATAAGTCAATTGATTGAGTTATTTTAGTAAATTCAAGCTGCAAGTCTTTAAGGCTCATTCGATCCTCGAAATAGTGTATGCGACCTCAATATCTTCGCACCATTTTTAATGCAATGAAACTCCCATATTTTTGTATGGCGGTCCCGTTGCTCTGGAATGCTGAGGTCGAAATCGTGTTCAATTTGGTAATTTGGCAAACCTTGCTGGCAAACGGAATGAGTAGCGGATTCCGAAATAAATCTTTTGCGTGAGACTCCCATGAGCAAAGGCCAAGGGGTGCTAGCTAATTTTTTGAGTGCCGATTCCGCCAGAAGTTCTAGATTGTGATGCAGCGATTTGCCAAAGCCGATGCCTGGATCAATGCAAATAAATGAAACGCCGAGGGAACAGGCCCATTGGGCTCGTTGTTTTAAAAATTCTAAAACCTCTGCAACACAGTTTGTATATTGCGGAGCAGATTGCATTTTTTGCGGTTCTTTTTGCATGTGCATAATGCAAAGACCCAAATTAAATTGGGCTGCAATATGGGCTGTAGTTATTTCTGTGCTTGAGCCATTCATTTCAATTGTTTGAGATTTTGCGCAAGCATATACGTCGTTAATGAGGTCGACTAAATTGTGTTGAGCCAGCTGACAGGCTATTTTTGGAGTAGAAGTATCGACTGATAGCAAAATATTTTGCGGAATTTCTTTTCGTAAAAGTTGCAAAATTGGAAAGATACGCAACCATTCTTCTTGTTCCGATATTTCCGCAGCACCGGGGCGAGTCGAAACACCGCCTACATCGATTATTTTTGCACCTTGAACTATAAGTTTTAAAGCTTGATTGAGTGCTTTTTCCGCATTAAGGTAACAGCCGCCATCTGAAAAACTATCGGGTGTGGTATTCAAAATACCCATCCACACCGTATTTTCGGCTGCACACAATTGTTCAAGTTTTTGAGCGGATGTTACTGCCACGGTGTGAATCGGTTTCTGTTTTATTATGCGGGGGAAGGCGTAGACATTGGCATTGGAGCAGCAGTGTCTGTACGAGCAGCAGTGGCACCTGGTGGTGGAGAATTTTCTTCAGTGCGACCATTTGAAGCTTTTACTGCCTGAACGGCGCGAATTTCCTCGAGATTCGCACCATTAATGAGTGAAAGGAATTCCTCAGAGTCAATGGTTTCAAGTTCTAATAATACGGCAGCAACTCGTTCAAATACATCCATATGATCGAGCAAAATTTGTTTTGCTAAACTGTATTGCGTGTTGATCATTTTCGAAACTTCGATGTCAATTTCATGTGCAATTGAATCGGAGAAGTTGCGTTGTTCACCCCAATCACGTCCCAAAAATGGGTTGGAATCGTTCTTTTGCCCAAAGTTTATGGGTCCGAGGCGACTCATACCATATTGGCAAACCATCGCTCTGGCGATTTCAGTAGACTGACGAATGTCGTTAGACGCTCCAGTTGTGAATTCACCGAACTTTAATTCTTCGGCTGCACGACCGCCCATTCCCTTGGCGATTTCAATAAGGAGGTCTTCTTTAGAGTGATTGTAAACGTCTTCTTTAGGAATAAATGCTGTCACTCCCAAAGCACGACCACGAGGAATGATGGTAAGTTTGTGAACAGTCGACTTAGATTTCATATAATATGAGACCAAAGCGTGGCCTGTTTCGTGGTATGACGTAACTGTTAATACTTCTTTGCTCATGACCATGCTCTTGCGTTCTGGTCCCATGAGTATTTTATCTTTTGCCGATTCGAGGTCTTTCATATTGATGCGTTTAGCACCATGACGCGCAGCCCACAGAGCAGCTTCGTTCACTAAATTTTCGAGGTCTGCACCAGAAAATCCAGGTGTTCCCAATGCTATGGCGTCGCAATTAATGTCATCAAAAGCTTTGACTCGCTTAAGGTACACATTCAAAATTTCTTTGCGTCCGCGAACATCTGGCAAGTTGACAATCACCCGGCGGTCGAACCGACCTGGGCGCAATAATGCAGGGTCTAACACATCTGGGCGGTTGGTTGCTGCAATACAAATAACTGCATCGTTGGATTCGAAGCCATCCATTTCAACCAAAAGTTGATTGAGTGTTTGTTCGCGTTCGTCGTGTCCGCCGCCAACTCCCGCTCCGCGATGGCGACCCACAGCATCAATTTCGTCGATAAATACGATACAGGGCGCATTCTTTTTGGCAGTTTCAAATAAATCGCGCACACGAGATGCACCAACACCAACAAACATTTCAACAAAATCGGAACCGCTGATGTGAAAAAACGGAACTCCAGCTTCGCCTGCAATGGCACGTGCTAAAAGAGTTTTACCTGTTCCTGGTGATCCCATCATGAGAACGCCTTTGGGAATGCGGGCGCCAATTTCTTGAAAGCGTTTGTGGTCTTTCAAAAAAGCGATGATTTCGGAGCATTCTTGTTTAGCTTCATCAACGCCTGCAACATCTTTAAAGGTAACGCGCTGAGAATTTTCTGGCAGAAGTTTGGCTTTGCTCTTGCCAAAACTCATTGCTTTTCCACCTGCACCTTGCATATTGCGCAAGAATAAAAGCATAAATCCGAGCACAAGAAGTAACGGCAACCACATGGTCAAAAAGTTTGCCCACCAAGCTTGGCTTTCGTCTTGTCGTTCGAAATTCACGGGAATTTGTTTTGCAGACAATTTTTCGCGGAGTTCTTTGCGCAAAAGCTCATCGGATTGCGAAAATGTCGACACCACAGATTTATCTTTGAGGTGCGCAATGAGTTCATCGCCGTGGAGCGGATCGCCGCGCACAACAACTTCGAGCATGCGTTTGGGGTCGTCTACTTCGCGCTCTATGCCTGCTACGAAGTCGGAATATTTTACATTTACTTCTTCTCGTTGCTTATAAAACAACTTAAAAGTCAGTATAAAAAGGGCTATTATGGCCGCCCATACGATGGCGGCTTTGAGCCAAGATTCTTTCGCCATGGATTCTCCTTCGGCGTGACGGACACTCAGTTATCGTGTGCCCTGGGAGCCTGTTCTCATTATGGACCAATCGCAGGAGTGCGTAAATGTGAACTGCTAAAAAATCAGCGCAGTGCAATCTACGCCTCATTGCGTTGCAAAGAGCACAATCGACCTTTGACACGCCGGCAAAATTTGTGACGGCAAATGAAACTGTCAAGGCCTACTGATTTCGGGTGGCTTTAAAGAAAAATAAAGCTGGTGCAAATATATAGTGCACTGCCAAGAAAAAGGAAGAGGTATAGTAAAGGATTCTAGGCGCTGTTCTGAATATTTTCTCATGTGTTGAATTAAATTAGCGAGAGAATTTTTAGACAATGAGTGCCCTAAAATGCTGTTATATGAAATTATTTGTTTCCTTAGCAATGACGCATCAAGCACAAATGGGATGCTAAAATTTTCACTTTCATTGATTTGAGGGGGTGTATTTATATCTTGAGTTTTTATAGAACTTCGAAGGTTATCGCTAAATTTTAAAAATGAGTCTTCGAAATCGCCGCGCAGTTGCTCGAAAACTGGAAAAACATTTCGCCTGATGCAGTTTCTGTCATATTCGTCGGAGTCGTTACTTTCGTCTTCTCTAAACTCTACATTGTATTTTTCCGAAATTTGCAAAATTGCGGAGTATTTTGTGCGGCAAAAAGGCATAAAATGATTGGTTTTTTCATCGATTATTTCGAGTCCCAATGCGCCGTCAGTTCCAGCTCCGCGTAAAATATGCATCAGCACCGATTCTGCGTGATCGCGTGCATGGTGTGCCGTTACAAAATAAGTCTTGCGATTGAGTTGCGCATGTTTTTGAAAGATTTTTTGGTGCGAAAAGTGTTTTCGCCAAAGTCGCGCTGCATTCTGAAAGTTTTCGGTTCGGTTTTTTTGCGCACTATTTAAAAAGGGGAATCCGGAAATGGACCATTTTTCTACTGAGACAGAAAATCCGCATTGTAGCGCTGTATCAATGACAAGTTGTGCGTCGAGATCCGAAGCCAATCCTCGTTTTTGATGATTGAAATGCAAAATCTCGACAGAAAATTGGTCACGCTGTTCAAAAAGTGGACTGTGTCTCAATTCTGAAAGGCAATGCATTAAGACCATGCTGTCGCGTCCGCCAGAAACTAAAACAACAAGATGCACAGGAAACACATGATGAAATGTAGTTTCTAGCGTTTTTAGTAGTTGGTGAGACAAGGGGTTCAATCGCATGGTTTTAAAGAAGTAACACTAGAATTCGCGCGATGCAATTGCGTCATTGAACGGCTTGAGCTAGAACTCCGTGTCACAAAAGCGCCATAAGTTTGATAAATGCACAAGGAGACTCACATGTCTTTGAAGTCCTTAGCCGCAATGTGCGGAGTCGCTCTTTTCTCTTCTTCTTTTTTGCCCGCAATGGCGCAAAAACCTGTGAGCGGCGGAGTTTTTATTTATGGTCGTGGTGGCGATTCCGTTTCGCTTGATCCCGCTAAAGAAACCGATGGCGAAAGTTTAAATGTTTGCGACAATTTGTTCGACGGACTCGTAAAGTTTAAAAGTGGCACGACTCAGGTTGAACCCGCATTGGCGGAAAGCTGGACTGCTGGAGCAAACGGCCTTTCTTATACTTTTAAATTGCGCAAAAATGTTAAATTTCACGATGGCACTCCTTTTAATGCGGATGCTGTTGTATTTAGTTTTATGCGCCAGCAAGACCCTAAGCATGAAGCTTTTGGCTATGCTAAAAGCTGGGATTATTGGAATGATATGGGTATGAAAACCCTTATCAAGTCCGTCACAAAAATCGACGATTCTACAGTTAAGTTTGAGTTAACTCGTACCGAGGTTCCCTTTTTAGCAAACTTAGCAATGCAATTTGCGTCCATCGTGAGTCCCACAGCTGTGCGTAAATACAAAGAAGATTTCGCACGCAATCCAGTAGGCACTGGCCCCTTTAAGTTTACGAGCTGGACTAAGGGCGAGCGCATTTTGCTCGACGCCAACAAAGAATTTTGGGGCGAAAAACCCCATTTGGCACGCGTTATTTTTCGTTCCATTCCCGATAGTAGTGCTCGTTTGAATGCGTTCTTGGCAAAAGAAATTCACATGATGAATTTGCCTACCCCAGACCAAGTAAACACAATTAAAGCAAAACGCCCCGAGGCTAAAGTTTTAATTGAGCCTGCAATGAACGTTTCATATCTGGCATTTAATAATAACAAAGCACCTTTTAATGACGTAAAAGTTCGTCAAGCTATAAATATGGCTGTTAATAAAGACGCAATTATTAAAGGTGTTTACGCTGGCTTTGCAATGGCTGCAGTAAACCCCATGCCGCCTTCGCTTTGGGGTTACAATACCACTGTAAAAGCTTGGCCATACAACGTTGAGCAAGCTAAAAATTTGCTGAAAGAAGCAGGCTACCCTAAGGGCTTTAAAACAGAACTATTGTACATGCCTGTTTCTCGCCCTTATATGCCAGATGGTAAAAAAGTTGGCGAAGCGATTCAGGCGGACCTCAAGGCAATTGGCATTGAACTTAAATTAACGACTTATGAATGGGCTGTTTACCTCGACAAAACCCAAAAAGGCGAGCATGAAATGGCTCTCTTTGGTTGGACTGGCGATAACGGCGACCCCGATAACTTTTTGCATTTCTTGCTTTCTGGCGACAACGCTAGAGTTCCGGCACAAAACATTGCGTTCTATAACAATCCCAAAGTTACGGCTTTGTTAAAGGATGCAAAAGTAGTTGCTTCGCAAGATCAGCGTGCAGAGCTTTACAAGCAAGCACAAACCATAATTCACACCGATGCACCTTGGATGCCCATTGCGCACAGTCAAGTTGCAATGCCTATGGATGCTAAAGTGAACGGATTTATTTTAAATCCCACCGGAACACGTCGTTTTGACACAGTGTGGATGGCTCAGTAATTAACATGTTTGCCCTTATTGTACGTCGCATTGTTTTTTCTATACCAGTGCTCTTGTTGCTTACTTTAGGGCTTTTTTGGGCTGTAAAGTTAGTGCCAGGCGATGCTGCTGTTGTTATGGCTGGCGAGCGCGCCACTCCAGAAAAAATTGCATTCATTCGTGAGGCGTTGCATTTAAACGATGCTTGGTACGTTCAATACGGGCTGTATCTCAAAAAACTAGTTCTCAATTTTGATTTGGGCACAAGTCTTTTTCACGATCAACCCATATCTCGTTTGTTGGCTACAGCAGTACCTGCCACCGTGGAGTTGGGCTTTTTTGCACTCTTAATTGCTCTGCCCGTTGGCGTTTTGTTAGGTATTTTGGGTGCAGTTAACAGAAATAAATTTATCGATAAATTGGCATCCGCTACGGCAATTGCTGGAGTGAGTATGCCCATTTTTTGGTTGGCACTTGTGCTGATGTATTTTTTTAGCATCAAATGGGGTTTGCTTCCCACTTCGGGCCGCATGTCCGACGAAGTTGTTTTTGATGCAGCGACAGAATCATACACACATATGTATACTGTAGACGGATTTATTCGGGGTATTACGGGGCAAGGATGGGAAGTTTTTGGGTTTGCTCTTAAACATATTGCCTTACCTGCATTAGCTCTTTCGACCATTCCTATGGCGCAAATTTGTCGTATGACTCGGTCGGCGTTTCTTGAAGTTTTGGCTCAAGATTTTGTTCGCACGGCACATGCTAAAGGGCTTTCGCCAAAAACAGTTCTTTTTAAGCACGTTTTTCGCAATGCATCTTTGCAAATTGTCACAATATCTATGCTCCAAGCCGGCACTATTTTTGGTGGGGCCGTAATTACCGAAACCATGTTTTCTTGGCCTGGTCTTGGTAAAATATTGGTCGAAAGCATTGCAAGCCGCGATTTTCCTATGGTGCAATCCGGGACCCTTTTTGTAGGGCTCATGTTTGTTTTATTTAATTTGGCAGCCGATGTTTTGTATGGCGTGCTTGATCCTCGATTGGCCAGGAAATAATCATGACCACTCAACAACATTCTGCGGTCCCATCGTGTTATAAATCTGGTACTGTAGCTACAAGGCCTTCAGCTTTGCGCAGCGCCTGGATAGAAATTAAATGCAATAAATTAGCGCTTTTCTCGTTCTCATTTATTGTTGTCATGATTTTATTAGCGTTATTTGCTCCATTTTTAGCACCACACGACCCCGATGCGCTTAATTTAGTAGAAGCTAAACTTTTGCCCCCTTCTTTTTTAGAAGGTGGAAGTGCGCGGTATTTGCTTGGCACCGACAGCTCAGGTCGAGACTTGTTTTCGCGTGTTCTTTATGGTGGAAGAATTTCTTTGTTTATTGGCTTTGTACCTATCTGTTTGGCCTTTGCGCTGGGTGTGCCTTTTGGATTGGCTGCGGGTTATTTTGGCGGAAAAATTGACGAAGTATTGATGCGAATCAACGATTGCCTTTTAGCATTTCCCTCTATTTTATTGGCTTTAATTGTGGTCGCTTTTTTGGGCCAAGGTATAGGCAATCTTATGATTGCCGTGGGTTTGAGTTATGTGCCTTCCTTTGCGCGCATTTTGCGAAGTGCAGTGCTCGCCGAACGCAACCGCGATTATGTTCTGAGCGCTCAAGCCATGGGCGCGTCGCATTTTCGGGTGATGGCGCGCCATATTTTTCCAAACATCACACCAGCGCTTATCGTGGTTTTTACTTTGAATTTTGCCAGTGCATTGCTTGAGGCTGCTGGGCTAAGCTTTTTAGGCTTGGGCGTGCGCCCACCCACGGCAGAATGGGGTGCTATGCTTGCTGATGGTAAAAATTATTTTTACGACGGTTGGTGGATGCTTGTTGTACCTGGCGTTGTTATTTTTCTTGTAGTCATGTCGTTGAATATTTTAGGTGACTCCCTGCGTGATGCATGGGATCCTCGTGCTGTTCGAAAGTGAGTTTTAAAAATGAACCGATCTGATTCACCTGAACCTCTCGTACAAGCAAAGCGCTGGAACGGATTTGGCACAAGTATTTTTACAGAAATGTCCGATTTGGCGCGTCATTTTCAAGCCGTAAATTTAGCTCAAGGTTTTCCCGATTATCCAGGCCCACAAAAACTGCTCGATGCTGTTTGTGATCAATTGCAAAATGGCCACAATCAATACTCTCATTCCTCAGGCGAAGAAGTATTGCGTCAGCAAGTTTCAAATTTGGTCATGGAATCTCTCAATCTTTATTACGATCCTCGTACCGAAATCACCATTACAACAGGAGCAACCGAAGCTATTTATGTCGCAATAAATGCTTTTGTAAATCCTGGCGATAAAGTTTTAGTCTTCGAACCATTTTACGACAGCTATGCCCAAGCAGTTGCCAATGCCGGTGGAATTTTTGTTCCGGTGAGGCTCCATGCTCCCGACACTCCTGTTGGCATGCAGGCTAAAGGCTGGGGAATTGATTGGGACGAATTTGAAGCTGCATCGGCAGGTGGTTTTTCGTTTCTCATTTTAAACACACCTCACAATCCAACTGGAAAAGTTTTTACGCTAGATGAACTCGAAAGAATTTCAAACAGAGTTATTAAAAACAACGCTCTTGTTTTAAGCGATGAAGTTTACGAATATATGGTTTATGATTCGTTTGAACATCAGTCGCCAGCAGTGTTTCCTAAGCTGCGCAACCGCGTCATTCGCATTAGCAGCGCCGCAAAAACTTTTGGTTTTACCGGCTTTAAAGTGGGTTGGATTCTCGCTGCACCAGAACTCACACGCACAGTTCGATTGGTTCACCAGGCGGTTGTTTTTTGCACCAATCCACACGTTCAGTTGGGTTTAGCGCAAGTCATGCAAGACGCTTCTTGGCTCAAAACTTATTTGGCCTCTTTAAAAACGGAGTACGCTGCAAAGCAAGCTCAGCTTAAAAGCACTTTAGAGCGGGCAGGATTCACTGTTCAGGCGGCACAAGGAAGCTATTTTTTAATGGCTAATTTTGAAGCACTTGCAGGCGATGTGTCAGACATTGTTTATGCAAAAAGCCTTATAGAAACACATTCTGTAGCGGCCATTCCTCCATCAGTGTTTTATGTGAAGCCACCAAAAAGTTTACCTTGGTTGCGATTCGCATTCTGTAAAAAAGAAGAAACCCTCCGTCGCGCGGCTGAACTTTTGCTGCAGAGCTAGGCCGCTAGTTAGGATTCAAGATAGTATTCATTTTGAAGTCTCTAGGGGCAATTGCCGGTCCAGAGCTCATAGCTTTTGCGAGCTTGCTCTCTAAGCATGGTACTGCCATCGCAAGTTTGCCAGCCGGCTGATTGAGCCTGTTTTACTGCGGGCGTAAAGCTATACACCAAATCAAAATAGAAACATTGAGATCGTCCACTTTTAGCAATGGCTTCAATGGTGTTTTTTGCAATGCTATTTTCTTCATTATTATGGCCTAAAGGCAGGGTGTTAATGACTAATATTGGTATGTTTGAATTGCGAATTGGCTGCCAGTTTCCAGGTGTTCGAATGGCATCTTTATTTAAAATTGAAAGCGCCTGAGTTTTAGCAATGCTTTGTTCTGGGTTTCTGACAATCACTTGGCATGAGTTTCTAAGTGTCTGAATTAACGGGCTTGCGAGCACTGCCGCTGCCGCACCTCCTCCACCTAATATAAGGAGGTCGAAAGTTTGGTTCAAAAGATTTGGAAAATGAATTGCAAGGGTGCGTTCAATTCCAAAAACATCTGTGTTTGCCAAGTTCCAGCTCTGTTCTGCACCGTACCTGTATAGAGTGTTGGCTGCGCCACTCTTCATCACAAGTGAATCAACAGCCGAAGTGGGCCATTGACTTAAGAAGGTCTGTTTAAAAGGAATTGTAATATTTGCGCCTAAAAATAACGGATTGCTCATTAAACTATTTAATAACTGTTGAGCGTGCAATGAGTGTTGGCATGGAAAAAGTAAATATTCTGCTTTCAAATTTAATTTTTGAAACCACTCGTTGTGCAGGGCAGGCGAACGAGAATGGGATATGGGATATCCTAAAAGTCCTGCAAAATGAATACCCTTGGGAATGGTTTGTAACAACTGAACAGTTTGTTCGTCAATTGTAAATTCAGTCATGTGACCGGTTCGTCCATCAAAAAATTTAAATATTGTCGTAGACTTTCGCTGCTCTCTTTTGAAGTGGCATTAAAGAATTTTACCCCCGAAACTTCGTGGCTTGCGTTGTGGTGAGTTTGAATTCGGACCCACACGACTTTGGCTGCCACAACAAGATCTCGAGTGGGAAAATCGGGAAGCGTGTGCAAATGAAGCAAAATTACAGACCCTTTTTTAAGCCCTTCATGACCCATTAAACTGCAGCCACCAAAGCTCAATGAGAGCAATGTAAGGTTTGAAAGCGCTGCTGTGGGCGACACCTGTAGCTCTGTTTTACCGCGAGATTCTTTGAGCAGGCTCTTGCCGTGTTCTTCGCTGCAAACCTGGCAACGGAGTTTAAAAAAGAGGCCATCAACGCGCGCAAATTTTCGTTGGCGACGGTATAAATTATTTTCAGAATCGTTGGGCCACAAGGTCGCGAGCATAATTCCAAAGAGCACCAAACACACGAGTCCAACCACCCAAGGCAGAATGGGAGATGCGACATTGACCATGGTGCCAGGGCTTCCTACGCGTGCTTTAAATTCTATTCCGTTGGAAGTTTGAGAAAATGAAGTGGTCTCGAAAAATAAGATTGAAATTACAGAAAGCCATGCGGCAAGCGGTGATGTCTGTTGTTTCGGACGTGACAAAAATTGCACCTGCGACTCCAAAATTGTGACTACCCAATAAATAATAAAATTTCTACTCAAGATATACTCATGACTGTCGATAGGTTTTTCGTCGCACAGAAATGAGCGATGTGCAGCGTCGAGAGATGCGGCAGGGCGCCACGTCGCAGATGACGTTGCCGAACTAGGGTTGTTTGTTTGGTCGTCTTCGGGGGCATTGTTTGAGTCTCCAGGGACAATAGAAAAATTGATAGGGGAACGAAGAACTATGTTAAGCGAACACAAACCTCTTGCAGTCGCCGGAGCTTCAAAAGCTAAGAAATCAGGTGGCGCCAAGAAGTCCAAGAAGAAGTCCTCAAAGGTTGCTAAAGTTAAAAAGACTGTAGCAAAGAAAAAGGTTGCCAAGAAGCCTGTGCTATTTGGCGCTAAGAAAGTGACGAAGGCGAAAGTTGCAAAGAAGGCTGTGGCAAAAGTTGCCAAAGCAAAACCCGCGTCTAAAGCTAAGAAAGCTGTTGCTAAAAAAGCAGTAGCTAAAAAGCATGTGATGCCTAAACCAGTGGTGGCGCCAATTGTTTTGGCTAAATCATTGCCCGTTATTAAGGTTAAAAAGAAGAAAGTTGCTAAAAAAGTAGCAAAAATTGCAGTTAAAAAAGCTGTAAAAGTTGCTCCTAAAAAAGTAATTAAGAAAGCAGTTAAGAAAGTAGCTAAAAAAGCTGTTAAGAAGGTTGTAAAAGTTGCTGCTCCTGTAGTAGTAAAGACTCCTTTTAGAATGCCATTTAAAGCTCCTGTAAAAGCTGTAGCTAAGCCAGCAAAGGCTCCAGTAAAAGCCAAGAAATCTGCGCGTCGTAAGGCGTCTAAAACAACTCGAAAAGCAGCATAAGCTGTTTTTTGAAACAACCTAAAAACCCCGGTCAGCTTTATTGCACGACCGGGGTTTTAGTTTTCTAATGGGTGATAATTGAACCAACAACTATTTTAGTACTCAATGCGATTTCCATTGTGACGGGCGCAAGAATTGTTTCTTCCATGCCGTCTCGTATGAGAAGTTTTTCTAGGATCGGTGAAGTCAGTTTAATTCTTTGAGTCATATTTTCTATTTTTTTAATTAAAAGAGATTCGGAAATTTGCACGTCCGCAGCAAATTTGGAATGAGTTTTTCGATTGATTTCTTCTAAATTTTCTGTGCCACCATAGTTCATGGCAAAAGATTTACCAAGTGCAGAATAGACACGGGTACAAAGCATATCGTAAAAAGGCGCAAGACTAAGCGAATTGTCTTTTGAATACAAAATCGATATATTTTTTGCGTGTGCATCTGTATTACCGATGCAAAGATTGAAGATAACCCAATCTAAATAATTTGAAAAATCATTCAATGAAAGGTGATTTTTAATTAAAGCAGCGCATGCCTTATGGCCAGGTCCGCCTTCTTTTTCATATTTTCGATTGGGCAATATTCCTAAGGCTTGGCAAAAGTCTTCTTGGTGAAGTTTTTTAACCCAATTATTTTCTTGAGAATCAGCCGCTTTTGGGCCGATTCTATCATATCTGTGGCTCACCAAAAATGACATATTTTTGAAACATTTATATTGAGTGTTTGGAGTCAATAGCCCGCATTTACTTGCTAGTAGCATGGAAAAATATTCATTTTCTGTTAGGTTTAAATATATAAACGGGTTGGAGTTCGTTTTTAAAATAACATTGGAAGGCGCGCCGTTGTGTGTGGAATAAAAATTACTATTTTCTACATATAATAATAATTTCCCCTGCGCACCGGCAAGCGAAAGCCTTTCTGGAATTTTTTGGGTATTCCCCAGTACAAGTCCATTTTTCAATTTCTCTAGTAGCTGAAATCCATCGAGCGGTTCATAAAGTGGTTCTAAATTTGTGTTAGTTTTTTTTTCAATACGCAGCGCCCCTGCGCAATCTCCACCAATGAGCTCTAAAAGTTTTGCATCGTTTCCGTCAGATATATTTAATTGGGCCGACAAGCATTTTTTGACCTCTCCTTCAGGTAAAAGATTTACAAAAAAAGCGTGCGCCTCCTGATTGTAGACTCGTGGAGACGCCGGTAAAGACAGCGACATAGAACCTTTATTCTGCAAATATTCCCGAGAATTTAGCCAGCTATTTGCGTATTGAAAGGAAATTTGATCGGTAGATGAGATAAATAAATCCCCGACTTTTTCTGTATCCTACCAGACAGAAAGATTTCCGATATTTTGCATTTTAAATCTCCTCAACTATCGGCGTTACTTAATGTATTGGCGCGGACTCATATTCGGAATTTCTAGTACTACTTTTATTTTTAAAGCCAAAAGAATTTGAAGCATTTTACCAGCTTCAATAGTGCTTTTACCGTTTTCTAGTTCCGACAAATAACGATTGCCTAATCCCAGCAATCCAGCAACATCTGACTGATTTAAGCCTTGTTGTTTGCGCGCTTCTCTTATGACTTCGCCGATATCTGAAATCGTTTTTGGGTATTTTTGCATTCATAATTGTCCTCGCGCGAATTTCCCGTACGGGAATAGTAAATGGTTTTAAGCTCTCATTCAAGGCATGTTTTACCGAACGGTAAAATCACCAGCTTCTTGAGCAAAAATTCAAACAATATTCCCGAACAGGAATATTGTTTCCCCATTTGAATTCCGAGAACCCTCTTTGACAGTGAAACTCTGCATTATTCTTTATATTTCAATCAGTAATTAAAATCTGGAAGTATGATGGATGAATTGTCGGACAAAAGAGGTGTTTATTCCCGAGAATTTGTAATATCCCGTTATCTCGAAGTTTTTTCTTGTTTGGGGCTCGCCGTACGGGCAAAAGCACCTTGCTTCGACAAATGTTTCAATTTCCAAAAACAGCAAAATCTGGCGCGTTAAGCGCAAATGCATTTTATATAGATCTTTTAGAAGCAGATGAAGAATAACTCTTTCAGAATTACCCGCAAGCATTGTCGGAAAGATTGAGTCAATTAGGCTCTCAAATAGAGTGGATTATAATAGATCAGATACAAAAAATGCCAAAACTGTTCGATACAGTTCACCAGGAAATCGAGCGACACAGTCGAAAATTTGCCCTTACAGGTTCTAGTGCGCGAAAATTGAAAGCGGGTGGAGCCAATTTACCAAGCCGCGAGCGCGTGCGGCGTCGTATCGGGCGTGTCGAAGTGTTGCATTGGCAAGAAGGCCTCAAAGAAATTTTTTGGAGTTCAGTACTTAGACCGCCAAAAAAAAGTGAATCTGAAAAACCCGTCCTTATTTTTTGTCATACTTGTCTTATTATTGTTGGGTGTACCGTGAAAATTGCTTTTTAATTTGAGGGGAATGAAATGATTCGCAAATATGCAAAAATTTGTTTTGGCTTGTTGAGCTTGGCTGTTCTAGTTGCGGTGGGATGCCAATCGCGAAAATTTAATGTGCTCAAGCCCCGTGCCAATGAAGGTGCAAATGTTAAAGAAGTACAATTCAATCGAGATCAATTGCTGTCTTCAAAAAAATTCGACCTCATTACTCCCACAGGCGAAAGAATTATGGCTGCAGGATTAGATTGGCTCAAGGGGCAAGAAGACGAAGCCTCAAGCTTTGCTCAGCCTGCACAATGTGCAAATAATGTGTCGCGCGTGTACGAAATGGCCGGCATTGGTCATTACAGTTCGCCTTTGCTCGAAGATATTGTTAATGCCGTAAAAGAAAAGGGCGGATTAGTCGTTCGATTGCCTAAAGGCAAACAACAAATTGCGCAAAAAATCGCGTCTGTATTTGGTGGAAGAATTCCTGTGGGTTCTTTTGTGAGCGGATGCCTCAATAGCGATTGTAGCGGTATGGCCGGCGATGGGCATATTTCTATTGTAGGTGATATTGATTCTAGCGAACATATCAAAATTTATCATAACAATTGGTACCGCCCCGACAACGAAGATGGCCAGTGGAAACTAAATATGATTCCACTAGACTGGTATAATGCTGGATTTAAACGCAAGTGGATGCCTACGCCTTGGGTAAAAATCATTCGCAACGCGCAAACTAGCACTCCAGAAAGTGTAGATGTGGCATTGCCTGCAGTAGACGATTTAGATCCTACAAACTACTTTTTAACATTGTCTGTTCCTGTTGAAATTTTGGATGAAGTCAAACAAGGTAAAGGCGTAGCCACCGATGGCACTGGAAAAATTTCTAAAGTATCGTCTACAGGTATGATATTAACTACAGAAACGATTCCTACTGAGAAACAAGATTGCACTAAATATAAAGTAACAGACACTACCGGCGCAAATTTTAGAGAGCAACCGAACGGAACAATCAAATGCGCACTGGATTTAAATACGATAGTAACTCGCACCGACAATGGCGCCGGCAACAAATGGATGGGCGTGCTCGCAGATTGTGGCAATGGCAAAGAGGCAGGATTTATTCACAATAGTTTACTAGCTCCTGCATGTGTTCCTGATGCAAAATAAGTCACTAGATTGAAACTAGACTTCCTAAAGAAGAGAGAGTTTTTCAGCTTGGTTCAGCTTCATAGAAGCAAAAAAAAAGCTCTAAAAGCGCTTTGAAATAAAAAAATATTTGAGTATAAACTAAAAATCAATCGATTTAAAAGTAGCAAATTGAACCAAAAAACCTAAAAACTTCTCAAGTTCGCACATGATCAAATGCAGATTCGGAATTGGATACTGCAGCTCTTGCGCGAATATCGTTGGTCAGGCGGTTCAAAATTTCCGAAGACACGGCTACAATATCTTTGTCGCGCAGGCCGTAAGATTTTAAATCTTTGAAAATATTTTCAGCGAGAATTTTTGTAGTGTGTGCCGACGATGCCTGATTGTTCGACTGTTGCAAGGAATGAATGGTATTTAAAATGGAATGCATGGTCTTCCTCCGGTTCTGTGTGAGAGACTCACTTCTAAGCAAGGCTCGTGCCAAGTCTTAAAAATAGCAAATCGGGCCCTAAATGCTCTAATTTAGACCAGAAATTGGGAATTGGGCCGTTGCAGTGTCTCTTTTTGGTCGAGGCGCTTTGCCAAAAGTGTCTCTTTTTAGAAACAAGGAGAAATTGTTTGATCACCTTAAAAGATGCCATTTTGGGAACCGGAATTCTCCCTGTCGAAGCAGAAGTGCGTCTCGATAATTTTGCGTTGCCATATTTAAGTGCAAACGCACAAGGCAAATACGAATATCAAACAAAGCTTCAGTCTGAAGTATTGAGACCCTGGGACAATGGTTTAACAAAGAACTTAGCCAATCAAAAAGAGAAATTGTCTCTTCTTTATTTTTGGAATTCTACGTGTGAAAACTGTCGCGACGGGTTGCTTTCGCTCGATTCTTGGGCGCACAACGCTCGTCTGCCCTCACAATTGCAAATAAAATTAATTGCCTACGACGAAGACACGAGCGATTCGGTGGCCGATATCGGAAATGTGTTGAAACTCACTCAGCCATTATATATTGACGAAAGTGGCGGTATTGCTGAACGACTCGCGGTATTAGGCAGCCCAGGGGTGGTCTTGCTCGACGAAGTGGGTCGGGTGGTGGGTCGCATGAATGGAGATGTGGATTTCGACAGTCCTAATTTTGAGATATTTTTAGGCAGATTGGCCCTCGAGCCCATAGCTCAGGGGCACACACCCCTTCATCAGAAAATATTTTCTGAAGTCAAGAGCGCGCAACCAGCGCCCGTCACGATTTTGGGAGTGCCCGTAAATAAAGTCTTTTTTATGGGTATTTTAATTCTCGTTTGCTATTGTATTTGGAAATTCACTTTATCGGGCCGTAAGTTGGCACGAAGACATTAAAAATCCTTGACCTGAGTCTTCTGGCGTTACATGTAATTGGCTTGTCAGTCCAAAATAGGGAAGAACAAGCGGTCTAAAGAATATGCATTACCCAAGGAGTTTACATGGACATGCATGAGCTGATTCGGCAGATGGAACGAGCGGAACGGATTTGGCCCGACGACAGACCTTGGGCCATACAGATACTTGCCGGTTATCTGCACGTTTCTCCCACTGAGTTGCTGAGCCTTTTTCGGCAAATCAACCCGACTCTCGAGAGCGAGCGAGATCAGGTTTTACCCGAAGATCTTCGGTTGTTAAGAGCTCACTGCGAACGCGTTGTTGAAAAACACGCTGCAGAAAGCCAAGAAGACAAGCGAAAAGAACAGGCGCGAGCTCGTAAAACCATACAGTCTTTGATGCCTAAAATATCGGAGCTTATGGCTACAAAAGATCACGTTCGTGCGCTTAATACCTACATTTATATGTTGGGTGAAAGCGGCGAAGTGGCAACGCCTGAAGAAAAAGCGCAATGGTACGAAGAAATGGGTAGGCTTTGCCTTAAGGTGCGCAGGCATCCTAACGAAGCCGCACGTTATTTCCGTTCGGCTGTGAATGCTTTGAGTCTTTTGGAAGATGCTGATGGCATTCAGGACCTTCTTGAAACCTACGACGAAGACTTCTTGGGCGACGAAGCGCGCCTCAGCTGGGATTTGGTCATGGTGACAGGCAAGGAATCGTTGTCAAAATTGGTCTTTAGCTGAATTAAATTAAATAGTTAAATATATTTCAGGCGAGCGTAACCTCACAAGGTTGTGCTTTGCCTGAATTTTTATTATTAAAAAATACAATGAATTGAAAGAGTATTTTTTGTCTTTCTCAAAAAAAGTTTAATTTTAAGACAACAAGAGCCGATTAAGAGTCTTGAAGGCCACGAACAACAGAATGTCGTCCTTCACCCTATTATATTAGAGAAACGAGGGTGTTATGTTTTCCTATGTTGTTATTTTTGGAGCTCTCTGGACGTTTATCGGGTTCTTTTTTGCATTTGAATTGGGTGGCTTTTTGGCGAATCGACGCGAAAAAGCTGAGTCGGATCTCAAATTCCGGAGGTTACGCAAATCTGTACATGAAGTCGAATTTGATTCGACACCTCCTCAGACAGCTGCAAAATAGCTTAAAATCAAAATATTGCTGAAAAAATGACCTAACCGGCAAGAGTTTCCAACGAATATGAAGCGCGCATTCCGATAGGAGCCCAAGGCAAGGGGGTTCCATGCAGTGTCGCATCAATCAATTTAAGAGCATGAAAAAACATTGGAAATATTTTGCCATTGGTTTTTATTTGTTGTGTTCTTTGTTTTGTTTTTCTTTGGTTCGTGCCGAAGACGAAGCAAAACCGCGTCGTTTTAACGATGTTATTGAAGACCTTTTAAATGAATTTGCATTTGATTTAAAATCTGCACAGCAAATTGGTATGGCCAATGTGTCTATCCGGCGCATTGCATTAAACGAAGCTATTCCTCGTTCTTATGAGTCTTATATTGAGAGTTTAATTGTAGATAGAATTCATAAATTTTCTACCATAAAAGTAATTCAGTGCACAAAATGCCGCGTAAAAAGAACAGTCGTTGAAAACAATCGACTCGTTGTGACTGTACCAATAAATAATCCTACAGAATTGGATGCAATTTCAAAACAATTAGGTGTAGAAACTTGGATGGATGCTGGCGTAATTTATCAAGAATCAAGCATAATGCTATCTGTCAGCTTATTTGATTCTAAAACCAAAGAACTACTTTGGACTAAAGTTTATAACAGTGAAAGTTTAGAGCGAAAAGCGAGTGGAGCATTAAAAGATGGAAAAGACGCTAAAGATGGTAGTCTTCCGGGTGAAAAACCAAAAGAACCATCACACTTTGCTGGTGAGATGACTGTCGGTTACGTTTTAGTTCCAAACGTGAAAGCTTCGACAAGCATGCTGGGATTTAATTTCCGTGCAGCCGAAAAATTCAATTACGATCAGTCTGAAGTTGGTGCTATACTTGGAGTCTATTTAGACCCAGCATTGTTTATTAAAAACTACGACGGTGTTGAAGGCAACCCGGAAGCAACGGGTGAAGTGACTGCCGGCACAACGGTAGAATCTATTAAGCCCTTTAAATATGGCTTAGGTTTATTCGCTGATTATCACCATCATTTTATAACAATACCCGAAAATACAGAGCTAGCACGATTTGGAATCAGCGCTGGAATTGGACTCATTGCCGCACAAGGGTATTTGTCTTTTTCGGGTAGGGGTGGCGTACACATGAAATTGGGCAGGCATTTTATTTTAGAATGTGCTGGTTTGTATAGCCTTCCAACGACAATACAAATTAAAGACAAATTTAAGTACACAACAAAAGGAGGGATTGGTGCGAATATTTCATTCGGCTTTCTCTTCTAAGAGAAGCTTAAAATTTTCAATTTATGGATTTATCGGAATACAATATCTATTGGCATGCGCATCTAGTGTGCCTAAAAAGAATTTAAATATCGCGCCTCCAGATGCGCAGCACGTGGCGAATAAAAATAAATCATCGGCGCAAGTTGATGAAATGCTCGACCAGTTGCCCGAAGACGCCCGCGGTAGCGACGGTGAAATTAGCATTCCAGTTGACCCTTCTGTGCTGCAAAGCTCAGAGAAAAAATTGACTCCTTTGGAGCAGAGGCGGCGGGAGGTAAATGCGCGTCGCACAGACCAAGAGATTATTGGGGCAACCCGATCGCGCGACGACGCACTTGGCAAAGAAATGAACGATATAGATAAAAAATTGAAGGTCACAAACGATGATAATAATGACCAATTACCTAGTTTTACGTTAGGAAGTCAGAAAATAAAAGACCTGTACAAAATGAGAGAGTACGACGAAGCACTAATCGAAGCAAATGAATTGTTACGTTACTACCCTAAGTCTGCTGCCCTGCTTTCAATGAAAGGTTCATTGCATCAGAGATTAGGACAGATAGATGTGGCGTTAAGTTCTTACAAAAGAGCTTACGAATATGAGCCAAGCCGAAGGCTTTTGGCACAAATAGAGCACCTGCAAAGACTTATTGCAGAGCGTGAATCGTTGCGTCGCACGCGAGAAGGAATTGTGACGCCCGGTGGTGTGCAAGAAATGAAAGAAATTCCGCCGAAAGTTCAAAAAGGAGAAAACTAATGTTGAGCGTATTTTTTGGGCTGAGTGGATTCGCCTTTTCATTCTGGTTTGTGCTTACATTTCATGGCGATAAATTCAGCGGATTTTTTGAAAAATCGGCCTTTGTGCTTTTACTTTGCGCGCCAATTTCTGTGATTTTTATGTCGCACAGCTTTGTCGATTTTTTTGCGGGCTTAAAAACTCTTTTTACCATGGCTTTTTTAAATCAAACAAAAGAAATGAACACCATTGCAAATCAGCTTTCGCAGCTGAGTTCTGCTGTGCGCAGCGAAGGCATTGGAGTTTTAGCAAGGCAAAAAGAAGGCGTTAAAAATCTATTTTTTAGAGATGGTTTAACTCTCATATTAAATAGTTTTACGCCAGAAGAAATAAAACACAATATGTGCGCAAAAATTAATGCAAAACAAACTCAATTTTCTCATGCAGCAAATTTATTCGAAAGTCTGGGAAAATTGTGCCCTGGAATGGGCCTAGTTGGAACCATTATTGGACTTGTGCAAATGCTTGCAAATTTATCGGACCCTTCAAAGCTCGGCGCTGGAATGGCTGTTTCCTTATTAGCCACACTTTATGGGCTTATTTTAGGCACGGTAATTTACACTCCATTATCGGAAAAAATTACTATTTATGCCGAAAAATCGTTGCAACTCGACACCATGATAATGGAAGGTGTCATTTTACTCAAAGAAAAGAAATCCAATGCGCACCTCAGAGACGTGTTGAGCACCTATCAAAATCATGGTGCAAAACCCAATGCTGGCAATGGTGGAGCAGACGAAAACAATGGGCAAGCACCAAAGTCGGCGTATGGGCAAGCTCCTAAAACTGGAATCAATGGCTCACGGAGATAGTTATGTCTGGTTTTTTTGAAACAGTAAAAGTTCAAAAAAAGAAAAAAGCGGGAGAGCCATTGTGGCTGCTAGCTTATGTCGATTTGACTACAAATTTAATGGCTTTGTTTATATTAATGTTGGCCATGTCTAAAGTAGACACAAATAAATTTGATGCAGTTTCGAAGCAAGTCACTAGGCAGCGCACCGACAGTTTAGATGAATTGCAAAAGCGCCTTGATGCAGAAATTAAAAAAAGAAACTTAGATAAATTAATTGTTACAAATTTAGGAATGTTCGGATTAAATGTGGAATTTTTAAATGGCGTTATGTTTAATTCCGCAAGTGCTAATTTAAGCCCGTTTGCATTGAATGAGGCAAAGCCTTTGTTAGACATTCTTTCAAAAGTCGACAAAAAATATTTGCTTTCATTAGAAGGCCATACCGACGATGTTCCGTTAAGCAAAAAGGGAAAATTTAGAGACAATTGGTCGCTTTCAAGTGCCCGCGGCGTGGCGCTTTTAGATAAAATGAGGGAATTGGGAGTGCCAGATTTGCGTATGAATATTTCGGGTTTTGCCGACACGCGCCCCAAAATTGCAACTGTAGGAAAAACTGGAAAAGATTTAGAGGCGGCCCGAGCTTCAAACCGGCGCGTTGTGATTAGGGTGTACCAATGAAAAAAAAATTGATTTTGAATCAATTATCATTAAATTCCAGGCAAAATAGTGGAACAGGGAAATTTAATTCACAAATTATTTTTGCATTAGTTTTTGCGCTTGTTTTTGAATTTGCTGGAATAAATATTGCGTACGCCCAAAATGCGAATTCAAGCAAAGCAGATCCTTTAAATAATGCGGCAAATGTCTCGCTGAATAACGCTGCTTCGGGTGTTGCACCCCCAACGTCAAACGATCCAGCTGCATCGAAATCAAATTTAAATTCATCAGGTAAAAACCCACCAAAAATAAATGGAGCGGCAAAAAATAGCGCTCTCAATGGTGCATTAAATAGTCCGACTCAAAATTCAGTGAACACGGCAAAAAGTAGTAGTGCCAATGGGACCTCAAAAACAAATTCTTTTGGGGGTTCTACGAATTCAAGCCTCACTGCTGGGGCGAATATTCCTTCAGTAAATACAGCTACTGCAACGGTTCCTGCCACACCTGCGGTAGAGGCGGTATCTGCAAGCACTGCACCCTCTGCTCCTGCTCCACAGGCGCAGCCACAGGATCCGGAGCGGGCATCATTTGAAGAAAAAGTTGCCGAAGACGTTAAAAAGAAATTATTATCTGATTTGAATAGGTATTGCCTTGAATACTGTAGTATTTTAAGCATCAGCGGAAATGGTGAAGAAGCATTTGAAACCGCAAATGCGGATATCGGATTTGAAGGAGTGAACGGAGCTGCGGCGCAGCGCAAGTTTAAAGCCAGAGGAATATCGGCAGAAATATTGATCGACAATCGCTTTGGTACACACAATATTGAAAGGTTGCAGCAGCTCTTTGTTAAGTTAGCAGAGCGGTATCCGCATTCCACTGAATTGCGTTGGACAAAAATTACATTCCCTGATTCTGGGCTCACGACCCGCAGCGAAGCACAAGTGCGGGCCGATTTTAATGGGCAAGTTAAGTCTCAATTGGAACGTATTATAAATGATTATTGCCCAAGAGACTGCAAATTGAATGAAGTCGAAGTTAATGTGGCGCGTGCCACAATGGACGAAGTTCAAGACGGCCGAACATCTCGATTTCTTTTTGCACGAGACGGTAAAGGCGCTCTATTTGTGCGTGGAGTGCAAGCAACTTTGTCTTTAAATCAACTGATTGAAGCACCTCGAAAATCACGCATTCAAAACCTCATGCGCGACCATTTGTTACCTTTTGGAACTGTTTCTTTAACGGTGTCAGAAATTCCATTTCCCCGCGGTGCAGAGGAAGTTCAAAAAGATCTGGATGAATCAAGGGCGGATCCTTATGGATTAGAGCGCCTAGGACGTATGCTTAAAGTATTTAAAGAATATTCTTCGACCAAAGAAATAATTAGGGAGAGAGACTCAAGTCAGTCGAATAACACTCAAATGAGTGAAAAATTGCAGTCGGCGATGGAGCGAGCCGAAAAAATTTCAAATTCTTCTAGCACAGAAAATTCCAAACATTCTAGCGCCGAAATTAAATCGCAAAAAGAAAGTAGTAATAACTCTGAAAAGAATTCGGAACTCAACAATTCAACAAATTCATTGGAGAATTCTACTCAGGGAGGAGCATCATTTTGGACCACTAATATGATGCTTATTGTAGGCGGAACTCTTTTAGCATTGCTCGTTGTTGGTGCCGTTGGATTGCGCTTTGTGCTTACGGGCAAGCGCATGCAAGCTGTGATTCACGAAGGAATGGGAGGAGCCCCAGCCGGAGGAAATCAGGGATATTCCATGCCAAATATGGGTCATGGAAATTCACAGCAAGGCGATTATTCTGGGAATATTGCGCAAATTAGCAACTCGTATGCAAGCGAAGACCTTCGACAAAAAATGCAACTGCAAAGTTTGCGAGATGAACTCATTCAAATATTTATCACTCAGCCAAAAGTTGCACGCGATGTGTTTGGCAGGATAATACGCGAAGATGGTGTTGAGCACGCAGCAAAATTGGTAGTCATTTTTGGTGAAATGATAGTATTTGAATTGTTGGGTGATGCCGATTTAAAACAAGACATTTCTACTCTTGCAGAATATGTGCATGTGAATGCGCCGGAAGTACCGAGCGAAGATCAGTTTGAACTTTTGAGGCATCTTAAGCTTAAAATGACTGCGGGAAAAATGCGACTTATGGCAAATAAGAGTCTCGATATTTTCGATTTCTTAAAAGCCCGATCGCCAAGGCAAATTTTTGAACTCATAGTCGAAGAAAGCGCGCGTTCGCAAAGTATTGTGCTCACTCAACTCTCTACAGACAAGCGCAGATTGGTTTTTGAGTTGTTTGAAGGCCAGTCAAAAGTAGAATTACTGCGAGAATTATGCACAAGCGATACCGTGGCAAGAGATTATTTGCACAATGTAGCCGAGGCGCTAAAAAGAAAAGCGCAAAGTAAAAGCGACTTTAATGGTGAAAACGTTCATGGAACAGATGTGCTTCTGGACTTGCTCGATAGGGCGGATTTAAATGAACAACGTAACTTAATGGGTGATTTGGATCTCACAAACCCAGAAATTTCAAGAGTTGTGCGCTCGAGGTTAGTGACCGTTGAGACCCTTCCATTTTTGCGAGATGGCTTGCTTCTAGAAATTTTCCTTTCCATGGACACTAACACCATGGCGACATTTTTGGCAGGCACTCGCGAGCACATTCGTAATCTTATTTTGGCAAAAGCTCCGCCAGATGTTGCTCAGGATTGGATGGAAACACTTGAAAATATAAGAGGCGTAGACCCTGAGGCGCTAAAACTGGCAGATATGCAAGTGATAACAAAAGCGCGTTCTTTTGCGTCGTCTGGAATGATCAATTTAATTGAAATAAACGAATCTTTATATCCAAAAATGCAGTCCGAAACCCTTGGCGAGGGTGAAAATCAGCAACGTAACAGACGGGTATTTAAAATATCAAATCCATTGGTGGCTTGATTTATCCGATTTACCGCATATATTGACCTGAATTATGAAGGTTCAAGAAATGAAACTATTTTAGAACTTCACAAAGGCCGTTTTCATTGGCATCGACGCAGTACTGCCTTGTTAAGGCGATGGGCGTGAGTTGCGCAGAGCCGTAAATAAATTCTGGCAAAAATGCGTTTCCCCAAGCGAATAATCCGAGGTCAAAATCTGCTTTTCTGTCGATTCTCTCTTCAATGTCTTCCGACATTGCTAGAGATATATCGCCACGATTCAAAATCCAGCGCTTGAAAAATTCTCCATTGATATAAAGATCAACATACTGTGTTGCATTCCATGCAGGAATTTTGATGCGAAATCGAAATCGCTGTTGTAAAGGCATGCGAAGGGGAAGACTCGTCTCATAAGTCAGAAGAGGTTCAAGCCATTCAATTGCAGTGCCATTTGTTGAATATTGAATTGCACTCTGAATAGATTTTTCTGCATCGGGGTGAAATATAAATCGGGATTGAGTCAAAAACGGAACAATATCGTTTTGTATCGAAGACTCTGAAGTTCCCATGAGGGGAAAAATTTTATTGTCGTTTTTGCGGTAAAATTCTTCGACACGGAGATTGGGCCCGACATAAAATTTAGAATCAAAAATACGCACGGCATCGAGTTGAGTGTTTGCTGAAAATAATTCAGGTTTAAGCGAGGTAAATAGCGCGCCGTATTTTTTTATTTTCGGATAGAATTCGGAAAAATCCAGCGGCATCGCTGGAGGCAAGTTTTTAAAATGGTCAGTTGGAAACTGTGGCGCAACAAAATTAGATTTGTTCCAGAATTGCAGCCAATGAGAAAACGATTCGTCTTTCAAAAATGAAGTTGGTAAAATAGTGACGTCGTAATTATTTGAAAATGTATTTTGTTGCTTTGAAATTAGATCGGAATTTATTTCATCTTTATTTTTTGATTCAGATGATTTTTGACATTCGAGATTTTGTGTCTGATTTCCCACAATTTCAAAAGCGATTGTGCACCAATCATTAAAATGACTCGAAGTCACAAAGGCGATATATTTTCCGGCCTCTAAATTAACTGAAAAAGCAGTTTCTGAAATTAGTATACTTGTTTTTAAATACTCTGCTAGCCCTAAATTCTCGCTGGGATTTGCTGATTTAACAAACAATTCAGAATTGATGCGATCGGAATGATTCATGTGATAGAGGCTTTCAGAGAGAGTCTTATGCGCTGATTCAAACCTTCCTATTCGTAATATTTGCCCGGGAGCAATGCCTTTTTTGAAGTCTGGATTTACAGTGAGTCGGCCAAATGGCGCGGCAGTGACGTCAAGATTTTGAAGCTGAGTATTATAGACAGAATCTTGTCTCAAAAGGCCCATTCCTGTTGAAAGTGCCATTGTTTTTTGGTCAAAATGACACTCTGAAAACCCGTTTGAGTCAAAAACACCAATGGCAAGAGATTTATTAGTTACTTTATCGTTCACAAAATAAATTGACCCAGAAGAATATTTTGAATTTTCAGAGGGGAGCTTAAATTTTAAAGTTGGGGCAGCTTCAAAAACAATTCGGCTTATGGTTTTTTGATTTAAAAAGCTGCATTTGCCGAGTTTTAATTGAGGCTCATGAGAAATGTATTCATAAGATCCTGCGGAAAAAATAAAATCGACGGGACTTAGAACTGAATTTTGAATTTTCGGAATTAAAAATTGCGACCAATTTGGCAAAATAGGTTTTTCTTCAAATGAAAATGCGCCAATTGCAGATGATTGCGCCGAGCTGTTGTTCGTTAGGGTGTTGTGAGTTTGTGAATTTGGCGGATTGGTTTGAGATTCCGTCGGCTTTGCAATATTTAATAAAGTTGTCTGCGAATTTATGGATTTACATGAAATAAAACACAGAAGGCACAAAAAATTCAGTATTTTAGGAATGAAAAATCGCAGATTGATGGTCATCATGACTGTTTGCGCCTAGAGTCAATGTTTGGAATCAATTTCTGCATTATGCCTACTCCTATTGATGTCTAAAGTTTTTACATTATCACCGGCCATGTCTAGTTTCCATTCACTTTAAGCTGGTGGTCAGTTTTCCGATGTTTTTGCCGCCTTTGTCATTTCAGTACTTTAGGCGGATTAAAGGTAGATTCTCACATTGGCATCGCTCTTGCTCGTTCTTTTTCGAGTCTGAGAATGTCGAATAAGGAGCTTTATATGCTGTTCAATCGTGGGTCTCGTTTTTTTACTGCCGATACAGTGACTTCAACAGAGGCTCCAGAAGTTACTTTTCCGCCAGCGAGCACTTCAGACGGAATCAAAATAAAAACCCTTCCACCGAGTGTAGTGAAGGATATTGAGCAAAAAAATATCGCGCGACGCTTAGCAGGCTTGTCTCCTATAGTCATCAAAGTGCGTCGTTGTATTTCTTGCGGTGCTCCCTTTGAATCCGCCGGAAATCGCACTTGTGGCTGTTCTTCGCGCACTGCTGGAACCATAGCGGGACGAGAAATTATCTGATTTTTGAGCATGAAACTGAACTTTCAATGCTTTATGCTTAAGTATAGGCAATTTTTGCCGAAACCCTGATGCGGTCATTTTTGCATCAGGGTTTTATTTTGGCTGAAATTAAATTTGATAGAAAACCTTATAAAGTACAGTTTTTTAAAGATGGCGAACGCCATGTGATAAAAAGAATACCTCCTCCAAAATTGCACGACATGTTACCCGAAGATGAAGTTAAAATTTCGCGCAAAAAAGGCGAAAATTGGGACAAAGGTGACAAAGTAAAAGTAAAGCGCATTAATGCTCGGCAGCCCAACACACTTCAGGTGGAAGATAAAAACGGCAACACAACTTTTTTAGATTATATGGATTTGGATTTTAAGCCGATAGCCGGTGATGCACGCTCAAAAGATGGTAAGCAAATAGAAAGGGACCCTGTTGGTAGTAAATATTTGCTGTGGCCTTAAAACACAAGTGATTAAAAAGTTTTTCATTTTTTAACCACTTGTTCAATTAATTCCTAAACTACAATATTCTTCTATTATCGCTTAAGATTGATAATTTCTTCCATCATAGAATCTGTTGTTGTGATGGATTTTGAGTTGGCTTGGAATCCGCGTTGTGTGGTAATGAGGTCTACAAACTGTTGAGCCATATCAACGTTTGACTCTTCAAGTGACGACGAATAAACGCTACCGCGGGTGCCCGATTGCGGCATTCCAACTCTGGGGTCGCCTGAACGGCTTGTGGCAATGTATGAATTTCGTCCTATTTTTTGCAATCCTGCGTTACTTGAAAACGACGCCATTGCAATTGCCCCGAGTCTGCGCTCCAAGCCATTTGTATACACTCCACGAATAGTGCCATCGAGATCTATTTTCATTGTTTTCAATGAACCAGCTTCAAAACCATTTTGAGAGTGGTACATAGTGTTAGATTTTGCAGCTATACTCGTTGTAGATTGGTTGTTCAGTCGGCCATTTTCATCTTCTTGAGGTCCAAAGTTGAACTGAACTTTTTGTGCCTGAGCGCCATTAATAAATTTCACTTCAAAGGCATCTGATTTATCAACTGTGTCAATAAATGTAGGCCGACCGTCTTTTGATTTGAAATTCAAAACTGGTTTGCCATCGGAATCAAATTCAATTTTTCCTTTTGCAATTTCGACGGGTTTTGGTTTGCCTTTTGCGTCGACTTCTGGGCTAGTTGAAACATCTGTACCATCAACAAGTGAATGCCATTCCCAAGTATTTTTGTCGGCATCACCAGTTTTTCTAAAGTACATTGTGGCTGTGTGACCGTTGCCGAAACTATCGTAAACCGTAACCGTTGATGCAAAATTTGAGGTGTTTTGAGGCCTTGCCGGGTCGAAATCCTCGACGGGGGCAGTGGCGCGTGCGTCCAGATTTGCTGCAATTGTTACCTTAGAAGTTGCCTGCGGCGGTATGCTGTTTGAAGTGATTTGAACATCACCTAATTTGGGAGAAAGTGCACCGTCTCCATCGCCAATATACCCTTGCAGTTTTCCACCATTAACATCAACAATGTATCCATCTTTATTAAAGCGAAAGGAGCCTTGACGTGTGTAAAACATGCCTCCCGACTCTTGCACTTCAGTGGTGTCGTTGCGGGTCATGAAAAATCCGTCACCCTGAATTCCTAAATCTGTAATAATTCCAGTATTTGATAGCGAACCTTGAGTAAAAGCAGTAGTAATATTTCTAAGTCTTGCACCTCGACCGAGGTTTGAATTTTCATTTAAGCTTACGGCTAATAAGTCTTCAAATTCTGCACGATCTGTTTTGAAACTGCGCGTATTAGCATTGGCAATATTATTGGAAATCACACTCATTCCGTCTGTATTTACACTCAGACCAGACACAGCGCTATAAAGAGCATGATTAATTCCCATTGAAATCCTCCAGCAGGGTTAAGGTAACAAGACTAAAAAGAGAAACAAGATAACAACACTCAAAGGGGCAAAGGCATTGATTCAGTTAAATGTGCAATTGTCAGTAAATAATATAGAGAAAACGCACATTACATCGAGTATTAAGCATTAGCATTAACCTTTGCAGTTGATTCATGTTTGTGAGGCCGTGGCGGAATTTTTGGAGCAGGTTTTGCAACTTCTGGCGCAGCCGATTTGAGTGAATTCGCAATTTTTGCCATATCAACGGCTACTGGCGGTTGAGGAACGTCGGCAATTTTTGCAACGTCAATTGGGGCAGTCGTAGCTTCATCTAATGCTCGTACCGATGAAACATCTTTGAGTTCTACGGTTCCGGCTGAGGTGTCGAGTTTTCCACCGTTGCCAATATCCGAGACTCCAATGACTTTTGCAAAATATGAATTTCGTGCCGTGATTGCTTTGCCATCTGTGGTGTTTGCAACAACATTAAAATTGTAAGTGCCCGGAGCAACTTTTTGCCCTTTTTCGTCGGTTCCGTCCCAGTTCAATTTATGAGTGCCTGCTTCTAAATTTCCCATATCGATAGTTTTTATTACGCTACCGGCGGTGTCTTTGATTTGAATATTGGCGGTTCCTGCGGGGCTTGGAAGGTCGAACTGAGCATTTGCTGCCAATTGCCCTCCTTCAACTTTTAAATTGTTTCCATTCACCATCACAGATTTGCCAATGTATTGAGTTAATTTATCTGCGTTCGCAGATGATTGAGCTGCTTTAAGTTCGCCCAAAATTTTGTTTGTATTAATGAGCTGTTCAACTGTGTTAAATTGTGCCAATTGGGTAGCCATTTCGCTGTTTTCCATTGGCTTTGTAGGGTCTTGGTATTTAAGCTGAGTCACCATTAAATTGAGGTAATCGTCTTTTTCAAGTTTATTTTTTAATTTGTCTTGTTTTTTGCCCGTTACTTTTTCGAGCATGTCTCTAAATTCTTTGTCTGTTTTGGTTTCGCCGATTTTTATTTCAGAACCATCTCCCACCATTGCTTTTTCTTTTTCTAATTCGGCTCTTTTAAATGCATTTGATTCTGAGAGTAGACTGTCAAAGTCTACAGGGCTGCGTTTTTCGTCGGGAGACATTCCATCGCTTGAATTATCGGGCGTGCGGAGCTCCGGTAAAGCATTTCCAACGGTAGATATCATTTCTTATTCTCCTCTCAAACTCACAGTAGTAATTGTAACATTGCTAGGCCGTGACCTTAAGTGAACCATTTGCACCGCGAACTATGTTTTTCTGACGAGCATTAGCATAATTTTCACCGTCGTTAATACTTAACTTTTGTCTGCCATTGAGCTGGTTTTCGGTCAATGGAATATTTTGTTGCCAGTTGTTATTTTGTTGAGAATTTTGACCATAAAATGAATTTTGTTTTTGATTCTGGGACTGCTGACCAAATAAATTTTGCTGCTGATTTTGCGACTGATTTTGCTGACTGGCAGCACCTGAAGAATCTGGAGCTTTGAGTCGCGACGGATCGGTAACAACATTGAGTTCAGCAATTGAAAATCGTTGGTCAGTAAGCGACTTTTTGAGGGACTCAATTCCTTTGTCCAATTCAGCTTTAACAAGAGGATCTGCAGTGTTAATTTCGATACTCAGTTTATTTTCAATTCCCATGCGAACACTTAAGTTAACAACTCCAAGCTGCGCATCGCGAATTTCAACGCGCGCTAAGCCCCCACCTCTTACTTGAAGTTGTTGACTCAGATTTTGAATGCGATCAAACGCAGCTTGAGCTAGTGGTCGGGTCGTGTCTGTAACGTTGTTCAATATGACATTCGAAGAGATATTTTTTGAAATGTGAACATTTTGTGGGCTGTTAGTATTGAACGGAAGTGAGGAATCGAAAGAATTTTTGGATAATAGGTCTGTGGTTTTAAAATCAAAATCGTTTTCGCGATTGTTCTTTTGGGAATGACTACCTTCACTAAATTGCTTTTCTTGATTTTGATCTACACTCCTATTCATTTGTTTCGGGGTAGCGTCGGCGCTTACATTTTTTGGGACATCGGTCTGCAAAAAGGAATTGTCTGGGAATTCAATATCTTCTTTAACTGGAATGAAGTCCGAAAGTTTTCCTATTTCCTTTAAAGTAAATTTCTCCGTAATTGAATTTTGCGGAGTGAATTTTTGGGCCGTAACTTGCGTTGTGACTTGGATTTGCGGATTTAAGAGCGACTCTTTGTTTGGAGTAATTGCCTGAATGTCTTTTTCAGAAAATCGATTGTTGAGAATATTTATATTTTCAGAACTGGAATGCGGTATGGTTTTATCTGAGTTGATTTCTTCCATTCTAATAGGAAATGGAAGTTGTCGAGATTCTAAAATTGGGTCTCCGAATTCAACTCCTCTGCTTTGAATGTCTTCTTGAAAAATTTGTTTGGCGGCAATCATTCCAGCAATTGGAGAGGCAGAATTTTTTTCTGATGAGTTTATTGCTGGAGGCAGAGGAATTACTTCTGCGCCGACGGGTGTCGAATCATTTTCAGCTCGGTAGAATAGGGGTTGAGTCATAGGTTGAAGAGATTGACCCTCCGAAGCAAAAAACGCCGGTGGCAATTTTACATTTGAATTTTCATCATTCGAAAAACTAAAAGAAGCTTCGTCGAAGCGGTTGAGCAAATTTTCTAGGACATTTTGCAATGTATCATTTGGCACTGGCGTGCTTTTTAGACTTAAATTTTCTGATGACTTTAAAGATTGAGCATTGGTGAACGGGTTTGCTGCGTTGCTTTGGCTCACCATTGTTTGAAGTTGGTTTGAAAGTTTTTCTGCAGAGCTGGTGGTTTGAAAATTTATATTTTCAGCCAGATCATTTTTATTGGAATTGATTTGCTGCATTAGGTTTTGAGATACGGGAGATTGAAGTGACTGAGAACCCATAGGGCTCAATATTTCCGCCAAATTGATTTGAGATTGAGCAATTTCTTTTTCAGTAATTTTTATTTCTTTTGCAGTAATTTTTGGATTGGCCTGGCGAGCAACATCGCTGGCCAAGTTTTGTGCCAAATTCAGGGGTCCATAAGGTAACAATTCATTTGCTAAGAGTGTGTTTTTTGATGTGGCCTCTTTGTCTTCTTCTGATTCGTCGCTTTCAAGAGCTTCTGAGTTTTCGCTGGGAGATTTGGAAATTTCAAGTGCGGCTTTAGAGATTGGCCCTCGAGACTTTAAATTTGCCGGTATTGCATTTAAGTCAACAGAACGCCGTATTAATTTTTCTGCGGGTTTTTCTGAGGTTTTATCAGATATTTTTTCTTGTGTCTTTGTTTTGATCGAATCTAATTCTTGAGAAAGTTTTTCTGCAAAATGGCTCGGGAATTTTTCGAGGCTGTTTTCGGTAACATTTTTAATATGCGCCGACAAGTTTTCAGTCTTTAAGGGGGAAGACTGAGAGAGAACATTGATGTTATTACCACTCATGTGTGCTCCTTTGCAAAACTTAACAAAATACTAATGTATATTTGAAAGGTACTTGAGCACTCTTTATGCATCGGTAAAATAATTTTGCCTGAGGCATTTACAACCTTGTGACAATTATAAGGTCGGAAAAAAAGTTCCAGAGAATTTACAAATTTTCTCTAATCATCTGAAAAAAGCGCAGATTTTATTTTCAAAATTGGTGACTAGAAAAAATGTTTACCGGCAGAATGCGCCAGTAGTGTTAGGCAATTGACTGCCCGGCCATTCTGACTTAGTCTTCAGAAAGTAATTCAACCGTTGCCCTAGTTTTTTGTTTCTCAGACTGGAGTCTGAGTGAGTTACCTTCTCAAATTTTGGGAAGGATATTTTTGTCACTTTTTTTCTGTGGAGTTGTTGTGAAAAATTTGCTCAAGTCGAAGGCTGTATTTGTTTTGGCAGCGGCTGGTTTGGGAGTTGTTGTAAGCTCCATGGTCAGCAACGCAAAGGGGAGCCGTTCATCGGATCAAGTTGCATTTGATGCAAAAGGTCATCCTTATGTGAAAGGTGAGCTTCTCGTTAAAGCTAGATCGCAAGCGGCTGTTGAGCGAATGGTAACAAATCGACTTGAAGGTTCTAACGTAACAACTCAGCGCAAAGCAATTTCCGGAAATGCTGATTCTCAATGGTATAAAGTTAAAATACCTGACGAAAAAGCATGGTCTCAAGCAATTTCTAGTTTGCAAATTGAAGGCGAAGACGAAATTTTAACTGTTGAACCCAACTATATTTATTCCATTAATATTGGACCTGGCAAGCCTGAGCCAGTTCCATCGCCCACAGTAAATCCTGGAAAGGGTGGACCTGATTTTAAAACGGTGCCTCAGCTTCCCGCGCAGCCAGTTCAAGATCCTGATTTGACGAAATTGTATGGTCTCGGAAAAATTGGTGCCGCAAAAGTATGGGAAAAAACCACTGGAAGCCGTAAAGTTATTGTTGCAGATATTGATACTGGAATTGACTACAATCACGTAGATTTAATGAATAATCTCTGGACAAACCCTAACGAAATTCCTGGCGATGGAATTGATAACGACAACAATGGTTACATTGACGACGTTATTGGTTACGATATGCGCGATAAAGACGCTCGTCCTTTTGATGATAATCAGCATGGTTCGCATACAGGTGGTACCATTGCCGCTACGGGTGACAATGGTGTTGGTGTTTCTGGCGTGGCAAAAGTTGCGAGTTTAATGGTCTGCCGTTTCTTGGGCGGGCCAGATGGTTCAGGTACTTCGGAAGATGCTATCAATTGCATCGACTACGCTACCAAAAATGGCGCACAAATTATGTCAAACAGCTGGGGCGGCGGCGGATTCTCACAAGCAATGTTTGATTCCATCAAAAAGGCCACAGACAAAGGAATATTGTTTGTTGCAGCTGCTGGAAATGCATCTAGCGATAACGATAAAACAGAATCGTATCCTGCATCATATAAATTACCGGGTGTTATTTCTGTTGCGGCAACAGATAATAACGACGGAATTGCTAACTTTTCAAACTTCGGACTCACTTCGGTGCATTTAGGCGCTCCTGGAGTTAAAGTTTATAGCACAGTTCCTGGCGATAAATATGCTGCATTTAGTGGAACATCTATGGCTTGCCCACAAGTGGCTGGCGCTGCAGTTTTACTTAAAGCTGGATACCCAAATCTCAAGGGACCCCAATTGCAAGATTTGCTATTGAAGTCGGTAGACGAAGTTTCTTCGCTCAAGGGTAAAACTATTACTGGTGGTCGTTTGAATATTTCGAAGGCATTTGAATTGGCTGTTTCTCTTTACGGTGAGCCCGTAGCTGACTAATAAATCATAACTAAACGATTTATTTTGAATTAGATTGTGACCCAGAAATAAATGCCCACATTGGCATTCCTCTCCTGCACTACAATGGTGCTAGGGGAGGATTTTTTTTATGAAATTCATCGGTTTATTTTTATTTGTTATTGGCTCCTTCAATATTGGCAATGCAGCATTTGCTCTCGAAAAATACGTGCCTAGAGAATGGCTCGTTAAATTGGAAAAATCTGCCTTCAATCAAAATAATTTTGAAATGAATTTCGACGCGAGTCATTTTGAATCAATTTCAAATGTTGTAGAATCGTCGGAATTTATTTGGATGAAACTGACTGAATCACGCAATTCGCAGGACTTAAATAGTAAAGACATTTTAAAAATTCCTGGTGTCTTGCAAGTGCAGCGCAATAATTACTGGCGGCTGAGTAGCAGCGATTTTTCAAAGTCTAGTTTTTTATCGGACCCGCCACTTAAAGCAATTCCAGCTCTACCAGCTGAGCCAATATCTGATTCAAAATTAAGACGCGCTCCGAATATTGCAAAAGTATTTGCAGATTCTGCCTGGCATATTGTTTCGGGAAACTCTAAGGTAACAGTTGCAGTGTTAGACACTGGAATTGATTATAATCATGAGGATTTAGCTAATAATTTATGGATAAATAAAGGTGAAATTCCAAACAACGGAATTGACGATGATGGCAACGGGTACATAGACGACGTGTTTGGCTATGATTTTAAAAATAATGATGCATTGCCGTTTGATGATTTGCGCCATGGATCCCATGTTTCAGGAATATTAGGTGCCACGGGAGGCAATGGCATTGGCATATCGGGCGTGACGCAGCGCGTAGGGCTCATGACCCTCAAGTTTTTAGGAGGAAGCGAAGGTCGTGGCACCACTGCAGATGCCCTTCGAGCCATTGAATACGCCGTTAATAATGGAGCAAACATTATTTCGAACAGCTGGGAAGGTTCAGAAAATGATGAGGCGCTCAAAGAAGCAATTAAAAATGCCGGTAGACATGGAATTTTGTTTGTAGTTGCTGCGGGAAACGAGGGAAAGAATTTAGACACAACACCAGTTTATCCGGCGGCATTTCGGTTGCCCAATATGATTTCGGTTGGCGCAACCGATAAAAACGATGCCTTGGCAAATTTTTCGAATTATGGAATTAAATCTGTTTCCATTGCAGCTCCCGGGGTGTCTATTTTTAGCACAGTACCAGGTAACGATTACCTTTATTTCGGTGGCACATCGATGGCGTGCCCACATGTGTCTGGAGCAGCTGCACTATTGTTGGCAGGATGGCCCCAACTTAATTTTGTTCAATTAAAAGAAATTCTTATAAAGAGTGCCGATAAAATAGATAATTTAAATCAAACAATAGAAAGTTCTGGAAGACTTAATGTTCTAAGTGCACTCAAGCGAGCACGCTCTCTGTTTGGTCAACCACAAACGCATCAGCCTTGACCTTAGTTCCCTCGGGGCGCTAATGTGCGTGCTTGGAGGAAGATTTCGTGACTAAAATAGCTAATGATGAAAAAATAATCGAAGGCAATATTCAGGCTTCAAGCATATTGCGATTTGTTAATGCCACATTTGAAAACAAGTATCATTTTTTCTTTGGCCTTTTGGGCCTTGCATTGGGTTCTTTTTCGTGGGTTGCAACAAGCGTTTTGTCTGGAAAATTGGCAGATAGAATTTTAGCAATCTCTGCAGATTCAACGGCGCATTTTTCTTCGGATTTCGAAATTATTTTAATAGTAGCTCTTATTTTTATTGCAATTTTTACTATGTATTGCGGCAATCGATTTGGTAGAGATTACATCAATCTGAGTCTCATTCGTGCAACGGTGCGAATGCACAATCAAGCTCTTAGTGCCGTTTTAAAAACTTCCATGTCGTTTTTTCATTCCAATACTTCCGGTCGCGTTTTATCGCGTTTTTCTTCTGACTTTACCTCTGCATGCAACTCGTTTGACAGAGTGGTTTCTACATTTATTTATGCCTGCTTGACTATGATATTTGGCCTCCTGATTTTTGTGTTTACCAAGCCTTTCATGTTGCTTGCCATGTTACCTTTTTGTGTATTGCTGTATTTTGTGAGTCGTTTATTTGGTAAAAAAGCACGCGATGAGCAAAGAATATCGTCTCATTCTCAAGCAAAAGTTATGAGCTTGTTTGGTGAGACTTTGCTCTGCTTGCCCATAGTAAGAACTTTTGGGCTTACGGATATATTTTCAGAGCGCATGGCGCAGTTTCAGGCAGATGCATTAAAAAGAGCACAAAATGTACTTTCTACGGCAAATATTAGAGTTTTAATTCAATCTTTGTTGTCCTTAGCTCTGCTTTCTTTAGGACTTTGTCTTTCTCTCTATTACGTGAATCGCGGAGATTTATCTGTAGGCGTTGCTGGGTCGAATATTACAATCATGATGAATATTTTACGAAATTTTATTATGGTCATTGAATTATTAAATGTATTGGAAACTGGTTTTACAAATGTCGAACGCATTAATGAATACATTGAATTAAAACCAGAAGAAGAATTGAATCATGAAATTGCAACGAGCGAGAAAACTTTAGTAAATCCCGAAAAATCGACGGCAGTTATTAAATTTTCAAATTTAAAAGTGCGCTATTCTCAGACCGCTTCTTGGGTTTTAAATGGCGTTACCGAACATATTAACAGAGGCGAAAAAATTGGGCTTGTGGGGCGCACGGGCTCGGGAAAAAGCACTCTCATTCAGGCGTTGTTTCGAATGGTTCCGGTAGAAACAGGACAGATTTATGTGGACGGAAAAGACGTGAGTGAAATGGATTTGCATTCCTTGCGCTCTTCATTCGGTATTGTTCCGCAAGACCCAGTGCTTTTTTCGGGCACCATAATTGAAAATATGTGTCTGCAACAGAAAAATGATTCCGAGTCTGACTCACGTGTTTGGGCACAAGAATGCTTGACTCGTGTTTCGTTAGGAGATTGGTTGCAAAGTTTGCCGCAAGGGCTCGATTCTCCACTTTTAGAACGGGGCGCAAATATGAGTCATGGGCAGAGGCAGCTTTTTTGTTTGGCCCGTGCATTGGCGCGTAAACCGCGCATTTTAATTTTAGACGAAGCCACAAGTAGTGTCGACCCGGAAACTGAGCATTTTGTGACTCAAACTTTGCACAAAGCAACTTCAGGATTAACCTGTCTTATTATAGCGCATCATTTATCTACGGTTGAAGCGTGCGATCGTATTTTTTACATTAAAGACGGTGTTGTGGCCGAAAGTGGAACTCCAAAAATGCTGATTGAAAATTCAAATTCACTCTACAGCAGTTTGCGAAACGACGCGCTCCATAAAGGTGGGCTCTTGCTATGAAAACAGCTGCTCAAAAGTCTAGTTTAAAAAGCATTTTGACTGAACTATTCATGTCTCCTGTATTTCGGCTTATGACTCAAAAACACATAGTACTAGTATTTGCTGCATTTTCGGCTGTTGTGGCAGCATCTTATGCAGGAATATTTGCAATTGGTTACCAGTCTCGATTTTTAGGGGATCTCAAAAATACGGATTCTGTTTCTCATAAAATTTGGTATGTGTTTTTTATTTTTGTTGCTGCACAAATTGTTTGTGAGCTTTTGAGCTTTTTAAGACGATTTATTCTTAATAAAATGTCGCTCAGAATGGCCGCTTTGGTTAAAAATAAAATTTTTAACCGGCTTTTAAAATTAAATGTGTTGCAAATGAATTTCGAAAATCAGGGTCAAATCAATCAGTATTTTGTGAGTGATTCATTGCAACTTGGTAGTGTTTGGGCAGAAGGCCTTTTTGGATTTTTAACAACTCTTGTTTTGGCTGTTGGTGTGTCGGTGTTTTTGTGCGTAAAAATTGGATGGCCAGGCTCTATTTTTGTTTTTATCCTTTTATTATTGGTTTATTTTGCGCAAAAGTTTGCCGAAAAATCGGGGCCCTATTTTGGAATGAGGGCTCGATTTTCTGGCGCGAGGTTATCTGAAATTCAAGAAGCAATACGTGCCGCAAGTACTGTAAAAATGTTAAATTTGGAATCGTTTTTTGCTAAAAGAATATTTGCAGCTCATGCTAAAGAAGAACAAACTCGAGTGGATTTGAATTCAATCGGTAGTAAATATGTTCCTTTTTTTGCCTCGTTGCGTTGGATTGGTTGGGCATTGATTGTGGTTTGGGTGATTTTTGGAAAAGGACGCGAATCGAATTATACCGGAGCGGAGCTGGTTTCGATTATTTTTGCAGTGAATTGGTTTTCAACTTTATTGCAAGAATCATTCTTATTTATAGGTATTTTTCTCAATTTTATTCAGGGTGGAACCCTTTCGGCAAGTCGCATAGACGAGTTTTTGAGGCGCACTGAGATTCCAACTTTAGTGGGTGATGTTGTAATAGATGCAAATTCTAATTTGTTGTTGAATCTAAAAAAGGCCGATTTTTCATACAATACTGACAAGACTAAATCGGTTTTAAAAAATATTGATCTCGAGCTAAAACCTGGAATGTTTTTAGGGGTTGTTGGGAGAATTGGCTCCGGTAAATCGACACTGGTGAGAGCTCTGTCTGGTGAAATTCCGGTTATAGGCGGTCAAATGCGGCGCGGTTCTAAGCTTAAAACAAGTGTAGTTACGCAGGAACCTTTTTTATTCTCATCGACATTGCGCGATACCATTCGCTTTCAGTTTGATAATTTGGCAAACGAAGACGAAAAATTAAGAAATCTTTTTAACGACACGCAGTTTATGCCAGATTTTAATTCTCTTGCCAATGGATTTGAAACTCAAGTTGGTGAGCGCGGAGTTACTTTAAGCGGCGGTCAAAAGATGCGGGTTACTTTAGCGCGCTCTGCTTATTATGAAGATGCAAATTTAATTCTTTTAGACGACCCATTGTCGAGCCTCGACCGCACCACGGCTCACGAAGTTGTTCGGAAATTGCTGCTGGAGCGGTGGAAAAACAAAGCACGTGTTTTGGTCACGCACCGTTTAGAGGCGTTAGAGCAAGCCGATGAAATTTTGGTGCTCGATATGGGCCGCATTGCGGATCGTGGAACCCATATTGAATTGTTGCAAAGGTGCGAATTATACAAAGAACTATACGAAAAATCGCTGAACGCTTAATTTTAAATTGCCAATTGTTTTTGGATTGAATGCGCAAATCTTTAAATTGAGATCAAATTTATTGATTGATTCTAAATCAATCGTGGATATTAAGATTCAAAGGATTTCAGTAATTCAAGATCTTTAGCTTGCGCCCAATTAAATGCAGGTCGAGCAGAAATGACTTTCAAATAAGCGTCGAAGAGGGGATGTTTATCGACGAGTCCGAATCCGATAATCCAAGTGAGCGCATTGCCCCAAAGAACGTCGAGCGCCGTGAATTTTTTGCCAAGCCAAAAGGGACCTTTGGAAGCCATTTTTTCGAGGTGGCCTAAAATGCAATTGATTGTTGTTTCAAAATCACCGTAAGGTGACGAAGAATGCGCCGCAGGAGCCAGTTTCATACTTTTGTCTATCACAGCTGGCTCAAACGAAGAACCGTAAAACGACATCCAGCGCAGGTATTCGCCGCGCATGGGGTCGTTAAGTGTGGGAGCAAGTTTTTTTTCGGGAAACAAGTCGGCCAAGTAAGTGTAAATCGCCGGCTGTTCTGTAATGGTACTGCCTCTGTGTTGGAGCGCTGGTACTTTACGCATGGGATTTATGAGTTTGTATTCTTCAGTGTCTAGAGCACCCTTGCGAGAATTTAAAAGTTTAAGTGTGTAGGGAACATCTAATTCTTTGAATAAATTTAACACTCCGGAAGATCTGGTTTGCGGAGAGTGAAAAAAAAGAATTTCTTCAGCCATAAAATTGCTCCTTAAAAAAAGTGACGTCGAAAGTTCAATTGCCGTGGCCTACTTCAATTATTAAACGAGATTCGGCACTTTGTGAAATAAGTTTTTGAAAAACTTCACGCTTGCCCGAGTCGAGGTTTGCGGCCCATTCGTCGAGCAAAAGTGGAGTTATTTCGTCGCTTTCAAGCAAAGCTGATAGGTGTCGCGATTGAATTTGCCCCGTTGAACCCTGACCATCAGATTCGAGTGTGTTTTGAGCTGATGAATCGCTGGCAAATAAGTGCCGTTTAATTGTTGTTTTAAAATGAGCATGAGGCATGTTTTCCCTGAACCATTTTCGCCCGAAATAAAAATGCGTCCTGTATTTTGATTTTTCAAAAATGAAATAAATGCATCGGTATTTTTTACGCATTGTTTTTGTAGCGAGGATTCAGACTGGTAAAATATTTTTTCGGGTTTGATTTGATCTGTAATATTGGTCATAGGGTGTCGAGTATTCAATGTATTTTTAAGTTCTTTAAAACGAGATTTGATATTGCTGATTTGCGCAACAACATTGTATAAAAATGTCGCAGAAATTATAACCTGAAAAAAGCGATAAAACAATGTTGCGTAAACTAAAAGAGAAGCCTTGGTGAAATTATTTTGGCTTACCTGCACCAGAAAATAAATTGTGAAAGGCAAAATCGAACACAAGCAAGAAAGTACCATAATGCTTTGCAAAACAAGGGCACGATTGATTTCTTTCTTTTTCCAAAAAGCTATTTTAGAAATTGTGTGCGATTTCCAAACTGCAGAATGACTTTTGTTTCCAATAATATTGTTGTCCCAAAATCGCAGCAGAGAATTTTGAATATCGAGTCTGGCATTGAGGGCAAGTAGAGAATGCTTTGAGTTGATGCCTGACGTAGACCATAAAGTAACACTGGATAAAATAAATCCCAACACAAAAAACGATGCTATTTTTGCGTCAATAAAGATTCCAATGGTAACGACGTTGAACAGAACGTTTAAAGAAGCGCCAGCAAAATTGTAAATAAAAGAAGTAAAATCGTTCGAATAAACCCTGACTTCTTGCGTAAGGGTGCTCTCAATATTGGAGCGGGCCTGTTTGTTGTTGTAAATTTGAATTTTTTCGGCAAAAGAGTTTGAAAATAATGAAACAAGTTGTGTGAATAATTCGGTATCAAAAAGTTGCAAAAATACGGTCGAAATTGCTCCCAAAATATGACGCAAAGTAAGGGAAATAAAAAAGAGTAATAAATAATAAAACGACAAATCTGGATTGTCTATGTTGTCGGTAAAATTTCGAATCCAAACGCTTGAGCTAGCAACAACCAATTGTTGCAGTAGCAAAGCACAACACATGAGTGAGAGAGATAAGGCAACGGATTTTTTATTGGCAAGTATATAAGGTTTCTTTGTTCATGGTTGGTAACGTAAGTATGAGGTTTATTTCAGGACCAATTTAATAGCAAAAATTATTTTTTTTCATCAAATTAAATTGCAAACTATTTTAAGTCAAAAATCTCAAAGAATATTCTCAGCTATTATTTTTGAAAGCCTCTGCTCAAAATCGTCTGGCCAGGCATGACCCAAATTTGGAACGATTTGAAGTTCAGATTTAATTCCATGCTCAAGTAACATGGTATGAATTTCGGTAGACTTATCTCGTGTCCAGTCGTTTTCACCAATAATAAATGTGAAGCGCACCCCTGTTTGTTTAACAACTCCCATGTTGTGATACGTTGCGGCAATGCCATCGGTTAGGGCAGGAGCAACGGCAATGCAGTGCCGCACGGGGAGTAAATTTTGAAATGCGCATTCCAACGCAAGGCGTCCGCCTTGAGAAAATCCGCACAACCAAGCTGGTGTGAGAGGCTCATGTTCGGCTAAAATATGTCTCAGTGCAATCATGTGAGATTTAGCAACATCTCGGTCCCCCCAGCCAAACTGCTGTGGCCCTCGCACTTGTTCCGATTGTGGAATAGCCAAAGAAAAATGATTTAATAGAGTAGAATTTTGAAAGCGGGCAGCAAAAGAAAGTGCCGCGTCTCCGCCACCATGAAGCCCAATAAACCATTCTTTTGGAAGCTTTTCCATGTCGGGGTGATAAAGTAACAAACCTTTTTTAGCTTGCTTTTGTGCTTCCAAAAGGCGTTTATCGCACTCTAATAATAGCGCCGCGAACTCAGCATCAGTTTGCAAAATTGCTAAGTCGTTGTCGCTTCGCAACAAATAAGGAGGCAACCAGACACCATTGTTAAGTGCCGATTTAAGCAGACTCAATGCCTGTGGTATGCGCCCCAGACGTGTGAGGAGGCAGGTGCGGTAGTGAATCACCCAGAGAGTTTGGTCAGGGTGGGTTTCTTCCATGGTGTTTAAAAAGGCCAAAGCTTCTTCAAATTGTTCAGCAGCATGGAGTTGAAACAGTCGCGATTCCATTTTTGGCCAAGATGAAGTGAACATGATGCTCCTCGGAGTCTTGCAATTTGTTTGAGAGGCGATTATATCACGGCCCTACGGTGCTGTGGCGGAGCGGTTACGCAAACGATTGCAAATCGTTTTCACGTCGGTTCAAATCCGACCGGCACCTCCAATTTTTTATTTTTAGCAAAATATATTTTTAAATTTGTTAAATAAGTTTTAGGTCTGAAGTAAAATTCAGGCCTTTTTTGTCTTAAAAATTCTACTTTTATTCGCCATAAATTTAGACTTGATTCTCAGATGTACTACGGATAAATTAGAAATGTCCGAAGTGCTACTTTATATATTTGAGAAATATCCAGAGTACTACTTTGTACTTTTGAATAGGAATTACAATGTTTACAAGGCATTATGAATTCAGTGAGTGGATTTCAATAGAAAGTTTCTTTTTATTTGGTCCTAGGCAAACTGGAAAAACAACGGCACTTAAAAACGCCTTTCCAAACGCTTTGTATCTTGATTTGTTAATGCCTGGATTGGTACGCGAATTTGAGGCTAAACCAGAAAATTTAATTGAAATAATATCGCATTATATTATTGAAAATAATGAATTACCTGTAATTATTATAGATGAAATACAGAAAATTCCAGAGTTACTCGATGTGATTCAGGCACAGCTTTTCGATTTGGAAAGAAAGAAAATAAATATTCGCTTTGTTTTGACAGGGAGTAGTCCTCGAAAAATATTGCGCGCGGGCAAGAATTTGCTAGGGGGTAGAGTTGGCTGGCGGACTTTTTGGCCACTGACTTTTATCGAATCTCAAAGTGACGAAGCATTGAAGCCATCACTGCGAGCGCTCGTGCAGTGGGGAGCCTTGCCTGCAGTAGTTAAAGGTCAGCACAAAAAAGCTCAATTGCGCAGGTATATCGATGTTTATTTGGAGCAAGAAATAAAAAACGAAGGGCTGTCGCGCAATTTGCCAAAATTCGCAAAATTTTTAGGTATTGCTGCTTTGGCAACGGGGCAACAAATATCGATGCGGGCGCTGTCGAGCGACGTGGGATTGAGCGAGACAACAGTCAATTCTTGGTTTAAAATATTAGAAGATACTTTGATTGGTCACTTTGTGCCTTGCTTTCAGCGCACTCATATTCGCAAAGCAATGACGAGTCAAAAGTTTTATTTTTTCGATTGTGGTGTAGCTAACGCTCTTTTAAATCGTTTTTCGATTTATGAAGGCACTCCTGAATATGGTGTAGCACTAGAAAATTACGTGTTTCAAAATTTGGCAGCTTATGCAGCGCGTGAAAAAGAAGTCACATTAAAAGTTAATTATTGGCGCAGCACGACGCACGATGAAGTAGATTTTATTATCACATCAGATGGCGAGCCAGTATGGGCAATTGAGGTCAAAAGTGCCGAGAGACTAAAAGAAAAAGATTTTTCCGGCCTCAATGCATTTGCAGAAGATTTTCCAAATGTTCGAAAAACTCTTGTGGCCCAGGTTCCGCTGGCTAAAAAACGTCCCGATGGGATTGAAATTTTGCCCCTAGAAAAATTTCTAAAAGAATTAGGATAATTGGCGTTTTAAAATTTAATCTTTAATAATAAATATTAAAAAGCATAGCCAATACGCAATCGTATCGCATAAATAAATGAAATTCCAGACCAAGACCGGTATTCGTATCCAGTTTTTGTTCCTTGAAATCCAAGCCCAGCAGCACCAGACCCACCTAAAGAAAGTCCGAAGGGGAATAAATAATCCCATCCGCTTTCGCAAGCAACGCCAACTCCAGTAGAAACCACGCGACCGTCAATGCTCGTAATAGATATGCCGAGCGTAGGCCCAACAAAAAATTGCGAAAATGCTTTGTCGCGCACCCACCAAAAGTAACGCCCCTCAACCTGCATCCAGCTGCCTGAGCCCCAGTTTGTGAATCGAGTTCCAATGCCAGCAGATTCGCTTGGCGCTGTGCGTCCGTCGTAAAAAATCCCTAAATTTCCGCCAGGTGAAAACGAACCCGTTCCGGATACTACCCCGCCGCCCTCTGTGAGAGGCAATTCTAAGAGTATGCGTCCGTCGGCCGCTAAATGTGATGGTGCTCCGGGGGCTTGAGGCTTTACCATGGAGCTTCCGCCGCCACTGCCTTTTTCATTCGCCCACGCGCCTTGAAAACACACAAAACATGCTGTTGATAAAACGACAAGTTTAGAAATAAACGTCAGCATTCTGTCTCCCAAGTTTAAAAATAACCCAATTTTATGAACAGCTTCTAAAATACAGTAGTCCTCTGCAAAAACCAGATGCACAAGCACCTATGCTTTTCGGTTGGCGGATAGAAAACCTTACCTTTAGATTCACATGGGCAAATTGTAAATCTTCAAAAATACATCAATTTCATGCAAAATACTGAGCCGCCAGATTTGATGAATTCATCTGTAGGGAGTTCGACAATTGTAAATCCTGCTTGATTCAGCACAGAATTAATTTGCACATTGCCTTGTTGAATGAGCACATGTTTGCCGTCGGGGCAGTGAGCGTTGCAGGCGAATCCGGGAGAATCGGCTTCTTTTAAGGTAACAGGAATAAGATTCGGAAATATTTTGTTCAAAAGATTCCAGCCAGGTTCTGTAAATGCTCCTTCGTATGCAATGGCTGTGTGGTCGTTGATTATAGATAAACAGGTGTCTAAATGATAAAAACGCGGATTCACCAATTCAAAAAGAGCCACGGGTGCTTGCGCTATCTGACAAACATAATTGTAAATTGCCTTAGTAGTGCGATGGCCATAGCCGCCAAGTAAAAACCTTTTGCCAGGCAACCAAAGGCAATCGCCCATGGCTTCAAAAAGAGTCTCGCTACTGCGTGCTGGTAAATGTGCTAATTTATACTGTTGAGAAATAAGACTCTCTGCAATAAATGGCACCTCGGAATGTCGAATGTCATTGTGCATATTGGAAAGCAGCAACAATTTGTTTCCAGAATTATCCACTATGGGAAGGCTTTGATTGGCACAAAATACCATATCTGGTTTGCCAGGTTGCCCATCAATGGCCAAAACTGGGATTCCAATTTTTAAATAAGCATCGTGAAGCATGTTCCATTGTTCTTGAACTTTATTAAAATTTAACGCATGTAAGGTGCCATCGGCTTTGCGCATGTGCGGGTTGATGGGGTTTTCGACGTTAAAAAACGTAGGCTTCACCATAAGTGCTTTGAGGGCGAGGGGCATTTGTTTTGATTGCTGAGGATCGGTGTTAAGCTCTGCGGCATTGTGGATGAGCTGTGTTTGGTTTTCAGAAGAAGGTGTTGAGGCTTGTGAAAAAGTCATGCGTCGCGACTCCGGTTGCACAGTAAATGTGAATAAGAAAACTTTGACTGTATTGAATTTCAATAGAAAAAGAAAGACCACCGCTTCATGGAATTGCCAATTTTTGCGCTTTCAGTGACGACAACGGCACCAGCGCTGCTGAACAGCTCTTGGATTTTTAGCAACGCAGTATCACACCTCGACGAAAGCCAGCTCAAAAACGGATGCGCATTTGTTTTTATGGGCAAATTAAAACGGTGGGGAGTTTACGATAGGCACGGGTCCATTGCTGTTAGGCTTTTTCCGTTTCCGCTGCCGACGCAATTTGAAAGCAAAAATGTTATTTCGCATGAAGATATTATAAGATTAATTGCAGATCATCTTAAAAAACTCAAAGCAAATAAAGATTCTTTTTGTTTTGCTCCAGGCGATGCAATTCGCTTGGCACATGGCGACAACGATGGTTTGCCAGGAATTGTGATCGACGATTATAAATCTTTTTTTGCCATACAAAGCAATTGTCAGGCAGGCGATTTTTTAATTGAATTTATTGTCGATGCTCTAAAAATATTTGAAGACAAACCTATATTTGAACGGAGTTCTGGCCAAACTCGCACTGCTGCAGGCCTTCCCGAACGCACTCGGTGGGTTTATTCTGAGAATAAAAACAGCACCCCAAATATTGCAAATAGTGTTTCTGTAGAAGCTCAACTCGCGGGTTTAAAACTATCGTTTTCGCCAACGAAGGCTCAAAAAACCGGATTGTTTTTAGATCAGCGCGAAAATTTAAATGCAGTGAGTCGTTTTTCAAAAAGTGCCAAATCTGTTCTAGATATTTGTTGTTACGCGGGTGCCTGGAGCAGTGCAGCAGCGCGAGAAGGCGCTACGGATTTTGTTTTAATCGATCAAGATTCTAAAGCACTGGAAAATGCTGATGCAAATATCAGAAAGAATTCAAATTCTGGAATTAATAGCGTCGAAAAACGCCACGGCGATTTGTTTGAAAATTTGGCTATTTTAGGAAAAGAAAATAAGACATTCGATTTAGTTGTGGCCGACCCTCCTGCTTTTGCAAAATCTAAAAAGCATATTATTGAAGCCCGAAAAGCTTATATGCGTATGGCAAAAGCAGCGTCAAAATGTGTCGCACCAGGTGGAATTTTAGTGATTTGCAGTTGCAGTCGCCACATGAGTCCAGAAGAATTCGAAAAAGCAGTTGTAAATTCTTTGAGCGGTCATGGTTGGGTTTTATTGGCGCGTGGAAATCAATCGCCCGATCACACTATTGTAGCGCAAAGTGCAGGCGGCGAATATTTAAAATGCTTGTTCTTGAAAAAACCTTTCGAGCATCAGTATGAGTCGTAAAAAATGCATTGCCATAGACGCTCGCGTGGTTGTGGCGAATCATGGACACGGCATTGCCAGATACACCGAAGAATATTTGCGTCATTTGGCACGGATGCCCTCTGAGTTTGATTATATTTTGTTTTTAAATGTACTCTCTCCATTGGCAAAACTAGAATGGCCAGCTCATTTTAAGTTGGTTTATTTGAAATCTGGTTGGATTAATTTTATCTGGGGCCAAATGGAATTGGCAATTGTGTTGAAAAAATACAAGCCTGATTTGTTTCATTCACCTAGTTTTATTGTGCCATTTTTTTCTAATGTTCCATTGGTGACAACAATACATGATTTAAATCATGTGGTATTATCTGAGAATTATTCAAAATTACACCGCTTTTATTATAGCTTTTTATTAGCCAGAAAAATTAGATCTGCGGCAAAGGTCATTACAGTTTCAAGTTTTTCAAAGAACGAAATCATCCGATTTTTTAAAATACCAGAGTCTCTCGTAAAAGTGATTTACAATGGTATTAACGAGCGATTTTCTCCTCAAAGACGTATGGAACTCGCCGAAATAGAACACGTGAGAGACCGCTACGAGCTTCCCGAAAAATTTGTTCTGTCTATTGGCAATCGAAAACCGCACAAAAATATAAAGAG
>JAYTOT010000215.1:0-89351 GCA_043747645.1 Pseudomonadota bacterium | reverse complement strand
AAATAAAGTCCGGCAAGGCGCGAGGAGTCGAGTCGAACGACGTGTGCAGAGACGCACACAAGTGAGCGAGACGACGATGCAACGCAACCGGAGTTATTTAGTGCGATTGGTATAACTAGAGAAAAAACTTTTCGAACATGAAGAGGTCGTTCATGCCATTTTTACGTTCGCAGCTTCGCCTATGCTACATTATTGATGCAACAGTTATTAACGATTGCAATATTGTTGACCATTGCCGATCTTTGCTCGACGCAGGGCTCACGACTTTGCTCTTTAGAATTGAATCGGAAAGTTTAAAAACTGCGGTACTCTCCGAACTTCATAAAGTAACACAAATGTGCCTTGATGCAGGCCGCTACGTATTTTCGATTGACGATATGGTTTTGGCTTCGCAGCTGGCTTGTTCGGGAGTTTTCTTTTCAGAAATGCCCAACACACGTACATTGCACCGCGCCCGAGAATTGCTTGGTGGAAACAAATTCATTGGAGTCACAGTAAATAACCACTCAGCCGCCCAAGAAGCTGAACATTCTCATAATGCTCCTCACATCGACTTTATTGGCGTGGGTCCTGTGTTGCAATATGGCGAAAAAGAAACTCAGGCTCTTGGTATCGAATCTGCACAGTCCATCACTGCTTTATTGCGTCCAAAACCTTTGTTCTGGTTAGGTGGCATTCAAAATGAAACTTTGGATAACTTTACAAATTCATTTGCAGACGGCGTTGGTGTTGTAAGAACTCTTACCAAGTCAAATCCTGCGCCAGAAGCGCGCAAATTACACATCACTCTGGCTCGAAAATTGGGCCCAAGTGTTTGGTCTGTGGGTCATGCACCAGCCGACGTTTCATTCCGCTTTAACAATCTTTCTACCGAGTGCTTAAAAAGTACCGAAATTCCTTCGAGCACAGCAAAAATTTAAATTTCGAATTTTGAAAAGTTGTTAGAAAATTTCTAACTTAATCATTATGCGACTAGTCAACCCGAACCGCCCGTTTAATCTCGTCAAAATCATCGTCTGTCAGTGGATTGGCAGATAATCCTACGCGATTTAAATTTCTCAATTCTTTAAGTGGCCGCACATTTTTAATACTATTGCGACGTAAATCGAGATCTGAAAGATTATAAAGATCCTGTAAAAAAGAGATGTCTGCGAGGCGATTGTCGCTCAAGTCAAGCGTTTGCAAATTTTTCAATCTTGAAATTGGCTGCAAATCGTGAAATACATTTTGCGCCAAAAATAGATTTTTTAACCCACACATAGCTTCTAATGGCTTTAAGGAAGTGATAGAATTTTCGTTTAAATTAAGCGTTTCTAAAAAAGTTAATTTGAAAATTTCTGGAACACTGCGCAGTTTGTTTTTTTTAAGCGATAGAATTTTCAATTTTGAACAGTTTTCTAATGCGGTAATTTTGGTCAGTTGATTATCGTCTAAATAGAGTTCTGTTAAATGTGGCAAGTATTTTAAAAATTCTGTGTTCAAAAGTGCGCATCCACGTAGCTCAAGCTTTTCTAAATTTGACAAATATTCTAAATGCTCCAAGTTCTCCAAAAAAGCATAATCAGCTTTTAACGATTTTAAATGGGGCATAAATTTTAACATTTGAACTTCTATTCCTGGTGCTCGGCTGCTCCCAGGAAAATTGCTGGCATCGAAAGTGGTCAATTGAACAATTTGTTCCACCGCTAATAGTGGATCCTTTATTTTAACAGCACGGCACATCCACTTTTGCGTGTTAAGCTGTGCCGCATTTAATGAAGGATTTTTAAAAAATTCCAATAATTCATTTTGAATCACAGGCATTAACCCTTCACAATTTCTGGAACATTAATGAAATTCAAATAAAATTTAAACTCGGCAATAGACTCTTTGATATCATCTAGTGCCCGATGTTTATTTTCTTTTTTAAATTTCTGCTTGTATTTGTGTTCAAATATTAATTTAAAACTAGATACATCTAGCATACGATAGTGCAATTTTTTCTCGAATTGTTTAAAATACATTTCTACAAATTTGCGGTCTTGTGAAATAGAATTTCCGCATAAAATAACTCGTTCGTTGCCCATTTGCTCATTGGCAAGGCGCAATAAAACAGTCTCTACTTCTGTTTCAGCCAAGCCCTCTGGTACCCGAGCCGTGAGACCACTTTTGCCATGGTGCTCGGTGCACCAGGCATCCATAGCGGTCAACACTTCTGGTGGTTGATAAACAGCTGTTTCAAAAGTTTTGAGAGTGTTTAATTCCAAATCGGTGATAATCACCGCGACTTCCAAAATGCGATTTTGAACGGGGTCTAGTCCGCTCATTTCCATATCAAGCCAAAACAGTTTTTCCATTTTCATTGTTGCACCACCGCTTGAAGACTCAATTGCATTAAAGCTAATTCTTGTCGATTGGCATCAAGTTGTGCATGAGCACCAGCAATAATATGCTCTGGCGCTCCTTTTACAAATTCTTCATTGGACAATCGTTTTTCGGTTCCTGCAATGGCACCCTTAAGTTTTTCTATTTTTTTAGTGAGCCGATCTTTCTCTGCCGCAGGGTCTACTAAACCATTTAAATCGACAAATAAATTTAATTCACCCACTCTAGAGGCAGCCGAAAACACTGGTTTTACGTTGTTCAAATTAACTTTTGCTTTTGCCAAGAATTCGAGTTGCGGTAAAAATGAACCAAAATAGTTTTCAGAAACATTGATATTCACTGCTAATTCTTGTCCTGGGTGTATGGTAAATTGCCCGCGTATGGTACGAATAGCTCCCACCACAGCTTGAATTTCACGCATTTTTACCAACGAATTTTGATTCTCGAGGTCCACACGTGGAGTTGGCATTTTTTCGAAGCCAATAGTACGGCCATCGCGACTGCCTAATTTTTGCCAAATTTCTTCCGTAATATAGGGCATTGCAGGATGCATTAAACGCAGGAGACCATCAAAAATTTGCATGGCAACTGTTAGAGTTTGGTGTGCCAATTGTGCATCGGCCCCCTCGGCCAGGCGAGGCTTTACGAGTTCAACATACCAGTCGCAAAAAATCATCCAAGTAAATTCGTAAATAGAGGCTGTGTACTGCGAAAATTGCAAAGTATCGATTGCCTGGGTACACACACGCACTGTGTTAAAAAATTCGCTGGTCATCCAAGAATTCAAAACATCGGTTGAAGCTTGCAATTCGTCGAAGTTGCATTTTTCGGGCACAACTCCAAATTTTTCGCAATTCATGGTCAAAAAGCGCGTAGCATTCCATATTTTATTCGAAAAATTACGGCCAATATCCGAAGAAGCATCGGCCCAATTGATATCTTGCCCAGGCACCAATTGGTTTACAATAGAAAACCGAATGGCATCGGTTCCGTATTTTGCCAAAAGCCCGTTAACGTCTGGGAAATTTCCTAATGATTTGCTCATTTTTCGACCCTGAGTATCGCGAATAATAGGAGTAAAAAACACATCTTTAAATGGTGTTTTTTGCATAAAATATTCGCCAGCCATAACCATACGAGCTATCCAAAAGAATATAATATCGGGGGCAGTGACAATAATATCCGTGGGAAAAAAATATTCTAAATTCTTTTTTTGTTCGGAAGTGGCATCGCTCCAGCCTTGTACCGCAAAAGCCCAGAGCCACGCACTCGCCCAGGTATCGAGGCAATCTGGGTCTTGCACCAAATTGTCGTGGCCGCATTTTTCGCACTTTATTGGTGCAGTTTCGGCACACATCACATGATTGCAACTAGAACAATTGTACATGGGCATTTGGTGGCCCCACCACAACTGGCGCGAAATACACCAGTCTTGACAATTGGTAAGCCAGTGCTCCCAAACTTTTTCAAAATGCGGGGGATGCAGTTTTAACTTCTGGGTTCTGGTAGCATTAAGAGCTATTTTAGAAAGTTTTTCGGTGCTTATATACCATTGGTCACTCAAGTAAAATTCGATGGGAACTTTGCCCCGTTCCGAAATTCCAATGGCAAGGCGGTGCGGTTCTATTTTCGCCATTGCGCCTAAAGTTTCAAGCTCTGCTACTAGTTTTTTACGTGCAATATACCTATCGAGGCCTCTGTACGCTTCGGGTACTTCATTGTTCAATGAAGCATCGGGGTTCATGATATTGAGCAAGCCTAAATTATGGCGTTTGCCAACATCGAAGTCGTTTTTATCGTGTGCCGGAGTGATTTTAACAATGCCTGTTCCGAAATCTTTTTCAACAAAAGCATCGAAAACAACTGGTACAGAGCGATTGCAAACAGGAATAATAACCCGTCGGCCTTTGAGGTCGGCATAGCGCTCGTCGTCGGGATGCACAGCTACGGCCAAATCTCCAAAAAGAGTTTCGGGTCGCGTGGTGGCGACTATTACAAATCGATTGGGTTCGCCTTCAATTTGATATTTAATATGCCACAAATGACCATTGCGTTCTTCAGGAATGACTTCTTCGTCAGATATGACTGACTGGCTTACGGGGCACCAATTCACAAGGCGATGTCCTCTAAAAATAAGGCCATCGCGGTGCAATTGAACAATTGCCTTAGTCACAGATTTTGAATATTGCTCGTCCATTGTAAAAACTTGACGGTCCCAATCGCAACTGATGCCTAAATTTTTGAGTAGGCCAACAATGCGTCCGCCGTATTCTTTTTTCCAATCCCAAACGTGTTTTAAAAATTCAGTGCGGCCTATTTCGCGTTTGCTAATGCCTTTGTCGGCCAATAATTTTGTTACCTTAGCTTCGGTGGCAATACTTGCATGGTCGATGCCGGGAATCCAGGAAACTGCATAGCCACTGGCGCGCTTCCACCGGATGAGAATATCTTGCAGTGCATTGTTTAACACATGCCCCATATGCAAATCGCCCGTAATATTGGGAGGAGGCATGACTATTGTGTACGGTTTACGGGTAGAATCGCGGACACTGGCATAGAATTTATGTTGCTCCCAATATTGACGCCTTGAAGGCTCTACAGATTGCGGCTCGAAGGGCTTATTGAAAGATTCTAAATTCATATGTGAGGCTCCCATTCATTTTGAATTCATGACCCAATCCATTATCATTACGCAATGCCTATCACAATTGGGAGCCCCGCAATTATGACTTATTTATTTCCGACGGGACTTTCACATGTAGGCAAAGTGCGCATGCGCAACGAAGACACAATATTAATCGACCCAAATGGCAGATTTGCTGTTTTGGCCGATGGCATGGGCGGCCATTTAGGAGGGCAAATTGCCAGCGAAATGTGCGTCGAAGAACTGAACAAATCGCTTTCAGACGAATATGAGGACCTTGCAAAAAACGCTAATTCTGACGCAAAACTGGATGCACTTAAAAACGCAATTTTGCGCACCTCAAGCGCTGTATCGAATCGAGCTCAAAACGACCCCGCATGCCACCAAATGGGCACCACAGTGGTCGTATGGCTTAAGTTTAATATGGAAATTTTTCTTGCTTATGCTGGCGACAGTAGAGCATATTTGCTAAGAAATAATAAATTTTTTCAGATGACTTTCGATCATTCTTTTCAAAATGAGCAAATTAAACGCGGTATACCATCTGCAATAGCGCGTCATTCACCCATGAAAAACATGTTGGTGCGAAATGTCGGCTTGTACCCACCCACAGACCCCACTTGTCACATTATACCCTCACAAAATGGCGATGTTTGGCTAATCTGTTCCGACGGTTTAAGTAACAAATTGAACCAACAAGAAATTCATGATGTCTTAACCACTCACAAACCCCACTGGGACCAAGCTTGCGCAGCACTTATAGATTTGGCAAATGCCCGAGGCGGAGAAGACAATATTTCTGTTATCATACTTCCGGTCTGAAACTTTTGAGAAAGTATGAAACTGTTTAATGCTTAAACAATTTGGCAAATCTGCTGTCTCAAGATAAGGCACTTGCAAATTTTTGTCCGCTTAAATTCTCGTAACAATTTGTTATTGCTTTCTTTTCTGTAAGCAATTTTTGGCACCTTTATTGCTTCATATTTGCAATGGAGGGCTCAAGCCATGATAAGATTCGGAAAAAAATCGACCATTAAAGCAATGGCATTGAACTTTTTGACTTTTATTACTGTGTCGCTCCATACAAGTGCGCAGGCATCATTAAAAATAATAACTCAAACTCCAGAAACAAACATAAACGGATTTTTTTTAAATCACCTTGAAGAACGAGCTCCGGGGCAATTTTATTACGACACACAACTCACACAACGGCACAAAAGCGACTTTAAAAATGCAAATGGATTTAATTACAACTTATTAAAAATAGTGTTTACGGGCCTCAAAGAAAACGAATTTCAATTGCTCAAAAACTTGTACAGCTCTGGCAAATCGAAAACGGAATGGGATTCTAAAAAAGAAGCCTATGAATTGAAAGATTTTCTCATTCCTCAAATGCAAGCGCTTATTGGCAATAGATTTGAATCAGAAGGCGATGTGCATAGCAATTGCTGGGGAACAGCCTACGAAATTGCCAGGGGAGCACAATCGGATTTCACATTTTTTTACGCCGAACCCAACCAAGTTTTAAAAGTTTTTGAAAACTCTAGCTACAGTTTTCCGCTCCCACTCTCAACTAAACTGCAAAATAGTGTTGCCAAGCAAGAGATGCAATTTCAAAAAATAAAAGCGTTTCGCGAAAAAAATATTGCAAAATACATTGAAGCTTATGAAAGCGGCACAACATCTTTAATTAAAAATTTAAGTTTTCCAAAGTCAGCAAAAGAAAATACTTTACACAGCAAATTATCCGAATTTAACATTTCTGAAAATGCTAATTTACGCTTTGGTGATATGCTTATTATTACTCAAGAAGGCGATTTTCAAACTTTCAAAAACGAAAAGGGAATTGAAACTGTTTCAAAAAAATTAGCTCCTAGAACCCTTGTTCACGCTGCTATTTTTGTAGATCAAAACCTTTATTTCGAAAAAACAGCTTACAATGACGATGCCCCATACCGTTTAGTAAGATGGTCTGAAATTTATGCGACTTATGGTAATTTGGCTAAAAATGGCACGCGCTATATGCACCGCCGATTCGACGCCAGAAGACCCCTACCCCACCCCGAAACTGCATTTGCCACAAAATCAATGCAATTTGCTTCCAAAGAACAAAGCCTTAGCTTTGACTCCAATGGTCTGGCAAAATTTCAAAATGCGCGTCCTTTTAAATCTGCAAGTTTGAATAAAGGCTATAGTACAGTTGGATTTGCAAACAGGATGAGATAAAGAATTGAGACAAAAAGCTTAATATTACAGAAAAAAATGGTGCTCAGAGAGAGAATCGAACTCTCAAGGGGTTGCCCCCGGTGGATTTTGAATCCACTGCGTCTACCGATTCCGCCATCCGAGCCAGTAAAAAATTCCTAGGTCCGGTAGGTCCCTGTTGGAATGAGCGCACATGGGTTGAAACCTATGAGCTCTCCGGCTTACAATAGATTTTGAAATCTTCGTGAAGCAGACTCTCATCTACGTGCCTTCGCACGGCCTGTCAAGACTCTCATTCAAGCCAATTTAGGAGGACTCCTTGGAATACGGCCTGACCCAAACTGACGACACGGTACACGTGGCACTTTCTGGAATTATCAACGAAGACGCCGAAGTATCGTTGCAAACTTTAGCTTCTAAGTTAGGTGGAGCCACAACGGTTACTTTTAACTTTGCTAGTGTAAAATCAATCAACTCCTTGGGTGTGCGCGCCTGGGTTCAATTCTTGCGCATCGCCGAAGAAGGACGCAATGTTATATTTGAAGAATGCGTGCCCGATGTCATTATGCAAATCAATATGATTCCAAGCTTTAAAGACAAAGCAACCATTAAGAGTTTTTACACTAATTACGTTCGAGAAGATTGCACTCAATGCCAACAACCTCAAAAAGTTTTGATTGAAACTGCGTCACTGGCCCCTAAATCCATTCCCGAGCCCCGTACTTGTGCGACTTGCAATCAAGAAATGGAGACTGAGGAACTGGAAGACGAGTATTTTGCGTTCCTCTTGCGGTAATAAGCGATGAAATGATTGATGTTTTTTGGATTGTCGTTAAGACTCTGCGAACCAAGCCGAAGAACGGCATTGTGATTGAAATGCTTTTTTTGAGCTGAAATTAGGGAAGAGCAGTTATGACGCAGTCAGACAACACGAAGGAACCAGGAATGGAAACTTCGACCACGCTCGATTCTCGATTTATCGACCAATTCGAGATTCATAGAGACTTTACACGCATATTCTTAGATGCGTTTATTCTATTAAATCACGAGAAAAAAGTACTTAAATTCAATCAAATGTTTTGTAATATGCTTGGAATCCGGGCTGTTGATGCGCGTAAAATTGCAAATATTGAACACGCTCTTAAAACAGAAATCCCCAGTTCGCAGCAATCTGCATTCGACATGATTCTCACAAGTGCAACTCCTTTGAGAATTGATGAAGTTCATGGATTAAAAATTGCAAGTGGTGAAGAGCTCCAGCTTATAATCAGTAGTTTTCCGTATATGGATTCCGACGGCAAAGTATTGGGTGCATGCGTGGTAATGCGAGATGTAACAGCTGAATCGAATTTGCAAGGTAAATACAAAGAAAAAGCCATACAATCCGTAACCGATCCGCTTACTACTCTATTTACGCGTCGTTATTTTGAAGGCTTTATGGACAAGGAATTGGAGCGCTGCCGTAACACGGGCGTCTCACCTTCCATGGGCATTTTAATGTTTGACCTCGATAAATTTAAAACTGTGAACGATACATATGGGCACCAAGCGGGCGACTATGTGCTTTCAGAAACTTCAAAAATTCTAAAAGCAACAGCACGAAAATCGGACATACTTGGCCGGTACGGCGGTGAAGAACTCATTTGTATTTTGTTAGGCACAACTCCTCGCGGATGCTGCATTGCTGCCGAAAAATTTAGGCAAGCAATTCACAATGCAAAATTTATCTTTGATGGAAAACACATTCCAGTATCTACATCAGTGGGCGTAAGTATGTTTTTATCGGGCATTGAAACACGCGAAACCGTATTAGCTCGGGCCGATAAATGTCTTTATTCTGCAAAACACAACGGCCGAAATGTAGTGTATGCCGATTTTGGCGACGGCGACTTTAGAGTAGATGTTTTACATGTGCCAGATGAGAATAGCGGCGAATAATTAGCGATTTTATTCTTTATTCTTTATTCTTTATTCTTTATTCTTTATACGAGTCCAACCTAAATAGAGCGCACCGTGCGCCTTTTGGGCTTCTACTTGCAGATTCTGCAAAAACATTTTTCGCCATAATTCTGGATTTTCAGCCTTATTTGCATCCACTTCTATTTTAATAAAATGCATTTTAAATCGAGCACCGGGCAAAGGTAACAAAAACCGATCCCAGGAATTCAATCTGACATACAATGGCCGCCCCCATATTTTGGAAGGTAACAATTCAGCATATGCAAAAAACGCGCTGCCATTGCTTGCCCATGCGCACTGCGCCACCCCCCTCTTAGGGATAAGTGGAGGCCCACGCGGGCCATCGAAAGTGATTCCTAAGGCGTAGCCATTGCTCGCACTTACGTTAAGCTCTCGTAATGCCTGAACACTTCCCCTACTCGAAGATCCTCTCACGACACTAAACCCCCGACGCTCCAAAATACTTGCAATCATTTCACCATCTTTGCTTTGCGAAGCAATTAAAGTGGCCGGACTCCCATCGTATGAAAGGACGCAAAGGAGCAAGTCATTGTGAGCTGCACAAAAAACTGGCGAAGCACCGGCCTCAATTTCGCTTTTTAATTTGTCGATTCCGGCAATTTCAAAACGGAGGGTCTTTTTAAGAAGTACGTAATATCCATAAAGAAACCACAAAAATAGACGTCGCGCCACAGCTGGTTCCAGCCTTCCTTTTATCAAAGTGCGAAATTATTTCCGCTCTCCCATTAAAAACAATGAAAAATCTGTCGATACGACAATCAGGATAAACGGCGTTGAGGTGCCTGTGAAGCGATTGTTCGGATCATTAAGTTTACTGGGCGCTCTTTGCGGGATTTTTCCTGCAACTTGGAGTCAAGCATCGTTGGAAAACCCCGACCAACAAAAGTCGACGTTTTCTTTTCAATCGAAAACGAAACGGGAACTAGCATTTTTAAAATTACACGAGGCCAAACGACTTATAGTAGATGCCTTGCCAGAAGATCGCAATTTGGCAGAAAATAGCCTCATAGAAGCAGCGCGATTGGCACCCCAAGAGCCAGAAGTTTACGCCGAACTGGCAAGGTTTACTTTGTGGCAAATTGCCAATGGAATTAAAGACCCTGCAGAATTGCATCATGCTGCTGCAATGGTGACCCACGTAAAAGAACTGGCACCGCAGCGCCCCCTAGGCGATTTTTTACAATGTGAAATTCTACTGGCAATGGGCCAATTTCAGAAGGGTATGGCCCTCTATTTAGCGACATTAAAACAATTCCCAGACCACACAGATTCAAAGGCATTTGAAGCGCGTTATTGGAGCGATTCAAACCCACGCCGCTCGCTAGAAGCAGCGCAAATTGCTCTTTCGCGTGACCACGATATGGACGATCTTTCGCCAGCAATTGCAATGGCATTAAAAAATGCTGCACCCAAAAACCACGTGGGCGAAACCATCGCAAATTTCGCAGCCGTGCACCCCGACCGCTGGCTTTGGCACAGGGCAGGAATGGCTTTTTTAGAAGAAGGGCATAATTCTCAAGCACGTGATTCATTTTTAAAAGCAATAAAAATGGGGAATATTCTCGAGAGTCGCCTCCAATTGGGAGTTTTGGACTATACTTTATTGGCAAAACCAACGGAAGCTATTTTTCAGTTGGGCCAACTTAAATACGAACTTTTAAAACACAACGGAATTCGTACCGAAACTGTTGCGTTGGCAGAAGGACATCTGGCACTCGCCTATTTTTCAGCAGGCCTAACCAAATCTGGATTGGAAACAGGACACAGCGCATTGACTTTGGCTGGCGACAACCAAAGGCTCGTGGTTGGATTTTTTGAAGAATTTAAAAAGATTAAAAAAGAGCAGTATTTTATTGCGGACATTGCAAAAATTGCAATGGAATTTCCGGCAATGGAATATACTCATATCACTCTTGGCAACGTTGCACTCGAGAAAAAAGATTACGAAAGCGCAAATGGGCATTTTGTGAATGCCATAGCCCTGAATCCAGAACGCGACGATTTGTATGCTGCTAAAGGAAACATTGCGTACAAAAGAAGCCGGTTTGACGATGCACTCAAAGATTTTGAAACCGCAGCGCTGCTCAAACCGGACCAACCTTCGCACCACTACAACAAAGCATGCATGCTCGCACTTTTAGGCCGCAAACAAGAGGCTTTGAATGGGTTACGCGTTGCAATTGGGCTCAGCGACGAACTCATGCGCGCCGCGCAGACAGACGTGGATTTAGAAGATTTGCGCAAGGACCATAATTTTAGAGCACAACTTGTTACCTTAGGCGTTTTAGCACCCGAAAATCAGAGTCCTTTTCCGGCCAGAAATGTGGAGCAGGATGTCATAGATTCGTCTGTATTGTCGGGTTTGCGTCCAGCAGGAAACAAATAGATTTTTGCAAAAATAATTCATTTTCATTGGTGAAATTTATAATTTTCAATTTATTTTATTTTTACTACCCTATGTGTTAATTTATGGGAGTGAAATTTTTTGTTTTTTTAGTGTAAATTTAGGGAGGCTAAGATGAAGTTGCCAAATTCTTTTCAATGTGTTGCGAGTGTCATTTCAATCTTATCAATGACTGCAGTCTCCGTTGCACATGCCGAGCCCTTAAAAGTAGGTAGTTCAGCGCCTTTGTTTAGTTTGAAAGATCAAGATGGCAAAGATGTGCAATTGTCTGAGCGTAAAAATAAGGGATGGTCGGTTCTTTATTTTTATCCAAAAGCTGGGACTCCTGGTTGCACAACTCAGGCTTGTGCGTTCAGAGATTCTGTGAGTGTCATTCGAAAAGAAGGCGCAGAAGTTTTCGGAATCAGCTCCGATGAAGTCACAAAATTAGCGGCATTTCACAAAGAGCACAAACTGACTTTTTCACTTTTGTCAGACCCCAATTCAAAAACTATTTCTGAATATGGTGTTAAAATGCCCATTGTGGGCATGGCAAAGCGCTGGACTTTTATTGTGGACCCCGAACTTAAAATTCGATACATCAACGACAAGGTCGATCCGGCTTTGGACGCTAAATTAGTTTCTGACACTCTCAAAATGCTTAAAGCTTCAAGTGCTGTTCCTGCAAAATAGTAAATGCGAAAAAACCGGGCATTTTTTTTTGCGCAAAGTCAAAAAAACAAGAACTCAACACTAGAAATTAATTTTTAATTGCACGAACTAAAACAATCACAGCCTCGACTTGGGCATGTCGTAGTTCCACTCCGACAACATGTTGTGAGTTTACTTGCTGCTTGCCCTCCGCATTCCATTTGAGTGGTTCCAGGCTCGCAAGCCGATTTACCTATGGGAACTCCGCGCCCAACGGCGCCAATTATGGCATATTCGCGGTCTTTACCCATATATTTTTCGGTGGCTTTCAACTGGAGGCATCGGGAAGTGAGCACACCTGTCATTTTCGTAAATTCGCCAGTTTGGTTTTCTGTAGAATACGTTCCGCCGCTCCCCCCCCATTGTGATCCACTGGAATAGTAATACCCACCGCAAGTTATTTCTTTACTGGGAATCGAAGAACAACTTGTGCCACTATTTGGGATTCCGCCGTTAAAAAGTTTCAATTGAATTTTATCATCCTGAATTTTGAGAATTATATTTCCTTTGAGTTCTAAATTATTTGTCATGGAACCATTGGAACTTTCAATAAATGTCGTCGACTTCGACCACTCCCCACACCCAGAAATAGCGTTACAAGTTCTTTCGCGCCTGTGAACGACATAATTACCTAAATTAGCCATGAGAGCGCCACTTTGAAAAGCATTTTTAGCTTCTTCCAAAGTCAAAGGTTCACCTTGACAAGTTGTTGGATTATAGGGATCTGAATTCATTTCGAATGCAGGTGTAACGGGCGGAGGCACAGGAATGCCACTGTCTTTTTGTTTCTTTAAATCAGCAGCTGCTTTTTCTGTCGAAGCTTTATCAGCAGATGCTTTTTCAGCTGCTATGCGTATTTCTCTAGCCTTTGCCAACATGCCATTGTCTATCACTGCCTTCACAAGATTTTTCATATCAGATTCTTGAAAAAGACCATTCATTTCTTTTTCTAAATCCCAAAAACGCATTTTGCCCTTTGTTACGTTTTTCCGGTCGCGAATGCGGTTCGCTAGAGTATTTGAAAGTCCAGCTTGTACCAATACGCTGGCCGAGGTGTCGTTCGAATTCAAATAATGAAGAACTGCAACTCCTTCGTCACTTGTGCTACTGACTCCAAAAAGCGAACTAGAATCTACTGAGGATGACGTGGCATTGGTAGAATTTTTTGATGGAGTTTTGGTGCAAGAGATACTTAAGAAAAATAGCGCGAAAAAGACATACGACAAACGCATTAAAGCCTCCGTGAAGTGCAGTAGAAGTCAGAAATAGTTTGACACGTGGGTGCCGCACCTTCTACATAATGAGGCGTTTTTTTGACTCAACTTAGATGCAAAAAGAACCCAATTTTCCAATCAAAGGAACTTCGCGGGATGGGGCATAGGTGTCGTCCGCTAAGGTAACAGTGTCTATGCCTGTCATTTGGCAAAGTATTTTATTGGAATCATTTTTGAGCTGCGACGCACTGTAGACTGCGGAATATGCGGGCCCGTCGGAACTCTGTGGCCGCTTGATTTCTGAAATAGATTTAAAATAGGCATCGAGAACTTTCATATGCTGATCGGCAGAAAGTTTGCCAAGCCAAGTGGTGGCAAAAACCTGAGTGGGCATAACTCCGTACAATATTTTTGCAAAAGAACGCGCGGTGACTGAAGCGTAAATGGCACCCACAACATATTTTTGAGCGCGCATTTTTGCAAGCATATTAAACATTGAATCGCCAATTAAAGTACCTCCTAATTGATCTTGAATCTGCACTGGTAATCGTGTGTAAGGACCTACAAACGGATCTAATATATCGAGACGCGAAGGCGCAGGTGATATGGATTTTTGCATTAAGGTGTATACAAATGAAGTTGCCAATTGAGTGCCTAAACTATGTCCCACAACACGTATTTCTTGGGCATATTGCGGACCTAAAATCGAGCTCAATTTTTGATAGTCAGATAGCAATTTATTCAGTGCAGAATAGTAAATGCGTGATTCTGCATTTAAGGGCATTTTTGCGTCTTCAAAAGAGTCGCGGTGCCATCGAAAAATAAAAGTATTGAAGCCTTTGCGATTCCAATCTTCTGCAGCCACAAAATTTTCAGCTTCTCCGGAGGCAGTCCATCCATGAATATAGATGACCGTATTTCGACCGCGGTTTAATGTTCCGACTAATGTGAGTCCCTCAGGTATTTTTACGTTGTCCGCATGGGCGTTTTTGCTGAGGGTTTCGCTGCCTGTCAATTTTGGATTTTCGAAATTAAGATTTAATGATTCGTCTGCAACGACGTTGGAGGGAAGATCTTGAACCGAATTTGTTGGTCCAAGAGTGTCGACGCCACTCTTTTTTTGTTCTCCATTTTTTGATTCCGCTGGACTCACCACAACTTCTGGCGAAGGTACTGATTTTTTTTCGGCGCAGGAAACCAAAAGTGCAAATGAAAATACAAATGAAAGTAGTTTTATTCTATGGAATGCAATTTGAATAGTTTTTAAATCAGCAAAAATAAATTTTGAATTTAAAATAATTTTTAAAATAATTTGAAAATCTTCAAAACGAAAATTTTTGAGCATAGTCAGATCTCCCGTTTACCGCCAAAGAGCGCGCAGACAGGAGACTCATCGACAAATGGAATTCAAAACTTGAGTTCCATTTGTTTTATCAATTAATTTAGTGGCTTAAGAAAGACAAAAAATCTTAAAAATCTGAGATATTAATTTTAAATCTTTAATTTGCAGCTTTCAGGGCTTTTGCAACTCTTTCGTTTACTGCTGTCCAATTGATATTTTTAAAGAAGGTATCAATGTAAGCACCACGGTTGGCTTTAAAGTCTAAAAAGAATGCGTGTTCCCAAGTGTCCATGACCATTAATGGCAAATGATTCACAGGAAAACCAATATGATGTTCCATCAATTGAATGTTTTCGATGCGGCCTGTAGTGGTTTCGAGACATGTGACAACCCAGCCAGGAACCGCAAGACCTGTGGCTTTAACGTCGGTTTTCCAAGTGTCCATATTACCGAAACACTTGTTTACTAAATTTGTGAATTCAGCACTAGGTTGTGCAGCTGCGCCCATGTTATCAAAATACATTTCGTGCAAATATGTGCCATTGTAAGGTACGCAAAGGCGTCTTTTGAGTTCGGCATATTCACCAAAACTATAGTTTGAAAGCGAGCGATCTGTTTTTTGAAGCTTTTCTTCAATTTCGTTTAACTTCTTGACATAGCCTTCGTACAAGCCAAAATGCGCTTCGAGTTGTCCGTCACTGATGCCATCGAGTTTGCCCAAAAGATGCTTAAAACTACGAATTTCGCGAGCCATAGAAAACCCCCATAATAGTTGAGAACAGTCGCCTCAATAAAAGCATCAATTGAAATGGGATGCAAACTTCAATTTTTATTTCTGCGTTTGAGGAGGAAAAATAGTATTGTCGAAAGTGATTTCATCGCCTACTTTTACTTTATTTTCTAACTTTTCGTCGCGTACCAAAGCCACTGCCACATCGGCCTGCGATTCCGCAGGTGCAAATTGAATCACATGCATCGTAGCACCACTGTTACTTTGCAAATGCATGCCAATTTCAAGACCAAAGGCCCTACCCCTGTCGAGAAATACCCAACGACCTTCGCGCTTTATAACTTTAAATGACGGACGATTCATTTCGTGTGACGACTCTTCTAACACCTTAAATGCCGATGCACTTAACAAGACATCGGGGTCCCATAGCACAGAAGTTTTTGATTCAAACAATGGTTGTTTTTTTTCGCCAAAAACTCCCGCATTCCATTCTACGCGCGAAAAAGCCTGTGGCCAGGCACCTGCTATTGGATTTAAAAACTGAAACCGCCCAATAACCAAGCGGTGAGGTCTGGCGGGATATGCATTCGAAACAGGCCCTGCCGCTGCACAACTCATGCGACTCGTTGCAGAGTCAACGGCGTATCCCTTGGCTGCCATGCGTTCGCCACCAATGAGATCGAATAACACCTGGCTTCTGACTGCAAAAGGACCTTCTGCCAGTGCTTTAAATTGAAATGAACTTGCGAGGCGCGGCGTTCGACTTTTGATTGACTGCAGCGAGGGTGCAGTTTGTTTTAAAAAAGCTGGAATATCTGCACTACTCAACGGCATTTCTGCTTGCCAGGTAGAACCCATTAACACACAATCTTTTTGCCTGATGAGTGCTGCAACGCGAATAAATTCGGTAGTTTGAATTTTACCAGGCATGGTGAGGGCATAAACAGCGAGTACCGCAGAGTTAGAACCGGAATAACTAAACGTTCGTGCGCCTCGAAAAGCACCTCGTTCCAATTTTCCAGTTTCGGTCGGATTGCCCAGCAAAGGTAACAAAGAACTGGTCCAAGTGGTAAGAGCTGTGTTTCTTTTTGCAGCCAGTTCCGGATTTTCAGTGATGTATGTTGGCGCAGGAACATATAAAATTGAGGCCATAAGTATTCACGTCACACAAAGGTCGAAGCCATTAAAAAATCATTCCCAACCCACCCCAAACGGCAACAAAATTCATCCAGTCGCTGCCACCCTTGGCGTCGTCGCCAAAAATAGTATAATCGCGCAATTCCATATTTATTAGAAAATTATTTCCAAAGAAAAATCTGTTACCTAAACCAAAGTCAAAAGCAAAATTTGAGCTTTTTACCGGCAAAGGACGGCCCACAGCGCCATATTCACCTCGTGTTTTAGTCCCTTTTTCATAAATAGAATCGCCGTTGTCGAGTCGTTCTTTAAGAGGCCAATATGTAGTACGAGCCAATCCTAGGCCGATATTCACAAATAAATCGAGATATCCTACGTACGATAAAAAATACAATTGTTTGCCATAAACAGGTGTCCACTGATAATTAAGGCCCACTAAAGCATCTAATTGTCGAATGGGAACATATGCAGGTTTGCGTTTAAATGAATTTTCTTTGTCTGTGTCGCTCACGGGACTTCCGCCAGCAGGGTCAGTTGTGTCGCCAACGTCGCAAGGGCTGGGGCCACCGTCGCGGTCCGCAGCTTCGGGCTTAAAATAAAAATTCTCGACACAAGTTCTCTCACCAGAGTCAGAAGTGATTCCAAATAAAAAATCGGCATTTATGGCATGCCATTCGTTAAAATGGTAAGTGACACCAAAAGCTCCTAAATAGGTTCGCAAGTACGACTGATTTAAAATACCCCCACCCTGCACGGCATTGATTTCGATGCGATTGCTTTTAGGGTAGAGTTTACCTTTTACCACTTCGTTGCCTTCCACGGCTTTACGATAATCGGCGAAAGATTTTGAAACACTAAAAATGGAGACCATTGATATAAAAAATACCAACGCCAACGAACGCAAATTTAAAGTTTTGGGGTAGACTGTAGAGAACAAAAATCGCACTCCAGTAATGTATGAATTTCCTGCACGCCCACGACCAATTGTTGGCAAATGAGGGTCGAGCAAAGTTGTAGGGCTGTTCCACAAAACAGTTGGCACGTTGCAAGCTTGCCTCACGTACCGCACTTCTTCTTCATAACTTGTGTGCACAGACAAAGCACGGGCGGCACCTAATTCATCGAGCACCGCAATTGCTTCGTCGGCAGAAGAAACAGGGACTACTGCTAAATCGGGTCCAAAAAATGCATTTGACGCATAAACACTTTTCTTAATTTTTTGTGCTCCAATCAAATGAACCCCGGGAGACACAAAAAATCCGTTGCCTTCGTTGTCGATGGGCTTACCCCAACGCAGCGTTTCGTCTGATTCGCGCGCAGCTATTCCCTGAAATCGCAAAAATCGTTCCCAAGAAGTGACGCCACACAGAGGCCCCATAACATGTTGGCTCGCATCATTTAGGTCGTTTTTAACCCCAATAGGAAGCCCTTTGATGGATTGAACAAGTTTATCAATAAATTCATCTGAAATTTTAGAATCTACAAAAATCAAACCAGTAGATTCCATCCGCTGACCACAATCGACACATGCGCCATAAACACTTTGTGCTACGGCGTCATCGATATTTGCTGTCGGTAGAATAAGCGCAGCATTTTTTCCGCCACTGCACAATACCAATCGCGTGTTTTGATGTGTCGATAAATCGCGACGAATTTGTTCTAAAGATTCTTCGCCACCAGAATACAACACAGTGTCAAATTGGTGAGTTAATATGAGGCGGCGGTAAACTTCGAGATCGCCATACACAACCTGCACCAACCCTGGAATCCATTCTACCTGATGAATTCCTTGTGCAATGATTGAACCAGACAAAGCGCAATGTTGTGAAGGTCGCAAACAAACCGAATTACCTGCAACCAATGCCGGCAACATTGCCGATAAAAGAGAATAAAAAGGCAATGAAACATTGGCAGATATTAATACTAAACCTACGGGGGCATAGGCCCACATTTTACCAGACGATTTTTCACCTTCAGCATGAACTGTTTTTTCGGACAAAGATTCGCGACAAAAATCGGGCAATATTGCAAAAAGCATTTCGCACAATCGCCATTCTTCTTCTACCGCAAAGCGCGAACGCCCCAATTCAATCATGAGATGCGATTTAATTTCGTCCGAATTTTCTCGCAAGTAAGCAACTAGACGCTCCACTTGAAAGAGCCTTGCTTTAAAATCGAGTTTTGCAAAAGTTTTTTGCGCCGACTTCATGCCATCGACAATTTGCTCAACGGAGTCTTTGTGCCAACCCGCAATTGAGAGGATTTCACCAGGTTTAATAGGATTTGCAGCTTGAAAAACCCGCTCAGGTTTGGCCAAACTCACGAATTCGCCATTGATGTAAGGAGGCAACATGTTGCCTGGTTTGTTCATGTGCGTCGTCCTCAAGTGAGTCGTTCCATTGCGCCAACAACAAATTGAGTTGGCTTTTTGTCACCTGAAGGCATCTTACGCCATTTTGCGTTTTTTTGTGGAAGCAAAAAAGATTTGGAGCTGCCCGACGTCAAAAAAGTTTGCTCTGTGAGTCCAATTCTAAAGATTTCAAGTATGCATTCCACAGTTTTTTATCGAGGGATGAAGAAAGTTGTAGTGTTACTTTATGAACATCGACCCATTGAGACTCACTAAAATGCAGCGCATTTTTTATATTCATCAATTCTAGATTGGAATTTTCAGAATCTTTTAAATTTAACTTAAATACTTCTGCTTGTATGCGATGATTTGTAATAGTGTGCGTCACTTTAAAATTCATGGCCACTGCAGATTTTTCGAAACCACTCGAGGCGGCCGCTTGTTTGGTTGCACGGGTATCGAGCAGCGGCAGCCCCCAAGTGCGGGCTAAAAAGCCTTTCTGACGATTGACCAATAAAACTTGTTGGTGCGAGTTGTCGCATAGCACAAAAGCCTTAAGAGCTACTTCTTTCCACTCCTGACGCGGTTTTACAGGAGGACAGAGATTTACAATTCCTTTAGCATAGGCCGCGCATGACCTCTGAATGGGACACAAATCGCATTGCGGCGATTGCTTAGAGCAATGAGTTGCTCCCAATTCCATAATCGCTTGATTAAAATCTCCGGGGGCATTTGATTTTACTATTTGGGTTTGCACAAAGTTTTTTATTTTAAGTTGTCCTGCGGGCAGCCACGCTTCTTGTTGCAATGCCAACAATCGGCTCACAACTCGAATGACATTTCCATCTACGCAGGCACTGAATTCGCCGTAACAAATACTGGCAATAACAGAAGCCGTATAAGGGCCGCAACCAGGAACATTTAGCCATTCTGAATAAGTCGAAGGCAAAACACCTGCACAGTTTTGTAAAATATACTGCGCACCTTTTTGCAAATTGCGAGCACGGGCGTAATAACCCAAGCCCGCCCACAAAATTCTCAATTTTTCTTCTGAAACAAAAGCAAGCGCTTCCACATTGGGAAGCGCTGCTATAAATGCCTCAAATTTTGGAACAACTGCCTTTAAAACAGTTTGCTGACTCATAACCTCGCACACCCAAGTTGCATAAGCAGAAATTGGAGAGTGCCAAGGAAATACGCGCCGCGATGCTTGATACCAATAAACAAGTGCCGAAACATCGAGACTGAGCAAATCTGATTCAAAAACAGGATGTGACAAAAGTGACGGGTTTGAAATCAAACCGCGCCGCCCTCTGACATGCTTCCAGAGTGCTTAGATGCGCGTTCTTTAGAACGACGGCGCACTGCTTTTAATTCTTCAGCTTGGTCTTTACGAGGACGACCGCGACGAACGAGTTGGCGAAGTTTTTCAAGCTTGCTCGGACGACCGCGTTTTTTAGGAAGTTTTTCTACAACTTTTTTGGGACGACCACGGCGTTTCACTTCAGACTTAGGAGGACGACCTCTTTTGCGTGGAGCAGCTTTGGTAGCTGATTTTTTAGCTGTTTTTTTAGCTGTGGTTTTTTTAGCAGTTTTAACTGTCTTTTTTGCTGTAGTTTTTTTAGCAGCAACTTTGCCAGCAACTTTTTTCTTGGCACCAGGTTTTGCTACAGCGCGCTTCACTTTAGCAGGCTTTTTAGCAGCAACAGGTTTCTTCTTAACTTTTTTCGCGCCCTTAGCAGCAGCCTTTTTAGGCGCAGCTTTTTTTGGTGCAGCCTTAGCAGCCTTTACAGGCTTCTTTTTAACAACCATTGGAAAACTCCTTATAACAATGACAATTCAACAAAAAAGGGAACAGAAGATACAGAAACAAAACTGAAATTCTGTGAACCCAAAACTCAACTCCTGTCACCCTAATACATCTAAAAAAAAAATGGTAGTGATCGGACTTTAAAAATGAGGATTTAAAATTATGAAAAGTGACGTGGCGATTTTTTTCCAACAACAGCAACATTTTTTGCATTGCGATGACCGTCAAATAAAACCAAAGATCGGCTTCATTTACGATGTGCCGCGGCTATTGGAAAGCAAAGGTGAAATGATTTTTGCCGACGATTCAAATGCAGAATGGGAAAGCCAAGCAACTCTTGATGCACTGCGAAATGCTTGGGGCGCCTTAGGATATGAAATTTGTGAATTACCACTCGATGCGAATTTCTTTTTGAAATGGGCAGAAAATTTTAATTCATTGTCGCTCGTGCATTCAGTTGCAGAGGGCTACGGATCCCTTTCGCGAGAAGGATGGATCGCATCATTATGCGAACTGGCAGGAGTGCCTTGCATAGGCGCATCGCCATTAGGCCACGCTGTGTCGATGAAAAAAAGTTTAACAAAAATTGTGTGCAGCTCACTCGACATTCCTACTGCAGAGTTTCACTTAGTCAACAGAATTTCTGATTTAAATCAGATTCCAGATCATTTTTTAAATCGTCCGCATTTTATTAAACCCGACGGCGAAGGATCGGGAATGGGAATCGACCCGGAATATTCTATTTCTGATTCTCGTTTAAAAACCTATAAAACTTTAGAGTTTTTGCTACCTCGCTTTCCTGAGGGAATTCTGCTTGAAACATATTTAAATGGCCCTGAATATACTTCTGCGCTCATTGGACTTATTTCCGATCGGTCGCAAAATAAAATTCTTCCCATCGCACATATAGAAGTCGACTCTGGCGTTTATGGTCTGTCGGAAAAGTCAAAAGACAGACGGGAGGAACGAATTTCCTTCCCTACTTTAGATACCGCACTGCGACAAAAAATTATTGATGCCACTTACCGCTTGAGCGCTGCATTAGAATTTCATGATTTTGTGCGCATTGATTGGAAGACAAATGAAAATGAAGAAGTGTTTTTTCTGGAAGCGAACACTCTGGCAGGATTAAGCCCTATTTATAGTGTGCTTCCAGTCATGGCGCAGGCCGCAGGAATGTCGTTTGAAAATTTACTCGGCTATTTGCGAGACTCAGCATTAAAACGAGCACGCCTAGGCAGGCACCTTTGGTACGGAAGAGCGCGACTCAATAAATGAATTAAATGTGGCCTGTTGCCAACAATCTTGCGACTTGAATCATGCGGTTGCTAAAACCCCATTCATTGTCGTACCACGCAAGAATTTTCACCATGTTGCCGCCAATGACTGTGGTGTATTCGGCATCAACAATTGATGACAACGGATTGCCATTAAAATCGCAGCTCACTAACGGAATAACGGAATATCCTAAAATTCCCTTGAGGGTTGTTTCGGACGCTAATTTTAATGCTGCATTCACTTCAGCAGCGGTTACATTTTTATCTGTTTCAAAAGTGACGTCGACTAACGACACGTTTGGCGTAGGCACACGAACAGCAATGCCGTTCAATTTTCCAGCCAATGCAGGAATAACTTCAGATATCGCTTTGGCCGCGCCAGTGCTAGTTGGAATCATCGAAAGCGCCGCCGCTCGTGCCCGACGCAAATCGGAGTGCGGTAAATCGAGAATTTTTTGATCGTTTGTATAGGAATGGATAGTGGTCATGAGACCTTTTTTAATTCCAAAAGAATCGTGAATTACCTTTGCAACTGGCGCTAGGCAATTTGTTGTGCACGAACCATTGCTCACGATGTGATGAATTTTAGTGTCAAACTCTGTATGATTCACACCAACTACGAGAGTTTTATCGACTGCTTTTCCGGGCGCGGACAATAACACTTTTTTTGCGCCGGCTCGCAAGTGCGCCGAAACCTCGTCTGCTTTTGTAAATCGACCAGTGCATTCCAACACAACATCAACTTTATTTTGACCCCAGGGAATTTCTGCAGGGTTTGCAATGGCAGTGATTTGAATGGCACGACCATTGATAATCAAAGAATTATCTTTGCCTTCTACAGTCTCAGGTGCCGTTCCGTGCACGGAATCATATTTATAGAGATGCGCTAATGTGTGCGCGTCGGTGAGGTCGTTTATGAGCGTAACCTCAATATCTTTATGCTCCTGCAATGCACGCACCACACAACGACCAATTCTTCCAAAACCATTGATACCAACTTTAACAGCCATAACTCGGTCCTCCCAAAAAATGCGAGTGGAACAAAATAAATGCGCCAAACAAAAAGATGCCCGGAGCAATGACGCATCCGGGCACATTTGTAACGCGAAAATGAATTAAGGTCGACTGTTGCTCGAAGATCTCTCGCTAGAAGTATCGTTGTTCTTAGTACGACGGTTGTTATTTATAACAATTTTAGGCAAAGCAGAATCAACAGAATTTGATTCATTAAAATTGGTTTCTTTTTTTTGAGAATTAAATGCAGCGGCTTGCGCTCCAGCTTTATTTTGCACAGCAGCAGATTTTTTTGCCGATTCAGCAGCAACTCTATTCTGAGATGCAGAGTCGGTGTGCGCTTTTCTGGTTTCAGATTCTTCTGCCGTTGCAGCCAATGCATCAGAAGAAGCATCACAACTCTCAAAGGCTTTTAAGAGCTCTTCTATGGTTTTCATTTCTGAGAACACACGCCCTGTAAAATCGTGATTAGAAATAACCATTGCCGATTTCGAAATTATTTCTAAATTTTGAAACGTGCACTCATTAAAAATACAGTTTTCAAATGTAAGGCCTTGAAGATCGCACTGATCGAATTCACATTCTTTAAAATCTGAAGAATTGAAAACACATTGAGCAATGCGACTGGCATTGACAACAGTTTGTGCAAATTCACATTTAGTAAGACGATTTCCAGTAAAATCGGACTCTGTCAGACAAAAGTCAGAAAATGTAGAACGGGAAGTTTTATTTTCTTCAAACCGGGCTTCTTCAAAACTTGCATTAGACAAGCGTGTCAGACCTAAAACATTCGATACAAAATTAGAACGCATCACAGCAACTTCGCTAAATTGAACCGCAGTGAATTTATTTTTACTAATTTCAGAGGTCCCTGAAAAATTAACGCCGAACCATTGCGAACCTACAACATGATTATCAGTAACAACGGAGTCGTCGCTAAAATGTAAAGTTCTAAACACTGATAATTTAGAATCAATGCCTTTTGCATTTGGTGAAAAAGCAAAGGTATTAAAATTACTCGAAATATTTTCTTGAATGCGCTCGAGAGGGTGGGGCATGGTTTCGGCAATTTGATGCACCAAGCCGCTAGATATTTTCAAAAGCTCGTCTATATTCACGGACTTACGAAGTTTTTCGAATGCGCTTTTGAGGCGCTCACGAGGCTCTTCTGACTCAGAAGATTCTAAAATTTGCGCTCCACTATTAGTAGAGACGTTTGCTGTTGCTTTTTTGAGGGGCTCCGCCTGAGGAGTGTTCGCCTCAATTAACTTCTCAATTTGCTTTTGAGCCTGCACAGCAGTTAAATTGCCTTGCGAAACTGAATCTAAAATTTTCTTCAAATCTGCATTTTTTAAATTTACTGACACGTTACTGACCTCGGTCGAGAGTTCTTACAATAAAAAAGGCCATGATTCCTAGTACTAAAGGAGTCGCCCAAGCTGCCACTAAAGGATTGAGAACTCCGTTGGTAGCCATACTACGCATGGATATGTTTCCTACCCAATACACAATAGCCACGCAAAGGCAAATTACGATTCCGAAGTATGTATCTGCCTGTCGTTCCTTTCGCAAGGCAAAAGGCATGGCAATGAAAATGAATAGTAGGTTCGAAAGGGGCTGACTTAGTTTTTGATACAGATCCACTTCCCGGTCCGACACATCGCCGCCAGCCTTTTTAGACTGCCGGATGAGTTCTTTGAGTTCGGCATAACTCACTTGATCTGGAGTCACACCATTAACCAGAATACGTGGAGGCTGACTGCGCACTGTAGTTTCAAATTGCGCAAAAAATTCAACGCCTAAGGCATTTTTGCCGCGCGATTTTTCAAAATAAGTGGCTTGAGCGTTTTCTAAAACCCAAACCTCTTTCTTTTTATCAAAAAACGCACTTTGAGCCAAAACATAAGAATCGAGCACACCTGGCGTGGTCACACCAAAATATTCTGGTCGCTCAAGGGTCCGTTCAATTTCATTGATTTTAGAATAGTGCAAAAAAGATTGTTCGCCTTTTACCCAATTGCTTTCAAAAAAAATAGCACCCAAAGTTTGTTTTTCAATTTTAACAGTTTCGACATAACTTTTTCGAATCATAAGCGGAGGAACAACGGTTGACGATAGAATAAAAGAAATAATTGACAAAAAAGCACCAATTAAAAGCATGGGCGAACAAATGCGAAAAATAGACATCCCAGCCGCACGCATGGCAGAGATTTCGCCGCTACGTGAAAAAACCCAAAGGCAAATGATGCTTGCAAATAAAATTGTAAACGGAAGTAAATCGACCACCATTTTTGGAATTTGCACTATATAATATTCTAATATTACGCTTCCAGTAGCTTTATATTTTGGAAAATATCGAGTATTTTGCTCCAAAAAATCGACCACAAAATAGAGTGCCAAAAAAAAGAAAAGTAAAAATCCGATTAATTTTAAAAACTCTCTAGCAACGTAACGAGAAAGAATCATGACTTTCTCCGCAGAAATTCTATAAATCCAGTTGAAGGAGGATTTGTGGCTCGCCAGCGCAACATTAACAGCGTAAGTATCAACATAATTAAAGGTGGAAGCCAAAGCGTAATTTCGGGTGGTGCAAAATTACGCAACGCCAATTGCTGGCAAAGCATGACAGAAGCATAGTAAAAAAGCAGACAAATGCCCAATCCTAAATAGGCTGTGCTGGATTTGCGTCGCGGGTCTTGCATGCCCAAACACACTCCAATGATGGGCAAAAATAAACAAGAAAAAGGCACGGCTACTTGTTCATAAAAAAATCCGTGGTCTCGAACCATGCGCTGATTTTGACGCCAATTAACGTCGCCCTCTCGAATTTTCTTGAGCTCTTTCAAATATTCTGAAGGATATAGAGATCGAATATCATTCGAATCAAAACTTCCAGGGTCGAATTGCTTGCTAAATAAATTAACCAATGACATACGCGATTCGGCAAAATGCAATGTGCTCCACTGTGGCGGCTTACCTTGCTCAATGCGAGGGCTATAAGTGGTGCCGTTTCTTAAAGTGAAAACATAATCGGAATATCCATTGCGCATTTCTTTCCGTAACGAGCCTGATTCTGCAACAACTACGGTTGAAAATGCATTTTTATTTTCAGAAATAGACAAAAATACACCCTTAAATTCGTGGCGAGAATCGTCTGTTTTATCGACATAAAAAGAAATGCTTGACTCGCCAGTACGAAAGAGTTCCGACAAAAATGTTTTTTCTTTGAGTTTATTTTCTATAAGTGCCTCTACACTTCGCCTGGCATGCATCCATTTAAACTTCCGAAATTCTCGGCGCGACAAAGGTTCTAAGTAAAGCGCACTCCAAAGAGTGAGCAAAGTCACGATTGTTCCACAAAAAAAAGGAGCCACACAAAATCGCAAAACCCCCACACCCGCAGCCATCCAGGCTTCGAGTTCTCGGTCATGGGACATGCGTAAAGTAACAACCGTAGTAGAAATGAGAAGCGAAATGGGAACGGTAAATTTAAAAATTGAAGGAAACAAAAACACTACAAACATAAAAAAAGACACAAGGCCATCTTGTGAAATAAAAATATATTCTACAAAATTTAATATACGAAATAAAAACATGACTGAACTTAATGCGGCCATGACTACACCAGTTAATGCAATTATTTCTTTCAGGAAAGTTAAATAAAGTTTCATTCGCCGCCGTCTGTCGCAGCAAACATTCCCAGTACATTATAGCCGCAATCTACGTGCAAAATTTCGCCAGTAACGCCCGACGAAAGGTCTGAAATCAAATACAAGCAGGAACGACCTACGTCTTCCATGGTCACATTTCTTTTAAGAGGAGCGTGTTTTTGTGCTGCTTCTAGCATTGTTTTAATGCCCGGAATTGCAGACGAAGACAAAGTGCGCAAGGGCCCTGCACTCAAACAATTCACACGAATTCCTTGTGCGCCTAAGTCTTCGGCAAGGTAACGAGTCGATGCTTCGAGCGCAGCTTTAGCAACTCCCATGACGTTGTATTTTGGCACAACCTTTTCGGCACCATAATAAGACATGCTCACAATGCTACCGCCATTTTTCATAAGAGGAGCTGCAGAGCGAGCCACTGCAATGAGCGAATATGCCGAGACATCGAGTGCTTGAGCAAAATGCGCCCGCGATGTTTGCGAAAATGGCGCACGCAAAGTTTCTTTTTCGGCATAGGCCACGGAATGAATAACGAAATCTAGCCCGTTCCATTTTTGCTTGATTTGTTCAAACAGGGATTCAATTTCTGAGTCATTTGTAACATCGCAAGGAAGCGCCAGAGAACCCGGTTTGCTAGAAATTAATTCGCGCACTCTTTTTTCTTGCGCTGCACCCAAGTAATTAAAAACAAGTTCTGCACCCTGATTAATACACTCTTGAGCACAGGCCCAGGCAATAGATTTATTATTTGCAACACCAAGCACCAAACCACGTTTGCCTGCGAGTAGACCTTGAGCCATGCCATTCTCCCTGTTTGCGATCAAAAGTTGATGGCCCACACTTAAACACAGTGGTCCACTTTGTGACAAGTCTTTGGACTGTCTTTGCAGGGAGACTCAAATTAAGATAAAGCCAAGTCTAATGTTAAAGTCGCATTTATAAAGGGCCACAACCATGAACACCCCTTCAGAAGCAGAACGCAGCTACCAGAAATTTGAAATTGACAACACTGTTTGCCGCCGACGCTTTCACATTGCATTTGAGCAAGGGTCACCTATTGTCCCGCAAGTTAAAATTGACTGCCCTCATTGTGGAGTCACAATTTTTGAAGCTCCAAACCACCCCGAAGTCACGCTTTTAAGAGAAGAAAATTTAGTAAAATCGCCTGATGGAACAAATCCATTGATAAATGAATGTCGATTTTTAAAATCTTAAATTTAAAAAAGCAAAAATGAGGAACCCATGGCCAACGAAGACATTCTCTTTGGAAGTGTTGGCTCTCTACTTTTTTGCCACATACTGTTTTATTATATTCCCCGAATTTCTGTCGCTTTTTCTTTAGCCATTGGCCGTTTTTACTGGCGTTCATTATTACAAAATAGCGCAAATATTTCCAAATATCTGAACCCCTTCTACCGCATGATTTTGATTAAATCGCCATGGGTTGCAATTTTAATTTCCTTAACTCAAACACAATTTATTTCAGTTTATTGGGGTAGTTTTTTAATTATTGTTATCTGGATTTTGCGAACCTCTGAAAATCATTCTTGGACTCGAACCCAAAATAAAATACTACTTTTAAAAAGACAGACATCGATTTCAACTGATTTTGAGAGTAGTTCTATCTATAAGTTCAACAAATCAAAAAAATTTAACGAAATTATAAGTCATTTGTCTTTGAATTTTTTTCAATCACAATCCGACGTATCATCTTCTCAATATCAGCTTTACCTTATTGTTTTAGCGCTCATTTTGGCAAATAAAATTGGTCACACAGGCCCTTTATCTTGGGTAATAATCGCGTTAAGTACGGCGTTACAATTAACATTTAGTCAATTTATTTCGCAGAAGAAAATATTAATTAAATTTATTTTTACATTTTTTAGTTTTGTATCAATGTACATATTGGAACTACAACTAAGTATTAATAATGCAAACACATTACGATTTACGCAAATACTTTGCTCTTTGTGCATGTTTTGGTCTTTTAAAGGAGTCTTACAACTCAACAGTCGTCGTAAAATCGCCATGCTGGACGAACTCAACCTCCGGACTTACGGGCGCCGCCCTTCACCATTTTTAATTGTCATGAAGTATAAAGAGGCTCTTGCGGCAATGACACTTGAGCAATTGTTGGCACTTGCGGTTCATTTTGAACTTCTGCTTGCCACTTTGTTACTTATGAACTCACATTCCACAATATAAATCTTTTATTTTAGCTACTTACTAAATTCAAAAAAACTGAAATATGTGTTGAGACTCACAGTAAAATTAGCTAACAGTGTTTCTGGCTGGCGGAACGAAAAAGTTAGGCACTGTCTTATTCATAAACAGTGTAAAAGCGAAGTCCTCAACCGTCTTTAAGCCGCAAGTCGCTGATTTTAAACAACTCACTGCTTTCAGCGAGTATTGGCACAGCCTTTGCTTTATTCAATTTATCGCAGTTCTGAATGTCTGTGATAAACGCACATCCAGTGGTTGGAGCTGCTTTTATTATCATTGTGTAGGAGTTCATCTCATGAGTAACGTGATTTCACTCTTCCTCCGCAGCCGGCTCGGTGCCGATGCACAGGTTTCTCAAGATTCACTCTCTGCTGCCAGTTCATTGTTAAAAGAAAATGAACTCAAAAAGCAGACTCTTGAAACTAATTTTCAAGCCATTGCCGAACGCAATGCCGAAATTCAAGAACGCATGCGCCGAGAACGCGGAAGCGCTAACAAAGGCGTACTCAAAAGTTACCGCATTAAGTAAACAAAAAGTTTTTAAAGCCTTTTTCTATCTGTAGTTGTTGCTGTTAATTGCTGTACTACTTCTCTAACTGTTGCTGAACTGAGGTGTTTTATGAATACTGTTACTACTCTTGTTTCTCGCAGTCGTGAAAACGTTCAATCAAACCAAGAATCTGTTGCTAGCGTTGTAGATTTTAACGCATTTAAAGCTCGTAAAGACCTCGGCGGCGAACGCAAAGCAGGCGTTGCGGCTTCTTTTAAGCCTCAATCCTCTGAATCGTCAAAATTTGCCGCATCTGCACAAGACCCAGACCTCTCTGAACGAATTGAGCGTATTAAATCTAGCATTAATCGCATCAATCATTTAATGACAGAACTGCGCACAATTTCTCAACCCGAAGCAAATGGTCCTCGTAAGGTTTAATTCTACGGAATGGCACAGACTCATTCCTGGACCCTACCTGAAAGTGGGCCACAATGAGGATTTCATGACTTCAATTCCGTTTTACGCAAAACGATGGATTTCTGGCGTTAACATGACAGACGCCGTTAAAGTAGTTCAAACATTAAATCAAAATAAAATCTCAGCAAGTTTAGACTTGCTGGGAGAAAATATTAAAGAAGAAAAACAAGCTGCAGCTTGCACCAAAGAATATCTCGATCTTTTAAATTATATTGCACAAGAAAAAATTGACTCACATGTGTCTTTAAAACTGACAATGCTGGGCCTCGATATTAACGAAGACTTTTGCTACGCAAATTTATGTCAAATATTGCTTGCTGCCGATAAAACAAATAACCGAGTGGCTCTCGATATGGAAGGCAGTGCCTACACCGAGCGCACTCTTAAAATGTACGAAAGAGCTGCGGCGCAATTTAAGTCTCCCGAAATTGTATTGCAAGCTTATTTGCACCGCACAGAAGCAGACATCGAACGGGTTTTAAAGGCTAATGGCCGCATGCGCCTCTGCAAAGGTGCCTACAAAGAACCAGCTTCTGCTGCAATACAAAACATGGCAGAAATCGTTCAAAATTATAAAAAACTCGTTGCAGTGTTGCTAAGTAAAGGCAACAGAGTGTGCATTGCCACTCACGACGACGAAATCATCGATTTTTGTTCAAAATATATTTCTGAAAATAAAATAGCAAAAGATAAATATGAATTTCAGATGCTATACGGAATGCGCGAAAAAACCTGGCATAAACTTGCAAAAAAAGATCAAAATATAACTATTTATGTGCCCTACGGCCAACACTGGCAAGCTTATTATTCGCGTCGCCTTTTGGAACGCAAAGAAAACGTGTTTTTTGTTCTTAAAAATTTATTTCGCAGTTAAAAAGCAAGGCTTAAAATGCAACAGCAGCAACCCCTGATTGTCGTTTGGCAATCGCTCGTTGTTCCGGCGTACCGCAGTTTTTTTGTACATTTATTGACACATTTAAAGCCGACCACTCGTGTTGCACTCTGTGCACCTCAGTTTGGTATTGAAATGAGTCAACAAAAAGTTGAGTGCGTAAAATTCGACAAACCTTTTGATGGCAGCCAAAAAAACGCAGTTTCATATATCTTACCCGTTCGCATTTTTCACACACAAATTATTTTATTCAAAGGATTGTTTTCAGCTTTTAAAAAGTTTTCAAGTTTAAAAAATACTGAAAATCTAGAAAACAAAAACTCGGATAAACCTCTGTTACTTTGCATTGCCGAACCCTATTCCGTAACGGCACTCTATATTTGGCTCGTTGCCACTTTGTGCTGGGGCAAAAACTTTACGTTTGTCACTTGGACTTGCCAAAATATTACTAAAAAATTCCCTTTTTATTTGAATTTGATTCAACAATTTTTATTTTTAAAATCTGAGGCAATTTTAAGCACCGGATTGGAACAAACCAAGGTATTACGTGAACAAGGCTACCAAGGAAATTGCATACAGTTTCCGTTGTGGTTTGATTCACAAACGTTTTGTCTGCAATCAAATCCTATAAATATTTGGCCAGAAACGGGCAATCAGTCTCGTAAAATGACCCTCACTTTTTGCGGCAGTTTTTTTGTTGAAAAAGGAGTTCTATTTCTTTTAGATACGCTTCTTCAAAAAGGAGAAATTCTAAAAAATGAATTAAATATTGCCATTGTGGGCAAAGGCCCACTAGAAAACCAGGTTTTGCAAAAAATAGAGCAGTTGCAATTAAATGGTTGGCAAGCAAAATATTTCGGCACTGCAACTACATTAGAGCTAGTAAACATATACAACAACACCAATATTCTGGCAGTTCCAAGCCAAACAGCTGCACATTGGAAAGAACAATTTGGAAGAGTGATTGTAGAAGCTCAAGCTTGCGGTGCTGTGGTCATTGGCTCTCGTTCAGGTGAAATTCCGCAAGTGATAGGCAACAGCGCATTTGTTTTCGAAGAACAAAATGCCGAAGACCTCATTGCTAAAATTCAAGCAGCAATCAGCGAGTCTCGCATACCAGGAATTCGCGAAAAAATGCGCCATTGGGCTGTGTCCCGCTATTCTTCAGAAGTGCTAGCATCAAATTTTGCTCGGATTCTTAACGAACAATTGAGCGAACAATAAAAATAAAAACCCGACAATATTCTGAATAATAAAAATGCGTTGCGGACCAAATTTTTTTAAAATATCAAGAGGCAAAAACCATGCCCCCAAAAGAACTATTATAGGCAATGCTGCACCCCAAAATGCCCAGGTGTGTTTTGCAGACAATTGAATTCTTAGCGTCAGAAGGCCTCCCAGAGTTGCTAATGTGTAGGCTCCTAACAAAGGATAAAAATATAAAACAATTTCTGGTGATGCCTGCTTTCCAAAAAAAAGAGCTAATATTCTTTCCTGACTTAATATAAATGCATAAGAAATAATTATAAATGCTGTTGAAATAATTCCTATCAATATTTTTTTAAAATCTATCTTCAATTTTGAACTTTTTGCAATGGCAAAATTTGCCAAAACTTGTGCAAATAAATTAAACGGAACGCACAGTGTATTTGCCAAATTAAATGGCTTAACTTCTAGCTCGCCCAACGTTCGCAACAATAAAGCCGAAAATATTGCATTGCAAAAAAACTGCAAAAAAACTAAAGTTCCAAATGGAAGCGAGTTTTTGAAATTTAAAATTGCCTGCTTCATCGAAAAATCGCGCAGCCCTAAAATAATTTCTTTTGCAGAATTTCTATAAAAAACGAAGATGCTTAAAGTATAAGTTAAAACAAAAATACCCGCACCCCAGAATACCGCCTTGCCTTCAAGTTTATGAAGTCGAATGAGCAATAGTAGCGCGGCAATCATGCCCAAAAAGGACAAACAGCGCACCCAGCGACTGGCTCCCGCAAGCCAAGCATTTTGCCGAGAGTATCCAAAAGCATCAATGCTCAACAAAAAAGCTGCAGGAAATAAAGAAGTCAATAATAAAATAATGCAAACATTGGTTTTGGCGCTTAAATTAGAAAAACTCAAATGCACAGCAAGGCAAACAAGAGACAATAAAACAGCAAAAAATCGAGATGAAACTAACTTTGCAAATTGAGATCGAGTATTTAAATTCTCAGAAAAATCTCGAATCGCCTTTCCTGTGAGCCCCATTTCGGGAAAAGCCAAATAAATTGGTAGAAAGCTAAACACAATTGTAAGCCTGCTAAATTCATCGCCAGAAAGCACACGCGCCAGCATGGCGTACGATAAAAATTGCGCGCCTCCACTCGCCAACGAAAGCACATACGAAAAAGTAACAAACTGTGCTTCGCGCTTCCAACCCATAGTTTCCTCAGTTTCCCTGGCAAAAAATTCCATATTCATAGTCGGCAGACATGTACCGGTCTGTCAAATTTGGGCACCGTTCTCGCTGCAAGCATTTGATAAGCTCACAGCTGTGAGGTAACTGCCATGGAAATATCTAGTATACTCGGTCCGATTTTGGGCATTGGTGCTGTGCTAGGAACAGCGATGATTAAACACGTGCCAATTTCCTCTCTCTGGGGAGTTTCGGCTCTTTGTATTGTGGGAGTTGGTACCATTGCTGCGGTAATGACCGGCTACCCCATGAAAGATTTTATTTTTTCGTTTAAATCACTGGGATTGTATTTAAACGGACCTTCGGACGACGCAGAAAAACTCATTTCAAAAATAGAAGAACTTGCACAAGCTGCGCGAAAAGACGGATTTTTAGCCCTAGAAAAACAAATTGAATCCATCGAAAATGATTTCTTAAAAAAGGGCATTCGCATGCTCGTAGACAACACGGACCCGGCCGTGATTCAAGAAGTCTTAGAAGGCGAAATTGCACTCCTCTATGAAGAAGAAGAAATTGCCGGAAAATTCTGGGAAGATGTGGGCGCGTTTTCGCCAACGGTGGGCATTATTGGTGCCGTATTAGGACTCATGGTGGTGATGCAAAACCTCCAAAATCCCGACCAAATTGGTCCGGGTATTGCGGCAGCCTTTATTGCTACAATTTATGGAGTTGCAGTTGCAAACCTTTTTGCGCTTCCGGCAGGAAAAAAAATAAAACGCATGTGTCACCACAAAAAAGTTTTCAGAGAAATGGCAGCTATAGGAGTATTGGGAATCGCACACAGCCATTCGCCTAAAGTGATTCGTGAACGCCTCGAAGGTATGCACGGAGGGCACTGATGGCAAAGAAACAGAAATGCCCCGAATTTGAAAACCATGAACGCTGGCTCGTGGCATTTGCAGACATGATGACTCTGCTATTTGCGCTTTTTGTGGTTCTTTATTCCATAGCAAACGTAGAAGTGGAAAAACTTAAAAGAGTTTCTACGTCTATTCAAAAGGCGTTTGGAATTCCAACCAAAGATCCCCGTGGCAAGGAAGGAGTGGTTTCGAAAGGAAACTCCCGAGCCGATGGTATTTTTGATAAAGTAAAAGGCAATACTTCACGTGATTCTTTGGCAACACGCACGAGAAAAGAAGTGGCTGCGCTCATTACTGCCGATGCTAATAAACTAGAACGCCAACTCGAAGAACGATTGTATGGTAACAAAGATTTTCCATCGGGAAAGTCTGATTCTGCAGACAGAGTTGTGTACGTAAATAGAGATGCCGACGGAATTAGAATTACACTTTTGGCCCGCAAATTTTTTAAACTCGGTCAAACAACGCTAGATGAACAAGCAAAAGGCCCCCTCGATAGTGTTGCTGATGCTTTAAATGGCCTAGGAAGACACATTCGCGTCGAAGGCCATACCGATAATATTCCGTTTAATCAGAACGGAATGACAAATTGGGAACTTTCGGCTTCAAGAGCCTCGGCTGTGGTACGTTACCTTATTACAAAGCATGATTTCGAACCCAAAGCCATTTATGCCGCCGGTTTCGCCGACACCATACCCGTCGCCACAAATGATTCACCCGAAAACAGGTCGCTCAATAGGCGCGTTGATATTAAAATATTGTACGATAACCCTGCCGAATATGCAGGCGCTATTGAGTCACTTGAAAAAGAAAAAGAAGAACCAGAAAACAACGAAGAATGAATTAATTAATTATTTAAAAATCAATCTTTATATTCCTTAATATTCACAGGAATTCCTGAAGTCGATACCAGCAAACATGCGCCCTGATTGCGATATTGTTCGCCTGCCGGAAACGATGTATTTGATGCTGTTCCATTTTGAACATCTAATTGCCGAATAGAATCGCATTTTAACTTGCATTGTTCTTCAGAAACAGGATCAATAGGCACATTGCTTTTCAACAAACAGTTGTCTTTATTAATACTATTCCATGAAGCATATGCGCAGCCTTTCATTTGGCCTAAAAGCGCAGTAAACAATAGATTTTGCGAGCACTTTGGCAAATATTGCTGAATTTTTGGCAATAAAGCGAGTCCTGTTGCCACGTCGATGGGTTTTCCTGCAGGAATTTCACTTTTGAGAGCAATTATTGCTTGAATGGGGTCTAATTTACCGCCTGCTGCTTGCGCCATTTGAGCGGTTTTTTCGCCTATAACTGTAGAGACTGGTTTAGAATCCTGTTTTGCTTCAGCATTAAGTGTGTCGGTTTTCGATTTCTCGCTTTCCGCTGAGGGATTGCCAGAGTCTTTCTTGACTTCAGCTTGCGCTGGAAACGCCGGAATTTCGGCAGGTTTTTCGTCGTTCGAGCCCTTACTCTTAGATCCGCAAGCTTGCAACGCCAAAGCCAATACAGAACAAGTGACAACGAATTGATTCACAAAACCCCCTCTAAGTCTGCAACTCTCTAATCTAGAGTCACTTATCGGCCATTGTGATTTAAAACTTAAATTTTATTTTGGAAAAGTGAATGAGGTGGGCAGAGGGAGAATGTATCGTTCGGGCATGTTTGGTCAATTCAAACCGGAGTCACTGGAATTTGCGCAACTTCTGCCCGAACGTGCTCAGTGAGTAAAGTGGAAAGGTAACGTTCCAAATTACTTGCGACAATTGCAACAACGAGTTTTCCTTTGTTTTCGGGGCGTTTTGCAAATTGAATTGCAGCACAAATTGCGGCACCGCTTGAAATCCCCACTGGAATTCCTTCCCAGAGAATTACATTCCGTGCCATATTCAGTGAATCTTCTGAAGAAACACCAATCACTTCGTCGTATATTTTTGTGTTTAAAACTTCAGGTATAAAGCCCGCTCCTATGCCCTGAATTTTATGCGGGCCGGGTTTACCGCCTTGCAAAACAGGGCTTTCGCTGGGTTCTACGGCAACCATTTTGATTGCCGGATTCTTGAGTTTAAGGGCTTCACCCACACCCGTAATTGTGCCGCCAGTGCCGATTCCAGCCACTACTGCGTCCACTTTTCCTTTGGTGTCGTTCCAAATTTCTACCGCAGTGGTTTCAAAATGAATGCGCGGATTGGCGGGATTGGTAAACTGTTGCGGCATAAATGAATTAGAATCGGCTTGAGCCAAACGGGTTGCAACAGTTACGGCACCAGACATGCCACTCGGACCAGGAGTCAATACAAGTTCTGCTCCAAACATTTTTAACACCATGCGGCGCTCAACACTCATTGTTTCTGGCATAACAATTGTAATGGGATATCCTTTGGCTGCAGCAACAAAGGCAAGACCTATTCCAGTGTTTCCGCTCGTGGGCTCGATAATTCTCATGCCGGGTTTTAATTTCCCAGTTTTTTCGGCGTCTTCAATCATGGCCAAAGCCATACGATCTTTAACCGACGACATGGGGTTGAAAAATTCTAATTTTACAACCACATCGGCAACACAGTCTTTTGTTACTTTATTGAGTCTCACCAAAGGCGTATTACCAATAGTTTGCGCAATATTTTCATAAATTCTGCCGTGCATAATTCTCCATTCTAAATTAAGTGATGAGCTGCTTTTTTATCTTTAACTACGAACCGGAATGCTTCTTAAATTGTGAGTCTTTTTTAATATTTGTGCAGGAATTCCGCCGACAGATTCAAGGCTATCTACACTTTTTAACACTACAGCACCGGCTCCCACTTTTGCCCTGGCGCCAATACTGATGTCACCCAAAACAGAAGCGCCAACGCCAATTGTTGCACCGTTTTCGATAGTAGGGTGCCGTTTAGATTTTGTATTTTGAGTTGAACCCAAAGTGACGCCCTGATAAAGAACAACATCGTCTTTCACCACAGCAGTTTCGCCAATAACCGTGCCCATGCCATGATCGATTACAACACGCCTGCCTAATGCGGCTCCAGGATGAATTTCGATACCCGTGTGAAAACGAGTGAATTCAGAGCAAGCACGAGCTGCAAAAGCTGCCCTATTTTGCCAGAGAGCGTGAGACACGCGGTGCGAGACGAGGGCTCGAAAACCGGGATACAAAAAAATAATTTCCCTTTTGTTACGTGCTGCGGGGTCCGCTGCCAAAATGGCGGCAGGGACTTCGATAAAGTCATCGATTATATTTCGCGCTACAATTGTGCATTCGTGTATCAGTTTTAAAATCTTCATTGACACCGCCTTTGCAACGTGGGGATGACTAGAACCACAGCGAGCAGTATGCTATCCCAGCCCTTGAATCGAATTCAACCGGAGTTTTTGAGAACATGAAAAATAAAGTAACACTGTTGCCCCTCATTTCTCTCATGGTTTTTTCTGCGAGCTTGCCAGCCTGCATGAGCTCCCGCCGTGAAGAAGAACTACAAGGAAACATCAAAGCACTCGAAATTAAATTGCTTGAAGTTGAAAAGCAAATTCTAACTCGTGACCGCAATATTGATGTCATGAAATCGAGCACAGACGATGCCAATCGCAGAGTGCAAAGTACCAAAGGCGATATGGATGAATTCCGTCGTCAACTTTCACTCACCCAAGGTGCCATTGACGAACTACGCGTAAAAATAACGCGATTGCAAGAAAACGGTTCGTCGTCACAATCCATAAAAGAAGAAAATGCTGGCCCTGCCCCAGTGTTAAACGCTGGATTGTCGGATGAAACTATTAGTACTCTAGAACGACGCCTGGCGAGACTCGAACTCGCCGCAGCCAATTATTTGAACAAAGATACGCACGAAAAGCCTAAATCTCCTGTCAAATTCAAGAGCGCCGCAGAAGCGCAAAAAACAATTGCCGCTGCTCAGGGGCAAAAAGACTATAAAAAAGTCATTCAATTAAGCACTGCGCTTATGGCTTCCGATGCTCCTGCAGACCAACAAGAAGTTGCACTAGTGTACCGTGGAGAGGCGCATTTTCACTTACAACAATTCGATAAAGCGGCTTTAGATCTCACCGATTACCTCGAAAAATATCCGCGTGGCGAAAAAAGAAACAGAGCACTTTTATTCACGGGCGATAGTTTCTTTTATTTGAAACTAAGCAAGACAGCAAAAAGTTTTTACGCTGAATGCGTGCGAACTCATCCTGAAAAAGAAGAATGCAAAGCCGCAAAAGACCGTCTCGACAAGATGGGCGGATGAATGACTCCCGCCTCTGCAAATTCACACGCCAACCCCTCGCGCACTTTTAATTTGATACTTGCTATTGAATCTTCGTGTGATGAAACCGCAATTTCAATTGTCGAAGCAAAATGGGGGAATTCCGAAATTCCGGAAGCGTTGTGTGTGCGCGCCCACGTTGTTGAAAGTCAGAACGAAATTCACCAGCCCTTTGGTGGAGTGGTTCCAGAGGTAGCAGCCCGCGATCATTTGGTAAAAATACATTCGTTGGCGCAAAAAGCTTTAAATGATGCACAAATCGACGTCAATAAATTAGGTGCCATTGCTGTTACTTTAGGACCTGGCCTCATTGGCGCACTCATGGTTGGAGTTTTATTTGCAAGAGGACTTGCTCTGAGCTTGAACAAACCTTTGCTTGGAATAAACCACGTAGACGCGCACCTCGACCCAACATTTTTATTCCATCAATTTTCGCCTCAAAAAGATTTGCACCAGTGGTTAAAAGTACCAGAGCGCAACTGGCCCGCCCTCGCTCTCACCGTTAGCGGTGGACACTGCCATTTGAGTCAAGTGAATTCGCCATTTGAGCGCATGATATTAGGAAAAACCGCCGATGATGCCTGCGGAGAAGCCTTCGATAAAGTGGCAAAACTCTTAGGCCTCCCTTACCCAGGCGGACCAGAACTGGAAAAACTTGCCAGCAAGGTAACAGAGTCTCGTTTTAAATTTCCAACAGTTTTATCCGATCGTTCCAACCGCTATGGTTTCAGTTTTAGCGGCGTTAAAACTGCAGTATTAGAAGCCGTGCGCAAAGAAACCACACAACACAAAGGCCGTGTTTCGGGCGCACTGCTACCCGACAATTTAAAAGCAGAACTGGCATTTGCCTTTCAGGAAGCAGCCCTGGGCCAGCTGATTCACCGCATGCAAAATGCCATAACAGACCATCCAAATTTTTTTAAATGCGCACTTGTGGCTGGAGGAGTTGCAGCAAATCAACGATTTAAAGAATTATTAAACACTTTACCCATTCCAGTATTTATTGCACCTCTATCACTTTGTTCCGACAATGCCACCATGATTGCAATTCACGCTTTTATAGACTGGCAAAATGGATTCGAAAATCATGCTTTTCCACGTTATCAATCAGCTACAACTCTTTCTTAAAGGAACTTTGAGCCATGCGTAAAAAATCTAAAGTCGCTCAAGGTGCAGCTTTTGCTTTTGATTTGCACACCAATAAAAATTTAGGCCAACATTTTTTGCACGATGATAATTACACAAAACAAATTGTTCATGCCGCAAATATGATTTGTCCTGCCAATATTCCTCAAAAAAAGGCCATCGAAATCGGTCCTGGTTCTGGCGCTCTCACAAAATTATTGCTTGCAGATGGGTGGCACATCGATGCCATTGAAAAAGACGAAAGAGCCATTGAAGGGCTTAAAAACACACTTGCAGTTTCGCATGCAAATCAATTTACCATTACAAATTGCGATATATTAAAACTCAAACTCGATACTTTAAATTATCAAACTCGTGCGCAATCGCAGCAACCTTTGCCCGTTTGCATTGGTAATATCCCTTACTATATTACGAGCGATATTCTTCTTTGGATGAGTGAAAATAGAAAATATTTTTCTGGCGCCGTGTTTATGGTGCAAGACGAAGTGGCCGATCGCCTGCAAGCAAAACCTGGCACCAAACCGTACGGACGTTTGAGTGTGCGCCTGCAGCTCACATTTAGCATTAAAAAGTTATTTGTTGTTCCTTCAATTGCATTTTCTCCACCACCCAAAGTCAATTCAGCCGTTGTTACCTTACAGACTCAAGATTTTGAGTTCGAAAACGAAGAACAAGACAAAGCATTTTCTGGTTTCACAACTCTATTATTTGGTTCAAGACGAAAAATGTTGCGCCGCGCCCTATCTGAAACACTGAATAATTTAAAATCTGCTAAAGACGATCCCGAGCACATTGCATTTTGGGACTGGGCAAAAGCTCAAGGCTTTACCGGTGAAACGCGACCTGACACACTAACGCCAAATCAAATTTTAAATCTTTTTTTGAAACTAAAGAAACAATAGAATATTCGGAACTTCCTAAATTTTAATCTTTTGGAAGATCTGGTTCAATTTCTGCTTTTGAAAGCGGAAATACTGTTACTTCTAATGGCTTTGGCGACTTTAAATAGTCTCCCACAGAATCTGGGGCTGTTACGTTTTCTAAATCAGCCCAAGCCTTTAATTGCGGGTCTGCCGAACTTTTTCCGCAATCTCCTGCCACCACGTACTTAAGCTTTTGACTTACGCTTTCAAAAAAATCGTCTTTTGCATTTTTTTTGAAGCATTGGCTTTGAACAAAAGGTTGAATTATTTTCGACAAATCGGCACCATCGCCCGCAAACGCATTCCATCCGCAAGAAATACCTTTAATACTTCCTTGTTTTTTACTTAAAAAAGATTCGCTGTGCCCCACAATTCCGCAACCAGATTGAGCAGAATCGCTCAGTTTAAGTGAGTTGGACATTACTATGCGACTGAACGCATCGGTGATTTTAGGCTGGTGAGTTAAAACTAAATCTCCAGTGCCTTCTTTTAAATTGACTCCAAGAGTGGCTTGCAAAAGTTCAGTTACTTTAGAATTTTTATCTACTAAGAAAGTGCCCTTATCGACATCAAAAAAATCGAGTACTTTCACATCCGACGGCGCTTCTAGCTTTAATAGAGAGGTTTTTATTCCATCGTTATTTCGCGAAAAATTTAAATTAAGTGCAACTTTTATTTGCCCCGCCTTCCAGTTTTTTGCAGTTTCTAGCACTATTAAGCGCCCCTTAGAATTGCTTTCATTTGCTTTTTCTGGGGCATTTACAAAATCAATGAGTGTATATTTATCAAGTCCCGCAGGGTCAAGTGTAGTTATTTTTATCACGGTATGAAACGTGGTGTCGTCTGTTGCTAATTTTTCAATCCACGCTTCTTCGAGTTTTGCACTTGCCGGCAAATTCCAGATTTTTTTTGCTTCATCTTCGAGCCGCATTTTTCCGGGGCCATCGGGCAATTTAGTCCGACCCGAAAGCCTTGCGGCACACTGTAAACCCATCAAAAATTCTTGGGCCCTGTCTACGGTGTCAACCAGTGGAGCTAATTCATAATTAAGAGTTGCAGTGATACAAGCATTTGTGCCTTCTTTTTCGGAAACAATTAAAGCGTCTCCAGCAACTAAGCCACGAGTGGCACCAGCATTTAGTGGTTTTAAATCTAAGGGAATCCGCAACAACGGAGAAGATGTTTCTGTGCTTCCTTCTGTGGCAGTCAATGGCTTTGCGTAACAATTGGGTCGCGTATTTTTTAAATATCTAATAAATGGTCTACAAATTTCAAGTTCTTTTTCAGAAGAAAGCTTTCCTAACGCATCCCAACTTGCAGCTTTTTCAGCAATGGTACGTTGAGAACTTTGGACATCGTACAGGTCCGATGCGGCACTTGTTGCCGCTGGCACACCAAATGCCGTGGGTGCACCAACTACCAATCCATTTTGAAAAGCTGCAGAAATATTTCTAGAATACTCTGTAACACTGGGTGTTACGTTAGAAGGGCTTCCTCCGGTATTTCCGGGATCCCGATTGGGCTGACTGCTATTGCAACCCCATTGGCTCAATAGAATCAATAACGCAAAGCACTGCAATGGCCATACAAAATAGCTTTTCATGCGAACTTTTAAATTTTTGACAGGCCTTCGCAGCAAAACTTGCAATTGCACCCCCTACATGTCTCTTTTCGGAATAATGAGTGCACTTCTTGAGTTGGTAGGTTGACCCCTGCGCAATCACGGCAGAAACTGATGAATGAGTTTTACGTCCGAAGCCGGTGCTGCGGCGTTATTTAAAATTTAAGACTTGTTACTTACGGAGCGTTTTATGAAATTGGCCAATTGGAGTCTGCGAACCCTGGTCGGAATCACTGTAAATTTTCCTTCAATCCTTTTGGCAGCCCCAGCGGCACCAGCAAATGCAACAACTCCTGCAAATTCGCAAAAAGCAGGCGCCCCTCAAAATAATACAACACCTTCTTCCTCTCAGCCTCATACAACTCAAGGTCAAAACGAAGTTGCCAAATTAAAGAAAGAACCCACTGCAACTGAATCGCTTGAAAAACAAAACAAAAAATTTCAATCTCTAGAATCATTTTCTAGAGCTTTAAACCTTTTAGAAGCTATGTATGTTGACGAAAAATTTGTTGGTGGAGATGCTCTAATTGAGAAAGCACTCAAAGGAATGGTGGGCTCCCTCGACCCACACACCACCTATTTGCCTTCAAGCCAGTTGCGCGATTTAACCAACGACACAGCAGGTAAATTTGGCGGAATTGGAATTATTTTATCACAATCCAACGACCGACTCGAAGTCGTCGAAGTCATAGGCGAATCGCCTGCCGCAAGGGCTGGAATTCAGTCTGGTGAATTTATTTATGCTGTCGATAAAATTCCGGTCACTAAGACAAATATTGAAGAAATACTTACAAAAATGCGTGGATTACCTGGCAGCAGTCTGTCACTCGAACTCATTCCGCTCACCGAAATATCTCATTTGGCAGATGGAACCGCTGTTCCTCCCACAAATATTAAAAAAGCAAAACTCAAGAGCGTTAATGTGACACGCGAGGTAATTCACACCTCAAGCGTCACGCACGCGAAACTTTCCGACGGTTACGCTTATGTTAAAATTTCTGTTTTTCAAGAAGACACGGGCGAGCAAATCGACAAGGCACTCCGACTTTACGAATCGCAAAATGGTGGTAAATTAGACGGTCTTGTGCTTGATTTAAGAAACAATCCTGGCGGATTATTAGACCAAGCAGTGCGCGTTTGTGATTTATTTTTAGACTCGGGAATCATTGTTTCTACAATTGGACGCGACAAAACTAAGCAAGATGTTGAATACGCAACCAAACGTAACACACATCCCTATATGCCTTTAGTTGTGCTTGTGAATGAAGGCTCAGCCAGCGCCAGCGAAATTGTTGCTGGTGCATTGCAAGATCACAATCGAGCTCTGATAATCGGTACTGTTACCTTTGGAAAAGGCAGCGTGCAGTCAATTATTCCTCTTCCAAATGGAGGCGGACTAAAAATGACTATTGCAAGATATTACACCCCAAAAGGCAGAAGCATTCAGGCTCGCGGAATAATACCTGACATTCCCCTTGCTTCTTCAGGAAAATCTGCCCTAAAATTACCCGCAGATTCTAAAATAGTTGCAAAAGACGACGACGAACGCGCGCCACACCGCAAAGAATCAGACTTAGAGGGGCACATCGAAGCCGCCGACCTCAAAGAAAATACTTCTCTTGATGGTTTCAATGGCGATATTCAAAAATGGCCCGCAAATCTCAAAGGCGACTCACAACTCAGGGTAGCTTATACATATGTAAGAAGTTGGTCACGGTTCAGCAAAAATTGACCTTTGGCGAAAAGAATGCTGAAATGCCGAAAACGAGCTTGGGAGATACCCGCGATGATGAAAAAAACTTTAGTGAGCCTTGCAGCAGCCTTGACATTAAGTTCTTCTGCATTTGGTATTTCACGCATTGGTAACGATCTTATTGGGAGCGATTATTCGGGATTTGAAACTGTTTTGCCCGAGTTTTTTGTTGCCGAAGACCCCGTAAAACCAAATCCAAACATTGACGCTCCACTGCTACTCCGTACAGACACAACTTCTAGTGACCCTGAAGAACTCCTCATTATGTCGTTTAAGCAATTTGCGCCGTTCACTTGGGTGAACGACAAAAATGAATCCGAAGAAAAACTTCGTATGCTCGCTCCGGGATTCGAATGGCAAGAAATCAAGTCTATTGGATGCTGCCCTCGCCTCTTTTTGGGCCGCAAAGACAAAGTTATTTTAGGAGTTGGAATCTGGGGACCACGCCGTGGTGTGGTATTTAAAGGTGCAAACCAACCACTCACCGAATTGGGAGTGCGTCAAATGCTTGAAGAACTCACATTACGCCAAGGTGCATGTTTGTGGAGATGATTTCGACTACGGACGCGGTCCCGCACAACCGTCCGTACGTTCAAAGCTACACCTGTTACCGTTCCTTTATGCAAGACTTTTACTTGTATAAAAAAGATCTCAAAACAGGTTTTTCTTTCCGTAGATTTTCAGAAATGGCTCGCATTAAGAGCCCCAATTATCTACAACTTGTCATGCGTGGCCAACGCAATATGTCTGAAGTTGTGGGTCGTTCTGTTTCAAAAGTCATGGGTTTAAATTCCGCCGAAGCCAGTTACTTTTTGGCATTAGTGCGGCGCGACAATGCGCGAGATGCGGAATCGGCCGAATCAGCACACAAGGATCTCTTTCGTGCCGTTAAAAAACTTGTAGCTACAAAAATGAACAACGAAAAACAGGGCAAAATTCTTTCTCATTGGTACCATTTGGTCATTCGCGAAATGGTTTTTTTACCCGATTTCAAGGCAGATGGTCAATGGGTATCAGAGCGCATGCGTGGAGTCATTTCTCCCAAAGAAGCTGCTGAATCTTTAAGGCTCTTGATGGAATCTGGCTTTATTGCCTTTGATGCCGATACCGGAGCCATGAAAGCCGCAGTCCCCGTTTTGGACACAGGAGTCGCCTTCGATTTCGCTAGTATTTTAAATGTCCACCAAGAAAACTTAGGAGTGTGGCGCCAAATTATCACAAGCCTCGGCAAAGAAGAACGCGAATTAGGTCTCTTAAATATTCCTATTTCGTCTTCACGAATTCCTGAATTCAAAGAACGAATCAGGGCTTTTCAAGAAGAGATCATTGGCTGGTTGCAGAACGAGTCTTCACCTGACCAAGTTGTGCAACTTGGATGTTATCTCATTCCCATCACCCGCCGCACATAATTAAAACACGAACTTATTTTTTATTGCGACTCACCGGACGGTGGTTTTACTGCAGGTCTGTTTGGCAAAACAATACCTGTTCGCACTTCTTCTTCGCCTCTGAGCTCAATTTTTGGTGCGGGTCTCATGGGCCTTTGAGTGCTCAAATAATTTGACGGAGATGTGCCTATTTGAGAGGAATTGAACGACGACATGTTTACCGCCGGAGTTTCTCGCACTGGCGCCACTCTTGCAGCAGGAATTTCACCATCTTTTGACGGCAAAATGATTCCTGTTTTTGGTTCTTTTTCGGCATTGATTTCAAACCTGTCGCGCTGATCTCGTGACATAGGACGCAATCGGCTTTCGGGGGTTTGGTCGGTTTCGGGGCGACCTTCTCGGTGTGGTACATTTTCGAGCATTTCAGCTCCTTCACGAGTTGTGATGCGACTTGGCCCCGTGAATTCTACTTCTTCATTGTGATTATTCGGACGCGAATCTACCTGATAAGGTGCTCGGTTTTGTTGAAATGATCTGTTTTCCTGTGATGCTTCTTGGTCGTCGTGTTCACTCCAAGCACTGTTTATTTTTTGCGACTGATAAACTTGAGCCTGAACCTGATTTGAAACAATTTCGCGGGCAATGGGGCGAGACGGAATAATAATTCCTTGCTGCTCAGACATACCGGGAATCACAATTCCTTGATGCTCAGTCATGCCGGGAATAATAATTCCTTTTGGTGAAGACATGCCGGGAATAATAATTCCTTTTGGTGCCGATTCTGCTTCAACCTGATTCATTTCTAAAAAATTGGAATCGGATTCTGGCTTAGAAAATCTTTTCTCTGACTTAATGGGATGCCTGTCATCTTTGGAATGCGGTCGAAATTTTGGACTCTCAGATTGTGAATTCTGAGGTCTTTGCTCTCGGGGGTTGCGCGTTTGGCGTTGTTGATTTGTGTTGGAATAATCGTCTGGATTTCGCAGCTGGCGCCCACCCGGAACCGGCTTAAAAAATCGCCCTTCGACATAGGGAATCTCTCGTAAGGGCAATTGTCCAAAATCTTCACACATTTCAGTCTGCCAAAGCGGCTTGTAAAATAGCGATTCGTACTGCCACAATTCAAATTTCAAAGAATCCATAGAACTATAATTAGTTCTTAAGGTAACATCCGCAGCAGAGTAAAACGGAGTTCGTAGAGATGTCAGTTCCGCTATTTTTCGAGACACTTCGTCTTTAGATTTGCATACTTTAAAGAGAGGGCGAGTTTCACGCTCTTCCCAATTGCGCTCGGTCAATTCTTCAATGTTGGCATCTAGCCAAACAATAGCGCCTAAAGAACGCACAAATTTAAGAGCTTCCTCGTTGCATAATGTTGCACCGCCAAGCGCCACAACACAATTTTGCCTGCGATCGAGAGAATGCAACATTTTAGATTCAATTGTTCTAAATTTTGTTTCGCCATCATTTTCGAATATATCGACAATTGTTCGCCCTACTTCACTCTCTAAATAGCGATCAAAATCGACAAAAGTACGACCCGATTGCAGGGCGTAAACTTTCCCAAAAGTAGATTTTCCGACTCCGGGCAAGCCTGTCAGAAAAACATTACGAAACCGTCTGCCGAATTGCTTGACCATGAACGTTGACCTTTCAGCCTGAGTGTCAGACAACCTATATCATTAATTCCAATGAAAGGCTTGCTCGCATGACACAGATTGCGCCCGCATCGCGTCTGACACTCGATTGGACCAAAGCACACGACGTTTGCCCACTAGAAATGGCACTTTCGCAAATGCACACAAGCCTCGTAAATGCCAAAAGAGCATTGCTCGATGGCTCAGGCCCTGGCGCAGCTTTTACAGGCTGGTTGCGGTTTCCAGAACAACAATCTTTAGCAGTTCTCAAAAACATTCAATCTGCCGTAGAAGCCATTCAAGCACATTCCAATGCCATTGTTGTAATTGGAATTGGCGGTAGTTTATTAGGAACTCGCGCAATTTACGACGCACTTACTCATTCTTTTAGCGCATTAAACCCCACAGAATTTCACCGAAGGCCGTTGCTTTTTTGGGCAGGGCATCATTTGGCAACAGATGAACTCACAGAGCTCATCGAAGCGTTAGACCAAACTTCGCCATCCTTAATTATTGTTTCAAAATCCGGCGGCACCACCGAACCTGCGCTCAGTTTTAGAGTGTTAAAAAGTTATCTTGAAACGCGCTACGGTTCTGCTGAAGCTTCGGGTCGCATTTTTGCAGTGACAGACCCAGAAGACGGAACTCTCTTAAAAATTGCAAAAGAAAATAAATACCCACACTTCACAATTCCCAAAGACGTGGGCGGCAGATATTCTCTATTTACAGCAGTAGGTTTATTTCCATTAGCAGCAGCTGGAATTGATGTGAAATCGCTCATTGCTGGGGCAAAACAGGCTCAAGAAGACTGTCTTTCAGCTAAAAATGATTCACTCGAAACAAACGTTGCTCTTTGTTACGCTGGTGTGCGAAATGCACTTTACGCACAAGGTTACAAAATTGAATCATTGTGCTTTTGGACTCCAAAATTACGCGGTATTGCCGAATGGTGGAAACAACTTTTTGGCGAAAGCGATGGCAAAAATAACACTGGAATTTTTCCAGCAAGCACACAATTTACGACCGATTTGCATTCTATGGGCCAATATTTCCAGGAAGGTGAACGGATTCTTTTTGCAACTCACATCAAAATTGCAGATGAATACTCTCAATCGCGCGGTGCAATGAAACGAAAAATAAGAATTCCGGATGCAAATCTTGACGATGGATTCAATTTTTTGACCGGAACAAACTTAGACCGCATTCAAGACGACGCCCAACTTGGTACATTTTTAGCACATGCCGACGGAAAAGTGCCAACTCTTTTTTGGGAAATTCCTGAGTTAAATGCATATTGGTTAGGCTATTGGGCCTACACAAATATGTTTGCTTGCGCTGTTGGCGGTATTGCTCGAGGCATTAATCCGTTTGATCAACCTGGAGTAGAGGCATACAAATTAAATATGTTTGCTCTCATGAATAAACCAGGATTTACCGAAGAATCAACTCGTATTCGTGCTCGTCTTGAACGCGGAAACAGACTCCGTTCCTTTGGACTCTCTACAAAAGGTAACTAAAAAAGAATGAGTCCAATAAGCAAGCCTAATATAATAGAATTGATAGAAATCGGCGGAATATCTGTTCGACTCGCACCAGAATTCGAAAGTGAAACTCAATGGCAAGGCCAGGAATTGGCGGTTCGACAATTGCGTGCCGCTTGGCTTAAAATGAGTGAATTCGATTTGCCTATGAATCCTCGGATCATTGGCCGACCTGGAGTGGGAAAAACCACATTAGCAGTGCATGTGGCCCAATCATTAGGTGCCCAAGTTTACCTCATGCAAAGCACTGCCGACACGCGCCCCGAAGACCTCATTATCACGCCGGTGATTGCAGAAAACCAATCTATTGTTTATGTCGCCAGCCCGCTTTTAAGTGCAATGATCAGCGGCGGAGTCTGTATATTGGACGAAGGAAACCGCATGTCTGAAAAAAGCTGGGCAAGTTTAGCTCCGCTTTTAGATCACCGCAGATACGTGGATTCAGTGGTTGCGGGTATCAGAATTCACGCACACCCAGAGTTTAGATTTGTTACAACAATGAACGACGACTCAAGTGTTTTTGATTTACCTGAGTACATTCAAAGTAGACTTTCACCACGCATATCGCTAGATTCTCCCGACCTTGAAAACGAAATTCAAATTATTAAATTAGCTGTGCCGTATGCAGATACCGATTTATTGAAAATTTTATTGAATTATTTACATCAAGTTCAGTTGAGCGACACTCAAATATCTATTCGCGACGGCATTCAATTGGCCAGGTATGCTTCTAGGCTCCTAGAAAGTGACGATTCTCGTACAGTGGCAATTGCATTTGCACATGCAATAATTGCTGTTTTAGGTGACGATGCACTAGAATTTATTCCCGACAGTCACAATCCTTCACCTTTCAGCCCACCACGCAATGGACTGAGACCCGTTTGAAAATAAATATATGAACGACCATAAAAATGAATCCGAACTCAATTCGATTCACCTTGAAAACGGTTTTATTTTTAAAAACAACCAGCTTCATCACCAAAAAATCGTTCAAACGTTCCCTCTGTTAAAAGTTCATTTTTTTCCCATTTGCTCCGAAGATATTGGCTCCATTGCTTTAATGGCTCACATGGCAAAAATGCTGCCAATCGATGGTCAATATTCAGAAATATTTATAGATTTGCCCAACAAAGCACAGCATTTATATTCTAAAATATTAAGTAATACTCAACACAATATTATTATTGCAAGTCAAGAAATTCTTAAAAAAGGCGAATATCAGTCCAATATTCCGACAGACGCCTATTTGCAAATGCAGCAAGCACCGCTTTGTTACCTATCTGCACATGACTCCAGGCGCACATTGCTCAATCAGCTGCTCTCAAAAACTCACCTGTGTGAAAAAAATATTCATGGATTAAATTCCATTACTTCAACGCTTCAATGGACTCAAATTCGAGATTCTTACTATGATTTTGCTCCCACAGAGACATATTCATACGAAAACACACCATCATTTTTGCATGCGATGTTTTTGTCGTGTCAAACTTTAATAGACCAAGATATGCCTTGGCATTCAGATTTAGTTGGAGCAGCAACAGGTTTACTATCACAAGTTATTTCTGCGATTAAGTCGAAGAAAAATACAATTATTATTGCCGATATTTTTTTATTAAATGCACTAGGCATTCAAATTAATGAAGTAGATTTAAGCGAAACTCAAACTCCAGATAATTTACGTTCCATTCAGAAAAATTTTGACCCCTTTAAAAATGCGACGCTTTCTGTTGCAAAAATACCAGACTTTAATGCTGCTGAACTCAATGCAACACCGGCATTTTTAAGCAACGAGTTAGGCGACATCTTGAGTCAAACTGATGTAGGATTGACGTGGCTGAAACTCAAAAATCACCGTGACTTTTTCCAACAAAGTTTTTTAAATGCATTTAATCGAGCACGATTGCATTATTTTGAATGGGGAAAACGAGAGCTTTCACATTCAGAAATCGCGCAATTTTTTAAATTCTCCTACAAGCTCGCAGCAGAAAGCCAGAAACTCAGTCCCACGAGTTTTGACATTTTATTAGCAGCACATGCTATCATAGATTCTAATTTTTCTATGGAATTTATAAAGGAATGTCGCACCTATCATACTAAATCGCAAAATTTAATGCCAGAATTTATAATTCCATTAAACCAATTGTGGGCTCAAGTTTCGCACATGGAGCTCAGGCGTTTTGAAACACTGACTCGCATGCGACCCCGTAAGGCGTTTTTAAAGAAAGTTGAAAACAAGTCAAAATCTTCAGATTTAAAAGAAATTACCGAAAATAAATATGCCGACAATTCGTGGCTGCAGTCTGAATCGCCCTATTCTTGCTCATTTCCTGAAGAAGACGTGTTTTTTGAAGACCTGGCATTTAGGTGCCGCGACAACGCGCAATCTACTATCAAACAAAAAGAAACAAGGTCTGTTCCCTTAACATCCCATTTAGGCGATGGGCTAGACATTAGAGAAACCATCAGAAACTGGCACACAAAAAAAACATATATCAAAGAAGAAATGCGCTCTAATAAAACTGATATTGGTGCAATAATTTTTGTTTTTAATGAGCCCGCAGAAGATGAAAAGTTTTCTTGGCACTCGTTCTGGAGTGCCGAAAAACACGATCGCAGTCACCTTATGTTTTACGCCACGCCATTTAAAGACAAAGTTGTGGGTCCAGGTATTGCCCGGAGTGATTTTGGGGGCTGCGCTGTATTGCCCATTCCTTGTTACCTTAGCGACCCGTGGTATGAGCCATTTATTCTGCACTATGCTCAGTCAAAATCTGAAATGTTACTTTTGGCAGCATCTGTTGCATCGGAGCATCACACCATTCTGTATATTGCAAGCACACCGCCAAGACGCGAATTAAGTGATTTGATCAAACGCAGCGGAAAATTTATTCTCTATAGCAACTTGAATGAAATGACTCCCAACGTGCTGAGCAAAATGAGAACTTTTCACATTCTTGCAGAAGCCGGCGTTCGTTCATATGCGCACAAATACATTCAAAAAGACTTTGATTGAAAGGAAAAGTGTATATTTATGAAATCCCATTTCGCATTTATTGGCAAGTCGGAATTAAAAATTCCGGCTTGTAAAGTAACAGCTTTCATATTCTCAATGGCTGCCTTTGGTGCCTACGCTGCACCAAATTCTAGCGCACATCGCAATGCTGCGCCAAAAGCTAACGCATTTAGCAATTCTGCACCTCAGTCGGGGCGCGACGAATCTTTCACGCGCGCAAAAACACTCGCTGCAAATATGAAACTTCCTCCTGGCGTTAAATTAGAACGGGTTGGAGCAGCTATTTCAGGCACTCCAGATGTTTATAAATTTACCTTTCCCAATGGTATGCGCCTTATGGTGTTGCCCGACAGTCGCAATCCGCTGGGCACACTCAGAGTCAAACTCGACGGTGGAAGCAACCGCGAAGTGTTAGGAAAAACAGGTCTCGCACACTTTTTTGAACACATGATGTTCCGAAAAACAAAAGCCACCGACGAAGGCCACTACGACAGAACTCTTGCTGGAATTGGCGGGAACGGCAATGCAGGAACAAGCACCGACTACGTCGTATACGAATCGGCTTTTCCTGGGCCTGCCCTAGAAAAAATGCTTGAATTAGAAGCTCAGAGATTCACTGCTCTCGACCTCACTGATCCTTATTTTACAACAGAAAAGGGCGCGGTAATTTCGGAACGTCGCCTGCGTTACGAAAATGACCCCGGCCAACGCGCATCAGAACTCATTAATTTTCAAGTTGAAAAAGGCACTCCCTACGAGTGGTTTACCATTGGTGCCAAACAAGATGTCGAAAATATGAGTATTCCTGCCGCAATGGAATTTTATAAAAATATATACGCACCAGACAATTCACTCATGACAATTGGCGGACCCTACAATCCGGAGCAAGTTGTTGCATTGGTCAATAAATATTTCACTAAATGGACCGCAAAATCGAACCCAGACCGCTTAAAATCACCGGACGACTACAACACTCGAAATTTGGGTAAAAAATTTATTTGCGGAGAAGACGTTACAGAAGGCAAATATCAAATAATATTTCCATCTACCGACACTTCGTATAAATCAAGCGTTATGACAATGGTTTTCAGTCATATGTTAAACGACCACCCCGAAGGTCAATTCACCCGTCGCCTTTTAAAAAATAAATTAGCAACCGGGTTTGGTATTTACAAAGTATCTTATAAAAAAACAAACCCTCCAAATATCGCTTATTTTAAACTCAATCGCGACCAAAAATTTGCGGAATTAGAAAAATTCTGGTGGAAGTCGGTTCAAGAAGTTCTTAAAAAGAGTTTCGACGCCAACGCAAAAAAGGCAATTTTAAAACAAGTTGCTGTGGACGAAGCAGAAACCGCACAAAAAATGACGACTTTAGTAGAAACCTATGAATGGTCTGAGTTTTTCTACAACGACTTTTTAGCCGACAAACAAGTCGCTAACATTGTGAATAATTTAACCGAGGCAGAGTTTCGGTCATGGGTTTTAGCCAATTTAGACCCAAAAAAATCTTTTATCACAGGAGTTGTTCCAACTCAAATTGCACCTAAATGCACTGCAGTTGCGACTCAAGGCAATACCCCATCTACAGGCACAGAAAGTCTTAAAAAATGAAAAAAACAATTTCGCTCTTTTCAATTTTACCTGCGCTAAGTGTGTTTTTCTCCAGCAATTTAATTGCCCAAGATCCTACAGGAGCATCGGGAATTTCAGGCAGGCCCGTAGTTAAAAGTAAGCCAGTGCCTCTCGACTGGAAGTCGATCAACTGGCCTTCACTAGACTACACGCGTTCACCCATCGACGGCGGAGCTTCGCTGTACACTTTGCCCAGTTCCAGCGCCAAAAAATTCAGAATTGATGTCCTATTTGAAGGCGGAGTCTATTCTACTTCACGAGAAAATAGGCCTGCACTGGGCGCAGCTGTTGATTTGCTCTTGCAAGGTGGCATTGGAAATATGTCCTACGAGGAATTGCAAAAATACACAAACGACAATGGCATCAAATTAAATGGTCGTGTGAGTCGCACTGGCTATATTCATTTTACCGCCGAAGCATTGGCCCCTGATTTTCAAATCACATTAAAATTATTAAACGACTTGTTGCTCTCTCCCAAATGGGAACGCAATGCTTTAGAACTCTGGAAGCAAGAACGCACCGACGATTTTGATTCACTGCTAGATGGTGCAAATTCCCGCAAACAAAACCAGTTTATTGAACAAGAAGCAATAAAATTAGCCTTTGGCGAAAATCATTATTTTGCCACGTCATTAAAACGAGCCAGTAAAAAAACAATTACCGGATTAAAATACTCCGCAATTAAAGACCAAGCAAAACGATTTATTAACCGTGCTGGCATGAACGTAGTACTTTCGGGAACATTTACAAAAGAAAATCAAGTTGCACTTACCAAGGTGTTAAACACTATTCCGAGGCAAAATCCAGCCACTTTTGCGTGGTTACCAGACCGGACTTCTGCTAAAGCCAGCAAGAAATTGCGCATTGCAATCATTCGCAAGCCCGACATGAGCCAAGCAAATATAACTTTCCGATATATTTTTCCCAATACAGGCCGTTTAAATCGCATCGAAAGAACTAGATTCTCGCTCCTGAGCGAAATTTTTTCCGCCACAGGCGGAGTTGTGGGCAACGACCGTTTTTCTAAGGCAATGCGCGCCGATTCGGGCATTTCTTACAGCCCTCATTCCAACTACGACCCTGAAGCAATTGAACCCAATACAAATATTGGTTCTTGGAAAATGAACTACCAGAGCCCCAACGAACGAATATTAGAAAGCGTAAAACTAGCACGCAAAACATTTGAAGATTTCGCAAGCAAAGGAATCACTGCCGAAGAAGCAGAAAATGCTCGCATTTCAAGAATGAATCAAACTCTTGCAATAGAAGAAACAATTTTTGACAAAACAGACGATTTTATCGACGATATTTTTGCTAAATTCGCGCCCAACGCTATTTCGCACGAGTTATCGTTGGTAAAACTCGATCAAGAACGAAATGTAGATGACATAAATGAATCATTAAATACTCTCATGAATCACGAATCAATTCCCATTATGGTAATTATGGGAAACCCGAGTGCCGAGACAATCGAGAATTTGTCGGACTTACCCAACACGACAGTTGCAAAAGTTGTCAATTTTTCTGCTTTAGTTAAAGATCTTCAGTAAAAAAGGACAAAATATATGACACTTAAAAAATTTACAGTGAGCCAATCTGCACCGCAGGATTTTTTCGATAAAATTAAATCACTCATCGAATCTCGCGATTTGGGTAAAATAGTTTCTTTTAATTTAGCCGGAAAAGAATTAACACTTATTTTTTCGAAGCTCGGCACGAGCCAAATTAAATATAAAATTGATGAATCTAACAACGGATTTTCTTGCACTCTCGACAGCGAAAAAATTGCTTTTGCTCACCGTCCTTTTCGGGGAGACATTGAAGAAAAATTAGCTCGTGTCATGCAAAAGCTAGGTGCAGTCATAATTTCATGACTCCCTCAATTTTCCTGACTTTTTTGTATGAAATTGGACACTTCTGAAGGCTTGACTCCTCCCTCCTGCAGGAATAATTCATCACACGTCAGCAACAAAAGATTCTAAAAGTTGTTTCAGTGTGTCGTTCCGTAACAATCAGGAGGTTCCCATGTTTGGTAAAGTAATTGCAATCAGTTCTCTTTTTTGTACTTTTTCTGCTTTTGCAGACACTACTCGGTGGACTAATATGTCCTCAAACGGCAGTGGATGTCCCGCAGGTACTTCTTCTGTTACTGCAGCAGGCGATGAAGTCGCTTGGGTGTTCAGCGAATTTGGGTACGATCTTTCTGCCCCAACCACTGCCACTAAATTCTGCCGTTTATCAGCCGTGGCACATGTGGATCGCGGATTCTATTTAGCTCGTCTCAACCAGGTTCTTTCCTTCGGAGCTGTTAAATCTCCGCGCGGAAGTAGCTTCAGGCTCGACACTGCAAGCCGCTTTTTTGGCTACACCGTGGCTGGCCTGAATTATTCTGCCGGCGATGGAGTTGCATACGATGATCCCTTCCGGGAACTAACTGGTTACAACGATTTCTTAGTTTATGCTGCGCCACTTTGCCAACTCGACACTCTCAACGGATTATTCCAATCAACTGTATCGACCACAGGTCGTACATGGTTAGTCGGGAATCAATCCGGTACAGTTTCAGTTGGTGTGCAAGGATTAAACGTTAAATTTTCTGCCACAACCGTTTGGGCAAAGTGTCCATAATTTAAGGAGCGAGTTGCCATGCAGAGCACTAATTTTTTGTTGAAAGTTGGTATTTTGAGTTCTTTTTTGGGAGTGCTTGCCACTGCAAATGCGCAAGTTTCTAATTCTGAAATTTTTCAAGATTGGAACGCGAGCGGGTCTGGCTGTCAGGGTGGTCGTTCTCAAAAATCGGACAATGTTTCGCTTGAGATATCAACTTCTGATGGTACAAAAATGAGCCCATGGCGACTTCGTTTCACTCTAAATCGCATGCGATTGTCCAGTCCTGTGCCCATTGAAGAAGGCAAAACACGCCTCGAATTTGGCCGAGAATGTGACATTCGCATTGCGCTTTTTCCTGGTGCAAAAAAACGCCTCAAAAGCCTTTCTGCTTATACACGTGTTTCTGCAACCAAAGATGACGGCGTAACACTGCAATTAAAATTTGATTTAACCGTTGGCGTTGCGACTGTTGCTCAAAGAACTTTCAAATTTGAAAAGTCTGATCAGTTAAAGAATTTTAACGAGGCTATTCAATTAAATCCCGCACGCCTTGGAAGTTTTGGTCTTCCAGAAATGAAATGCGGTGCACCAAAAATCTTAGGTGTCGATTCCATTTATCAAGTTTCTCGCACAAGTGAACAAAATAAAGCTCAAATAGATATGGGTTCTGACAAATATGTAGATTTTTTTGTTGAACTTGAAGATTGTGAAAATTAATAAAGAAATTATTTTGCACTAAATGAATTTGAATCGTATGCGCTTTGCGGCAAACGCATTCTTTGAGTTTGCGGGTCTTGCTCTAGCATAAATTCTTTAATATATGATGCATCAGATACTGTCTTGCCACCCATTCCCATAAATTTTCCAACATAAATATCGCTCACTCCTGGGCCAGAAATGCCTTTGCTGGCAAAAGTAACAGGGTCGCTCCAAACACCAGAAAATTTCTTGGTGTCAGCCGGGTCTCGCTTGGGACGAGGGTGCTCCAAATTACCCGCAAAAAAGGACACCGGTGAAACCATTTTTGCGCCAACAAATCTTTTAAATCCAGTTTTCATAGTTCCATTTTGAAAAACAGCGTTTAGTTTACTGCGCAAAATCAAGTCGCTATAAGTTGTCAATCTAAATGGCGCGTTGGAATCTGTGAGCGATTTTTCAAAATACAAATCATCGTCAATCCACACTGCCGAATGCAAAAGTGAGGGGTCTGTAAATTGCAAAACGTCTCCGATTATTCTACCTTTATTGCGTATTTGTGCTGATTCAATTGGCGTTAAATCTAAGGAAGGAACAACATCGGAAGACAAATCGGACCTGTTTGCAAAGAAATCGAAAGAAGACATATCCGGCAAAAAAAACAAAGTAAATGGTGTGTTGCTTCCTTGCGAAGTTAAAAAAGAACGCGCTACTTCGTAGGCTGTAGCATGACAATTCATCGAGACATCGACCTTAGAATCCATGCGCAATTGTTTAAAAAAATCTACAGGAAAAGCCGCAGGAGGAAGTATCTCATGCGTTTTAAAATAGTGACCATTCACTGCTTGAATGGAGCCTGGTAAAAAATCTATCAAGTTCCAATCTGTTTTTGATCCATTTCCACTATATGAAACCAAAGTTTTTCCACCATATATTTTTTTAATACTATCAAATTGCCCCTGAGTTAGCGCTTGATCAATTTTTACATCCAACAAATAAGACGACTGTCCGAGATTCTCCACATTGTTTTTTCGATTCACTTTGTATTTTATTCCCAATGATTCTAATTTTGAGATTTTAAAATCACTCAGCACTTCTTGTTGCGCAGTGCCTGCGTCAAAAGTTTTGAACTCTCTGACTTCGGATTCAGTTTTTTTGAGACACGAAACCGAAACAGCCGCAGCAAAAACACATAATCCTGAAGCTAGACTTGTTTTGGCGGCTGTATTTCTCGCGTATTTCTTTAACTTGATGAACATCAGATTTGCTCCTGTGTTTGGTCATTTAGCCTAACTCTTTCACAACACTTACTCTTTCGCTGCACAACGATATGTCTTAGCCTTAAACGGGATCTCAACTTTCATCCGGAGTTTATGGCATGTCTTCTGCATTAAAATACCTCAACAGCACATTAGGACGAAAGTACCTCATGTCACTGTCAGGAATCGCCTGGTCACTTTTTGTCCTCTCCCATATGCTTGGAAATTTGCTTATTTTTGTGGGCGCTGAAGCATACAACAAATACGGTCATGCACTTATTTCAAATCCGTTTTTGATTGTTGCCGAAGGCGGACTCGTTGTATTTCTTTTGACGCATGTTTTTACAGGCCTCAAACTGACTTTCCGCAATTGGAATTCTAAACCCATAAAGTATGCTGTCACACCCAGAGGCCCAAAAGGTGCGAGTCGTGCTGCCAGCACAATGATTTACACCGGATCGATGACACTTATATTCCTTATTTATCACCTCATTACCTTTAAATACGGCCCTCATTACAGTGTTAATTACAACGGCGTCGAAATGCGCGATTTGCACCGACTTATTTTAGAGGTGTTTCATTCACCCTTTTATGTCGCTTGGTACGTGGTTTGTTTGATTCTTTTATCTTTCCATCTTTTTCATGGATTTAAATCGAGCTTTGCTTCGCTGGGTATAAATCATCCTCGCTACAATTCATTTATCAAATGCTTCGGTCAGGCCTATGCAGTCATTGTGGTTGCAGGATTTCTGGCTCAACCACTTTACGTATTTTTCTCGAGGTGACCGAAAATGTGGAATTTAGATTCAAAAATACCTTCTGGCCCCATTGAAGATCGTTGGACGAACTATCAATTTAGTAGCAAACTCGTAAATCCTGCAAACCGACGTAAATTTAATATTATCGTAGTTGGCACTGGTTTAGCGGGAGCTTCAGCCGCGTCAGCATTGGCTGAGTTAGGCTATAATGTTAAAGCATTTACCATGCACGACTCGCCGCGCCGCGCACATTCCATTGCTGCACAGGGCGGAATAAATGCGGCAAAAAATTATCAAAACGACGGCGATTCTGTTTACAGGCTTTTTTACGACACCATAAAAGGTGGTGATTTTAGAGCTCGAGAAGGAAACGTTCACCGCCTTGCAGAAAATTCGGTTAAAATTATTGACCACTGTGTTGCTCTAGGCGTGCCTTTTGCACGTGAATATGGCGGAACACTTGCGAACCGTTCTTTTGGCGGCGCTCAAGTTTCGCGTACCTTTTATGCTCGCGGCCAAACAGGTCAGCAGCTTTTATTGGGTGCTTATTCATCTCTCATGCGTCAAGTGGATCAAAAACATGTCGAAATGTTTGAACGCCGCGAAATGCTCGATTTGGTTGTAGTTAAGGGCCAAGCACGCGGTATTATTGCACGCAATATGATTACCGGCGAACTCGAAACACATGCTGCCGACGCTGTGTTACTTTGCACCGGCGGTTACGGAAATGCATTTTACCTTTCTACAAATGCAAAAACTTGCAACGCTACGGCCATTTGGCGTGCGCACATGCGTGGCGCCGGATTTGCAAACCCTTGCTACACCCAAATTCACCCCACATGCATTCCAGTTTCAGGCGATCATCAATCGAAACTCACGCTCATGTCCGAATCTCTGCGCAACGACGGACGCGTCTGGGTACCAAAAACAAAGGGCGACAAACGCAGCCCCGACCTCATTCCAGACAACGAACGCGACTATTATTTAGAGCGCATTTACCCGAGCTACGGCAACCTCGCACCGCGCGATGTTGCGTCGCGTCAGGCCAAATTCAGGTGTGATGAAGGCCTGGGAGTTGGGCCATCTGGCCTTTCTGTTTACTTAGATTTTCGCGATGCCATTAAGCGCGATTCTCAACCCGTTGTTGCTGGAAAATACGGTAATCTTTTTCAAATGTACGAAAAAATTACAGGCGAAAATCCGTACAAAGTGCCAATGCGCATTTTCCCGGCAGTGCACTACACAATGGGCGGCCTATGGGTTGACTATAATTTAATGTCAACTATTCCAGGTTTACACGTATTGGGCGAAGCCAATTTCTCTGACCACGGTGCAAACCGATTGGGAGCATCGGCATTGATGCAAGGCTTGGCCGACGGATATTTTGTAATTCCAACCACGCTGAGCAACTATTTGGCTAGCACAAAAATTGAAAAAATCGACACGCAACACGAAGCATTCAAATCTGCTTTGGCAGAATGCAGTGCGCGAAACAATAAATTTTTATCAATTAAAGGTACTAAAACAGCCGATGAATTGCATCGTAAGCTAGGAAAAATTATGTGGAACGACTGCGGCATGTCGCGCAGCGAAGCGAGCCTTAAGCATGCCCTTGCTGAAATTCCTAAACTCAAAGAAGAATTCTGGAACGATTTAAAAGTTCCTGGCGACGCTAGCAGCTTGAATCAAGAGCTCGAAAAAGCAGGGCGCGTTGCGGACTTTATTTCGCTGGGCGAACTCATGTGCCGCGACGCACTAGAACGCAAGGAATCGTGCGGTGGACACTTCCGCACAGAGTATCAAACAGAAGACAACGAAGCTCTGCGCGACGACGATAATTTCTGTCATGCGGCAGTTTGGGAATCTCAAGGCGAAGGCCAAACACCTAAACGCCATGTTGAAAATTTAAACTTTGAATTTATTAAGCTTGCTAAACGCAGCTATAAATAACACTAAGGAGAATTGCGAGCCATGACACACGAAAACGGAATGACACTTCAATTAAAAGTATGGCGCCAAAAAAGCCAACAAACAGAAGGCCAACTGGTAGGCTATAAAGTAGAAAACGTTAGCCCAGACATGTCTTTTTTAGAAATGCTCGATGTTTTAAATCAAGATCTCATTCATAAAGGCGAAGAACCCATTGCATTTGACCACGATTGCCGCGAAGGCATCTGTGGAGCTTGTTCAATGACCATCGACGGAAATCCTCACGGACCCGACATGGGCACCACCACATGTCAATTGCACATGCGCCGTTTTACCAACGGACAAACGATTGTCATAGAACCCTTTCGAGCCAAGGCTTTCCCACTCATTAAAGACCTCGTTGTAGACCGATCCGCATTCGACCGCATTATGCAATCGGGCGGTTACGTGTCTGTAAATACGGGCAGTGCTCAAGATGCCAACTGCATTCCTGTGTCAAAAATTAAAGCCGATCAAGCCATGGATGCAGCGGCATGTATTGGCTGCGGCGCTTGCGTTGCTGCATGTCGCAATGGCGCAGCAATGCTTTTTGTTTCGGCAAAAGTGTCTCAATTTGCCCTTCTCCCCCAAGGAGAAGCTGAGCGAAAAGAACGCGTGACACGCATGGTCTGGCAAATGGATGAAGAAGATTTCGGAAGTTGCACTGTTATGGGAAGCTGCGAAGCCGCATGCCCTAAAGAAATCAAACTCGAAAACATTGCACGCATGAACCGAGAATACATGAAGGCAGCATTTACGCACACCGAAGCTCGTGCATCTACTGGCGATTGAATAACACAGAGTTTAAAATACTAAATCTATAAAACAGATTTATATCGCTCTAGTATTTTAACTCTTGCCATTTCATTCGGGCTTTTGAATCGCTAAGAATTCTGCCGACACGTATCCTATATTTTTTGAGACGCTATCAGTAACGCACGCCCAACCTCCCGCGCCCCAATGAAAAGTCAATTTCCCCGAGTAAAGTAAGAATGAAATTATAGCAGAGTCGGGGTCAGTATTTGGCTTTCCGCGCAAATTGAGACCATTAACTGCGTTAACGTAACGTACTTCGTTCACATCGGTGTGATTTTCTTTGCATGTAAAAGGCGCTGGCATTGGCGATGGAGTTGGACCTGCAATTACCACAGCAGCGGGAGGTAGTTTGGGGTCAGCAGTATTGTCTATGGCAGCTGGTTGAGCAGGAATTTCCGTATCTTTCTTGGGAGCATTCTCTTGCTTAAGCACAACCTCGCCCGCTGGCAAAGGCGGCGGATTTCCTCCTGGCTTAAGAGCATCTTTTCGAGTCTGGTCTCCAGCTGCAACAGGCGCAGTATCCGTTGATTTATCGTCTCCACTCCCCTTGCTCACTGCTAACGCGTCGCTGCGTTGGCCTTTGTTTTCTGGCGCACAACTTATAACGGCCATATTTGAGTAAAGTAACAAAGATGATATTGTTACTTTAAATAAGCCTACATTTCGGTTTCCAAAAAATATGTTCATAAACCCTCAAAATTGCTACGTAATATAAATTAACTCAATGTTTTACTAAAACATGCCGAAAAGACTTTTGTGACTGACTCTAGTAGGAGACTACCATGGCCTTAAATCTCACAAAAACCGCAGCCCTTTGTAGTGCAATAATTGCCGCTTCTGCTTGTCGCCCTCCCGATGCACCAGCAGGTTCGATGCAAATCATTGGGAGCAATTTGTTCAAAGCAGACATTTCTCAACGTGCACAACAAAGTTGCCGCGATTCCATGATTCACAATATCGGTTTATTTTCAGAATTATTGAGCCGCACCACACAAAGCCAGGGAATTAAACAACTCAAGCTTTTGGAAACAGAGCTTGAAAATTTGTTGATCTCAAAAATTTCTGATCAAAACTCTGCTGAAAAACCTGAACCTGCCCATCGATTTTCACCGTTTCAGTGGTGCACAAATTTGGTAAACCAATCAGACCCTGCCCGCAAGGCGCAAGAATATAATTTAGATGCACTCGACAAAAGAATGATTTCATCTTCACTACATTTTGCGACAGCTACAGAACTCCAATCTATTGCCAGAGACCGTATTGCTTACACACTTACGGGTCGCGCAAGCGGAATGCACGTTTCTGCAATTGAATATCACATAACCGATGATTTTATCTGGATTGACGACAGCCGCAACGCTCTATTGGTAAGTTATTTAAAAATATGGTCGCAAATTAAAAAAGACTCAAAAAATAAAGAATGGGACAATTTAAAATCTTATTCTGAAAAATTAATTGCAATTTCTTCAGAAAGAAAAATTGATTTTAAAATTTCGGCCAGTGAAAACAAAAACAGACAAGAAGTAAGCCGAAAGGCTATTGAAAGTATTGCTACCACTCAATCGCCTCAGATATTAAAAGAAAATATTGATAAATTAATTAACTTGTTACGTTAAATTAAAATTTATAAGTTGCTGCAAATTGCGGAATAAGATTTGCAGTAGGGCTTCCAGAAACCATAAAAATTCCATTGTGTACGAAATTCTTAAGTGACACAGAGGCATCTAGCCTGAATTCTTTTGGAATTTCGTAAAAGGTACCAAACGACCACAAATTCGCATCAGGTGTTTCGGTCAAATTTGAAACATAACTTGGCTTTGAAGGTGAGTAATTATCTTTGGTATTGAGGCGCCCCCACAGCACATAATCGAGACCCATTAGCAAGCCCCAGCGATCGCCCAATTTCGCTTCAGTACCAAGCTGAGTCACAAATCCTTGCCCCATACGTGTGGAAACGGGCCCACCTAAATTCAATAAAACGTCTTCGGTTGCATCTTGCAACGCAGCTTCAAGAACAGAAGCACTGGCAGCCTTAAGTGAATAAGGGCCTTCGCTTTTAAAATAAAAATAACCCAAGCCGCCAGTGATTAATACAAGCTCAGTTGGTTTTGCATTAACTCCACCCTGCAAATCGAAAGATAATTCTTGGGCTTTTTTGGATTGAGATTGCCCATTGTTAACTTGCTTAATAGTAGGGCTCGACAAATCAAAACCAATTTTAACAAAAGGCAATGTTTTTGCTTCGCCTTGCGACATGTATCGTGCTAAAAATCGAGTCTCTACGCCCCGATTAAAATTAACAGACGTTTTTCCGCCCGTCGCATTTTGCACTGTAGACTCTACTGTACCCACAACACCAAGTTTTAATGCCGTTTCAAAAAGTCCACCAGCCAGGGGCATGTGGTAACCAAAATGGATGTCTGTTTGACTTGCACTGCGCTGAACAGTGTCTTCATACTTTGCTTCGTTAATATTTCCTGCCATTGTGAGGCGCACGCCAAAACCGGTATTTTCGGCAATATTTATGCCATAAAAAAGGTCAAGAGGACGCTTGGGGCCGTAGCCAATAGTATTAGATAAATACTTTGTTGTCATGGAATATTTTGATACGTATGAAGTTAAATCATCAGGCACATCGGTGGTGCGACCTACTGTGTTACGATGATTAAAAAGAGACTTTTCTCGACTCAAAGCCACACCAAAACTATGACCAGAAGCCGAAGTCATGACAGCTGCATAGCCTTCATTATTTGCCGAAGTTCCTATTTCAGCAAGGACCAATGAATAACGATTTACGGCGCTAGGAAACGCAAATACAAATGATTCATCATCGAGTCCCGCAGAACGACCTAAGGTACCAACGCGAACTTCGCTTGCCAGAGCAGCGCCAGAAATAAGTACAGAAATAAGTACAGAAATAAGCGCAAGACTTTTCAATTTCAAGGACATAACAATTGCTCCATGGAGTTGACATTATTAATTCTTACCGGCAGATTACCTGCTTTGTTATTAAAGTCAAAAGTTTACGTAACCAAATTTTCGGAGGCATTATGTTTCGTTATGCTCTGCGCGCTTCTGTTCTTCTTTCCGTTGCAACTCTATCTATTTCTGGCTGTTCTAAGAGCACCACTACTACAAATTCTAACACATTTGCTGGTTGCCCTACAGCCGCACAAGGTTACACTACCAATCGCCTTTCAGGTGGAATGGTTCAAGGTGTATTAGTCGACGGCATTACGGGTGCTCGAATTGATCTCGCTAATGTCGCTGGCGGAGAAGGCGTATTCGTATTAGTTGGCGGCGAACGTTATTACGCTAAACCCATTGACAATCGCGGCAATGCGAAAATGAACGGCGAATTCATTATTTGCGATGTTCCTTTTACCACTACTTTTCCTATATTTGCCAGCGTGTCTGGCTATATGCCATTTCAAAGTACAATTTCTACAGCAAATCCTGGCACAAGTACTATTGGCGTTACACCAGGAAACATTCGTCTCTTTAAAGAAGGAACGGCTACACGTGACGTAGCTTTCCGCCTTTATTTTAATTCCGCAGCAGTTGCCGATGCAGATGTACGCCTTGAACCCACATCAACCGCAAATACATTTAGCAAGGCAGGAACCTTTCTAGCACCTGTAGATTCTCGCCTCATTCCCATGACCGTTAAATCTGGCGCCGACGGAATTGCTTCTTTTGCATCGGACCAGCTTGTGCTTGGAGCAGAATATAAATATACAATTTTACCTGCACCTAACAGCAATCTTTCTACTTCTACTGGCACATTTATTGCAGGCTCTACTACTCCCACGGCAGCAGGACTCACAGCCGCAAGCCTGTATGAATACCGCGTTGAATTGGGATCAAAAAACGAAGATCTCAAGCTCGTTTCTTGCTCCACTGCTTCACAAGATTTCGAATCAAGTGGTGCAATCACTTATGTGTTTAACCGCGATGTTCAAGTCACAAATCCAGATTCTTTGACTGTTACCATGGCGAGCGCTGTGGCTGCCGTATTGACTACAAACACAGCTGCCAACAATGCTTCAGAGCAAGTCGCAATTACAGTTTCTGGCGATAAAATAATTCTCAAGCCTAATTTTACAACGGCTCCAGTTGAAGCCACAGAACGTAATATTGCAGTTACTTTTTCAACCACAAACTTGCGTGCAGCATCAGGTGAAAACAATAAAACTAAAGATCTCGCAACTCTTGTTACTGCAGCTGGCGCATCTTGCAGCCTCACCACGCGCTTCTTCAAGTAAAATTTAAAGACTCAATACCCTACGCATTTCTAAATAAACTTCATGATTTAAATGCCTAGGGCGCTCTAAATATCTTTTAATTTGCCCGCGATTATTTTTTTGACCAATATCAATTGCAATATTTTGAATTGTTGTTGCGGGCAATATTTTGCCATCTATTGCAAATTCTAATGCAGTCAAACGAACCCAAACTTTACGATGAAACAAATACTGACCCAGAACGTTCATCGGAAAAGCACCTTTTTCCGGCGTCCACGATTCTATTTGCTCAATAGCATCCATCACTTTATCTTGCGCATTGGGCCCAGAGACCATTTCGAGGCCATCATATTGGCTTGTGGCGTCTGCTTCGACTACATCTCCATCTGTGCCTTCAGAGTCGTCATCTTCATCACTCGTATTCGATTCATCTAAACTTAACGCAGGAGAGGGATGCGCCAAGGCCGAAAGTTGCGGGTGGTCTTGCGTTCCAACCTCGTGCTCGTCGCTCAGATCTATGGGCTCATAAAAATGGTAAGCACCATAAGCTCCCATTCCTATGCTCAGCGCCAAAGTGAGATAAAACTGCCATTTTCTTCTTCTGCCTTGCTCTTCACGTTGCTTTTGCTCCGCTGAGGGGCCCGAGAAGAAACTAAATTTGCCCTGCCATGCGCGCTGAAACTTAGTCCAACGCGACTCCTGTTCAATCAGAATCATAGACTCTGGAGCTGTCATTCTCCGTCACCTCTTGCACATCTCTTATATTTGGCTGCTTTGCCTCACCTACCTCCAGTCATCGGCGACTTCTTTTAAAAACACTCGTGACGGTTTTTTGACTGACGATGCAAAATGAGTACACTGCCAGCGCAATCAAGAAGCATTCACATTTGGTGCTTCTTCTGGAGGGTCTTTCATCATGAAAATTCTTGTATTAGTTAAACATGTTCCCGATACCGAAACTAAAATCAAATTGGCTGCTGGCGGCCAAAAACTCGAAGATGCAGAGTTTAAATACATGCTTAACCCCTACGACGAATTTGCAGTAGAAGAAGCTGTTAAAACTCAAGAAAAGCTTGGCGGAGAGAGTGTCGTTATCTGTTTAGGCCCCACTCGAGTTCAAGACGCCATGCGCAAAGCTTTAGCAATGGGCATTGACCGCGGAATTTGGATCAATTCGGAATCTTTTCCTTCAGAAATCGACTCCATGGTGGCCGCACAAGCCATTGCCAAACTTGCTCGGGACGAAAACGCAGACGTTATTTTTGCCGGCCAAAAAGCCATCGACGACGACTGCGCTCACGTGGGCCCAATGGTCGCCGAATTACTGAATTTTCCTCACATTCAAGTTGTCACAAAAATCGACTGGAAAGACGGCGGAAAATCTGCTCAAGTCGAGCGCGAAGTTGAAGGCGGAATGGTCGAAGTCTACGACGTGCAAGCACCAATGGTTTTAGGCGCTCACAAATCACTCAACGAACCCCGCTTTGCAAGTTTGCCAGGAATTATGAAGGCAAAAAAGAAGCCACTTATTGAAAAGAAACTCACAGAGCTTGGGCTTTCTCCAGCTTTAATTCAGACTCGCCAATTTTCTCTTCCTGCAGAAAAAGCACCCGGAAAAATATTTAAAGGCGAAACTGTCGAAGCAATGGTTCAGAAAGTTGTCGGACTTTTGCGCAGTGAAGCAAAGGTTCTTTAAGGTTTAAATCTGACATTGAATTCAAACATTTGAGGTTTCTTATTATGAGTCTTAAAATTCTTGTCTATGCTGAAGTACGTAACGGTAAATTAAAGTCTACTGCTGGCGAATTATTAACCGTTGCACGCTCACTAGGAACATCTAGCGATAATATTCATGCTGTTCTTTTTGGCGACGGCGCTTCAGCGCATGCCAATACTTTAGCGACCTTTGGCGCTTCTAAAGTATTTGTTGTCAATGCTCCTGAAACCAACACTTACCAATGTGAACCTCACGTTCAGGCACTCACACAATTGCTCAAGGCCGGCGATTATAAATTGTTATTGGGCCCAGCATCACCCACAGGACGCGATTTCTTTCCAAGAATTTCGGCCCGACTTCAAGCAGCGCTGCTCACAGACGTTATTAAAGTTAAGAGCGAAGGCCAATCAATTACTGCAGCACGCCCTATTTATGCAGGTAAATGCCTGACTGAAATAGAATCTAAAACTGCAATAACTCTGGTTACTGTGCGCCCCAATGTTATTCCTGGCGAAGTTTCTAACGCCGGTGCAACAGCAAATGTAGAAGAATTTAAACCTGAATTTAATGCTGGCGCCATTAAAGCGCACATCTCCGAAGTGCGCAAAGGTAAGAGCGAAAAACCAGACCTTGCCGAAGCATCAATCATTATTTCTGGCGGACGCGCCATGGCAAATGCTGAAAACTTTAAAATATTACACGAGTGCTCCGATGTCATTGGTGCCACTGTCGGCGCATCGCGTGCGGCTGTAGATTCAGGATTCGCCCCCCACGATATGCAAGTGGGGCAAACTGGTAAAACAGTGAATCCTAACCTCTATATCGCTTGCGGAATTTCGGGCTCCATTCAACATTTGGCAGGCATGCGCACATCAAAAGTAATTGTTGCAATCAACATGGACGTCGATGCTCCCATTTTTCAAAAAGCAGACTACGGCATTGTTGCCGATTTGTTCCAAGCAGTACCAATATTAACGCGCGAATTTAAGAAACTCATGGAACACCAATAATCTGGTTCCATCTTTGAATCTTTTTGTATCATTTAAATTATTTATGATAATTAAATCAATCAAATAATTTTACAGTTTGAAGCAAAGGAAGGGTTTTAACCCCCAGCTTTAAATTGTGAGATTGCGCAGTTTTTAAAAATTCCTCTAGACCAATTCCCCAAATAAGCTCAGCGTCACTCGACAATGGCTTAAAAAAATTATCGAAATGCATGGGCACAACCGTTTGAGCACCAACTGCGTCTACAATGTTTTCGAGCACTGCATTGCTTGATGACCTCCCCGCCAGTCCCAAAAAGACCACTTTTGCTTTCCAATTTTTCAAAGTGCCTGGCAGCCAGCCGGCGCTAGCGTGGTGCAACAGAGTTCCTGAAGGATGCGAAATTAAAATGGAATAAACTTTTCCTAATTTATATTCGTGTGCTGGCGCAGGAATTACAAATGAATTATCGATTTGGCCCGGATAAGGTATTTTTCCTAAAATTATTTTTCCGTGCTCGCTTTCACGAAAAACAATTTTAAAATCGCCAAAAATATAAACTTTATCTGTCTCAATTTGAATGTTTTGAACATTTTTTAAAGCAGAAGCCCGAGAAATATTGAGAGTGCTTTCGGAACCAAATAATTTTGCATTAAACATACTTGCAAACAATGGCGCGTCCATAGAATGATCGTAATGGGAATGAGAAACCAAAACAGCATCGACATTATGAATATTTAATTTGTCGATTGCCTTTTTAACGATTTCTTCTTGAACAAAAATTTGTTGGCGTAAAATTATTTTTGCAAGTGAAGGCCGAGAAACAAAAGGATCTATGAGTAAAGAATTTTTGCCATCGGTCACATACAAGCCAGCTGTGCCCAGCCATGCTACTTTAACTCGGTTTATATTCTTTCCCTGCGCGTCTTCGTTTGGCAGTAATTTGGAACAATAAAGACTACCAAAAGCTACCGGACATTTATTTTCTGTTTGTGCAAAAATCTTATTTTCGCATTCCGCAAGAAACGAATAGCAAATTACAGAAATAGAAAACAGAAAAAATTTGTCTCTTATATTCATAAATATCATCTAGCTTCTGCCAATGATTTTTTACCGCTATTCAAACGCATTTGTCGTTCGCGAGCCGAAATTTGCTCCAGTAAAGTAACCAAACAGTCACTCTGCATTGGCGTAACGTATTCTATAGAACATCCCAAATAGTGACCATTAATAGACAATCGGCGCACATTCCCGGAAAGCTTTAGAATATCGCCGTAATGAGGATGAAAAATAGTAAAGGGCCCCAATGGTATTTTGACTTGAATTTGCTCACCGCGCTGAAAAAGAGACTCTGATTGCAATTTAATTCCAAATCCAACTAAACTGATATCACTCAAAAAACCTTGGTAATGTTTGTCGTCATTGAGTCGGAATATGCCTACATTTTCTTCCACCAAAAATCTTTTGGCAGAACGAGCATCTGCCTGCGCAAATTTTTTGAGTCGTCTCGATAAATCGACAAAATCCACAGGAGAGACCATAAAATCGTCCATTTCTTCATACAAATGGAGCTTTGAGCGGTATTCTTTAATCAACAAATTTTCCTGATGCGTGATAAAAATAATGGGACATTTTTTTCTCTTTTTTGCCTCAGCAGCATATTCAACACTTTGTGAATCATCGCCCAAAAAAGAACTATCTATAACGATAATTTCAAAGTTTTTAAGCAACATTACTTTTAAACCCTCATCGGGGTCTTCGAGCCTCAGTAATGTGAGCCCCGGAAGCGCACTGGCAAAAACTTTTTCTACTGTTTTAATATCCCGCAAAACAGCAGTTTTAGCGTTGAATAAAAGAAGGGCATATTGCCTCTTTTTTCGACTGTTATTATTTCCATTTAAAATGGCATTGGCCACATCTTGCGACATGAGAATTCCTCATTTAAAGATCTGCCCTGCAATTATGCTACATAACTTTTGTTGACGCGTGGACAACGTTGCCTCTTCTGTCAATTTTTGCCCACTGTGACCCCAAATCCGTTGCGAGGCGAATTGCCTAAAGTGCGCGTCCAATCAAATGTCACAGACTGATTGGACGCGCCAAAAAGCGACCCATAAATGCGAATTCCAGTTTCTAGTGACTGGATAGTATGAGCCGGTTGCTTCAAAAGCTTTATAGCACCTGCATCAAACGCGGAGTGGTGCGCCACATAATAAAATATATGTTCAATAATTGCCCCCGCGCCTAAATTCATGCTTAGGTCGTGCGCAACGACCCAACTTATTTCATTTCTAAAAACGGCATATTTATCTGATATTAAGTCGTCCGGTTGAAACCCAGGAACGCCCGAGCTGCCACCTAAAACAATTTTTTCGCTTGCTCTACCCAATTTTGACTTCGATTTTAGTGTTGTTAATTTGGCAATTGGAAGCATTAACGAATACTCCGATTCGACGCGATATATGGGCTCAAAAGTACCTTTGCGCCAAAACGACCGCGAAGTTAAAAGTTTCGCTTCATATCCCTCAGGAGCCAAAATACTATTATTAGAATTTTGCACGGAAATTTCTGCAAAAGACCATATTTCGCGCTTAGTATTTTCAATTTTCTGATTGAATCCCAATGTAAAAGGAAAATTGGGTAAACGTTCAGCATTAAAATTATCGTATATTTTTTCGGGTAAATTAGTGCCTAGTTGATTAAATAGCCCAGAAAACGACTCTTGAAGCAAGTACAAATTATTCTGTTTTTGCCACATCAATCCTAAAGATCGACCCCATTCATCGCCTCTTATTTTGAACTGAAATTGTTGCTGCAAATCTAAATTTTTTTCTGCACTTTCATACCTCAGTCTTACGCCTGTCATGACAAATTCAATTTTGCGCGGATAGCTGTATTTGTCTCTATTTGCTTCCGTAGTTGGGCCTAATAATTCTAGACTTGAATTTGTGACCGTCGGAGGCAATTTTATCACTAAAAAATCTTCTGCAGTAGAGCTATTGTCTTTGTATAAAAATTTGTCCTCTGCAACAATTTTTACCGTAATAGAATCGGCGATTTGATTTTCCGATTTTGCGAAAATCTGCTCTGGTGAATTTTTGTCACGAATCCTTTTTAAAGCATAAGATTTAACAATCGAATCATCGGTTACAAAAGGATATGCTTCAATGCGCTCCTGTATAGAGCGCTGGTGTAAAAAACCCTTCCACAGATCTTTGCATTTTTCAGATTCAAATGTTTGCAACTTTAAAATAAAATTTTCAATGGTTGCTTTTCCAGTAACTGTGTCGTGTGTCAATAAATTAAGTTCTTTGAGCTGCGACTCAGACAAACACCAATTTGCTCTTTCATTGAGCTCAGTGGCCGCGAAAGTTGGAAAAACAGCTTGAAGCGGAATCGTGTCTAATTTTCCGGCCGATTCTTCACGCCCTAAAAAAACTTCGTTATTTACCAACGCTTTGCCTTCAAAAATCTCTCGAAACACAGGAAAAAACTTAAATTTTTCGGATAAATTTCTAATATCATCAATTTTTTCAAACTGCTCTTGCATGAGTTTCTCGGCCAAATGTCGAGATACGGTTGTCACAAAACCAAAATCGCGAGCATTTTTAATTTCAATTTTTTCGGAAATCAAACGAAACCATAATTCAGTATTTAAAGATCGCATAAATGCTGCTTCATGATACTTTTGTGTGATGGGGTTGGTTTTTAAAAATCCAATTCCAAGCTGAATTTCATCTTGCATTCTCATCGATAATTTGTGCAATAGAGCCAATGAATCAATAATTATTGGAGTGTTAATTTTGCTGATGTCTTTAATAAATGGAAAATTCTTTAAAGCTTGGCGAGATAGATTCTCAATATCTTGCCTAATGTCGTTGCGTACTCCCAGGAATTCAAAGTGAACACCGCCCACAGAAAACGTCATTTTTTGATTGGAATTTAAATTCGGCTCAAAAATATGCAGTGGAGGTGGAAAAAATCTGAAATTTAATGCGCTTCCATTTTGAACTTGCATGCATCTTGCGCAGGTTACGTTTCTATCAATAAATGACACATTATAATCGTAGAACACATTTCTTGCTATCGGATAAATAGGACCAGAATATATTTGACTGCCATCGTCTTTTATCCCAAAATTTCCTTCCGAATTTGGTGGCGTGAATCTAAATTGTATGGCGTAAAATTCACATTTTTTTGGCAGATATTCGCTAGTATCCCTGAGAGTTAAAATAGTCTCAAATTTATTAAATTTAATGTCGATGGACTGGCTATCGGCATTGGTTTTTTCTTCAAAATTTGGCGCTTTGCACGATGTTCCACTCGTATGCACTTTAACAACATCGTTTACCACTAGAGCGCCTCTGCGTTTGAGCGCATTTTTATCTTCGCCCAACGGCCCCGAAGAATAGGCTTCGTCGAGTTCTCTGTCGGAATTTTCTTCTGTTTTTAAGTATCTGTTGGGGTATAAAATAATTTCTAAATCTTTTTCAGAACTATTTCTTTCAAAAAAAGCACGCCCCTCGTAATACCCGAAGAGTGGAAACCACTTCATTTGCACATTTGCTTTTGGAAAAACCTCCAATGAATAAATATTAATTTGAGACACAAAACAATTATAAAATACAATTAAATACCAAAATAATATTAAACAAGCACGGCAGAATTTAGATTCATAAAGCATGTGCTTGGCCTCTGGAGTGGATCAGGCTGAGGAAAATAGATATGATCTTAAGTTGAAACCAAAGCATTGCAAAACTTTTCGGGAAGGAGAATGGGTGCATTCAGCAGACGAAACAGACGCGGAAGGTCACGAAATCTTTGAACGTTCCCGGTCTGGCGCCACGGCTCAGGTTTCGGCCTTTGAAACATTAAAGCTCAAAATAGAGGCAATTCTTTTTGCGGCAGATGCACCTCTCGATGCAGGAGAAATGCGTACTTTACTTGGTGACGTTTCATTAACAGATGTGCGAATCGGACTCAAAGATCTTTCTCGCGACTACGAAATTAGAGCATTTTGTATTGTAGAATCTGCCGGAAAATATCATTTAAAAACAAAGACTGATTACGCTAATTTAATTAAAAAACAATACTCGATTAAACCAAGAACCTTTTCAAAGTCTGCCCTCGAAACCCTTGCAATTGTGGCGTACCGTCAGCCTGTGACACGTGCCGAAGTTAATATTATTCGCGGGGTCGACAGCTCATCTATCGTTTCAACACTTGCAGAACACGGCCTTATTTTGGCCATTGGAAAACGAAAAGAAGTGGGTAGCCCTTTAGAATACCGCACCACACCTCAATTTTTAGACGTCTTTAATTTACCAACACTCAAAGATTTACCTTCGTTACGTTCGCTGCAAATGAACATTGATAACCAAAAGCAAATCGCTGTTGCCGTAGCAACGCTTGATGAAGGTCCTGCCGAACTCATAACCCCTGAAGAACTTTCTTTTCCCGATTCAGTGGATTCAGAAACTCCCAGCCTTTAAGACTAAGTACTTGTCTTTGACCCTAAATACTTGCCTTTTTACCATAGGAATGCTTTACCTCCGGGTGTATTGCAAAAATCTCTGCAGAACCGGTTTTCCCGGTGGCCTTTTAGGCCTAGGTTCTGCAAGGGGTTAAAAACCAACATAACCGGGAAGGAGTTTTCAATATGACAGTTGAAGTTCAGTTACGCGAATTACTCGACGCAGGCGTACATTTCGGCCACCAAGTGCGCCGCTGGAATCCTAAAATGCGTCCGTTCATCTTTGGTGAACGCAACGGCATTCACATCATCGACTTGCAAATCACTCAACGCTTGTTCCGCACAGCGCTTGAAGAAGTTGAACGCGTAGTTGCTGAAGGCGGCCACGTATTATTCGTTGCTACTAAAAAGCAAGCACAAGACATTATTGTTGAAGAAGCTGAACGCGGCGGCGCATTCCATGTTCACCACCGTTGGCTGGGCGGAATGCTCACAAATTTCGCTACAGTGAAGCAATCTATTGCTAAGCTCAAGAAAATCGAAAAAATGTCGCAAGACGGCACATACGACAGCATCACTAAAAAAGAAGTTTCACTCAAAGAACGCCTCCGCATTAAGCTCGAGCGCTCCTTGGGCGGCATCAAAAATATGCCCGGCATTCCTTCCATGATGTTCGTTATCGACGCTAAAAAAGAGTGCACAGCTATTGCCGAAGCAAACCGCCTTGGCATTCCCGTTGTTGCAATTACAGATACAAACGTCGACCCCACAGGAATCGACCATGTTGTTCCCGGTAACGACGACAGCCTCAAAGCAATCAAATTGTATTGCTCACTTGTTGCTGACGCAGTTATTGCTGGCAAGCAACGCCGTCGTTCTGAAGCCGGTCGCGAAGATGGCAACATCACTTCCGACTCCGGCCGCACAGGAATCAAAGTGAAGCGCTTGAAGTCTCGCGATGGCGACGATGAAGGCACTACTACCGAAACAACAATGAACTAAGTTTTTTAACTACGGAGACTTCAACATGTCAGTCACTCCTCAAATGGTGAAAGAGCTGCGCGAATCCACTGGCGCAGGCATGTCAGATTGTAAAAAAGCACTGGACCAAGCTGCGGGCGACATGGACAAAGCAGTTGTTTTTTTACGCGAACGCGGACTTGCCGCAGCTGCTAAAAAAGCATCTCGCGCTGCCTCTGAAGGCGTTGTTTCTGCTGTTGTAAAAGCAGACAACAGCAAAGGTTTCTTAGTTGAAATCAACTGCGAAACAGACTTTGTAACGCGCAACGAAGGCTTTCAAGCTTTTGTTGTCAATGTTCAAAAAACAATTGAAACCAATGCTCCTGCCAGTTTGGATGCCCTGTTGGCAATTAAAATGGGCGAAGCAACAGTTCAACACACAACCACAGAGCTCGTAGCTAAAATCGGCGAAAACATCACCGTTCGTCGCTTCGAAACTCTTGGTAACGCCGACACTATGGTTGCATCCTACGTGCATGGAGGCGGTAAGGTTGGCGTTTTGGTTGAACTCAAAGCCGAAGGCATTGTGGCTCAACGCACAAACCCTACTTTGGTTGAAATCGCTAAAGACGTCGCTCTTCAAGTTGCGGCTATGAAGCCTATTTTCTTGAACCGCGCATCTGTACCTGCTGACACAATCAAGTCTGAAACAGAAGTGTTTTTTCAACAATACAAAAATCAGGGCAAGCCAGAAGCGGCATTGCCTAAAATTGTAGCAAACCGTATGGACACTTGGCACAAAGAAAACTGCCTCACTGAGCAGCTCTTTGTGAAAGAAGACTCCAAAACTGTTGCTACTATTGTTGCTGAAGCCGGCAAAAAACTTGGCTTGGTTAATTTGGTTGTTGCCAACTTCGTACGCCTTGAATTGGGCGCCGGCGTTGAAAAGAAGTCGGAAGACTTCGCAGCTGAAGTTGCAGCTCAAATTGCAGCAACAGCAAAAAACTAAATATAAAAGCACTGCATTAAAAATGCAGCTTTAAAGTAACAAAAAGCCCACTTAATAAATATTAAGTGGGCTTTTTGCTAGTCAACTAAGCCTTTGCCAATCCAGGCAGAGGATTTTTTTTGTGGTCGCCACCGGCAGAATCGACGCGTGCAAAAAATTGATTATCGTTGCCGTAGTGGCCGTAACCTGTGCCGCCCCAATCAGCTTCGGTCATTCCCATGGCCATCATTATTGTGATAAGAAGTTGATTGTGGGGACGAATATTTCCTTTGAAATAATCCGAATCGTTGGTGCGACCTTCTCCGTTGTAATCGATAAAATTTCCTGAATTCAAAAAGCCAGTAGCTCCTGCAACAAGTGCTGGCAACTGCGATTTTACGTGGTGATCGCTGTTGCTCACCCCCATATCGTTGCCCCAATAAATGAGCGAGGTGTCTAAAAGCGAACCTCCGCCCTCAGGGTCTGGAACGGAATCGAGGGCAGCAATAAGTTTAGCAACTTTACTTCCAAAATAACGATGCAATTTGGTTGTTTTATCCGAATTGGCATGGCCTACGGATTCGTGAATTGTAATATCGCCTTCATCTGCAAATATCTCTTTAAACGACCCAGAAAAATCGTATTTGTGCATCATTAAATTTATAACAGGGGCTTTGTTACATTTAGCTGCAAGTACAATACCATCAATAAATAAATTCAAATTATTATCAAAATTAGTGCCACTGTAATTGGTCAGAGACGGACTCACACAACCTTGCACAACGGGTTGCGGCTTTGGATTTACCACCCCTCCACCCGGACTCGGATTGGGATTGGGATTTTCCACAGGACTTGGGTTTAAATCGGCAAATATATTGTTTTCAAGTTCATTTAAATAGTTAATATGTTCTTGCAGCTGCAATTTATCGGTGGCAGAAATTTTGGGATCTTTAAGTAACAACTGAAATTCTTCTTTTGCCACATCGACAGATTTTTTAGAGTTCATGCGTTGATTGGCAACAGGATCTCCCACCAATGAAGCACCCATTGCCTGCTGCGCAGTGACAGAAAATCCTAATGACTTAAAAAATTGTTTGGCATCGGTTTGCCCTACAACTTTACCCGCTGTGCCAACCGAAGCAGCCCATTTGTCGTATCCATTATTAATCACTGTAGAAGATATAGAACGACCAGATTTTTTAGACAAAAATTCTGCAATTTTATGGTCTATTGTTACCTTACCTGGCTGCCGGTCTGCAATAGAGCTCATGAGGCACGCTTCGGGAGAGTGATTTGCATCTGCTCCGGGGCAATAGTCAATTCCTTCTAAAACAGAGAACTTCTTTGAAAGGTCCGAGAGATCTGCTAAAATAGGAGACACCAGCCCTTTTTTTTCTTCTTCTGAAAATACTTTTATTGATGTCAGATCAGATATCTTATAACCATTTACTTTTTTAAAATTATCGCCCGGCTTGGGAAAGTACTGCAACGGCATGCCATGACCACTATGCAAAAATATAAAACGTTTTGCAAAAGTAGCTGCATATGCAATTTTTGGCATCAATAATGATTCCATAAAGGGAAGCACAATTAATAAACCCGACGCACTTTTCAAAAAAAAGCGTCGGTCTTTTTTAGAATACTGTACTAAATCTAATCCTCGAGTCATTGCTGTTTCTCCCATTATTTGCGAATAATTTTAAACTCATTTGATAAAAGCAATGCAATAAACATAGACTGAATTTGTCCGGCCTGCAGACTCTTTATTTCTTCGCTGCGTGCGCCACTGTCTTGAAGCACGGAATAAAGATCCTTTAAAAAGCATGAATCCAGAGCTTTTGGCGCTCGTTGTTGTGCAAATTCAAACCAGCGTTGTGCAAAACAAGCAGGTGCTTTTGAACTTTGCTTCATAGCCAAAGCAAAATCTTTTACGCTTTCTACCAGAGGCTCATCGGGAGTTTCAATATTTGGCCTCATAGAAACTTTTATGGGGTGTTGGGCCAGTATTTTACCAGTGTTATCGAAGGCAATTTCTGCATTGCGGTGGCGGCCCAAGCCGTCAAATTCTTCGAGCACAAATCCGGGAGGATTTATATTATTGTGGCAGCCGCTACAGGGAGAACGAGTTGTTTTATCTTTTATTTGCAACATCATTGATTTGTCTGCACGCGGCATAGGAGGCGTTAAATCTCCGGCCTCAACTCCTGCAGTTGTGGCATCAGGCGGCTTAATTTCTTCACACAAAAAGTTTTTGCGTACTTTTAATCCTCTGTGAACAAGGTGAGTCACATTGTCGCCTGATTGCAAAAATGCTACGCGACCAAAAAGCCCTGCCCGATTTTCTGCTAAGGTACCAGCGGCTGGCAATGCAACGGGGCCAGGAATAACCACATCCGATTTTTGTCCGCCGCTACCAGTTACATCTGCAGAATAAATCCAGACATTTCTGTCTCCTTGGGCACTAGATTCATCATTATCAGATGACAATTGAATTTCGTAATCGCCTTCGGGTAAATTAATCGCATTTAAAGAGTGAACTTTCTTATCGGTCCAATTGACAACTATTTTTGTTTCATTAATGGGATTTGCAACACCAACTTTAACAATTCGAATGATTAAATTGGGAAACACGCTATTGAGGGCGTCGCCTTTTGTTTCAAAAGAAAACTTAGCGTCGCCTGCAGGTGCCCATTTAAAAGTCTTTTTAGCTAAGGCATCGACACCGTGGGGAGTCCATGCCGCAACTCCATCTTTTTGCTCAACTGGGTTTTTAGAAAAGCTAAATTCATTTATTTTCCAAGTAAAAGACAAGCCTGGGCTCGCATTCATTGTTGAAGCCAAATTTGCCATAACTGGTTTTAATTCGTCACCAGAATAAACTGCAGCTACTTGCGAACCCATCGCCACGGCTTTATTAGAAGTCATTAAATCGCCGTAACCAAGCTTAGAATCAAAAACTAAATCTGCAATAAATGCGTCGAATTCTGCACGTGCTTCGTCTGTTACTTTTTTACCATCTAGCCCAGACAAAAAATAAGGAGCGTAAGACAATGATGCTGGCTTACTCACACCGCTTAAACCACGAAAGAAATCGAGCACACGATTTTTAAATTGTGGAGATGCCGCAAGTCGGTTGAGTTGTTCTAGATACACTTCATTTTTTAAAATTGATCCATCAACTGCTTTTGCCCAAAGCACTGCGTCGGGAAGACTTTCGGCCATAACAAATGAAAGTTTAGACGCTAATTCATATGCGCTCAGAGATTTTGATCCATCTGCCTGTTCAGCACCGGCTCCAGATTCTATGCGATAAACAAACGAAGGAGATTGTAAAACTGCAAGTAACATTGCAGATAAACCTTCAACACCTTTTCCGGTGTCGCGGTATAAACCTAAATACCGATCTGCTTCACCAGCAATAAGTGGCCTACGCAATGCACGCTTTCCAAAGTTATTTACAATACTAGTTGCGCATGCGTCATCTGGGCTTCCACAAGGACCATACCGTGTTAAAAAAGAATTGCTCTTGGGCAACAAATAAGCAATAACATCGGCACCGCCATACATTCCAAACACATTAGAATAAGTTTTTGTATTTACTTTATTTGCAAATACGCCATCAAATCCATCGTCCGGAAAACTATCTGTTGCTTCTTTAAGCGCAGCAGCAGGCACTAAATCGGCAAATAAATCGCGATAAACATTTACAAATTCGTTTCGTGTGAGGCGCTTGAAAGGAGTTTTAGAACCTGATTTTGAATCTGCAGTGCATTGAAACGGATTTCCACCACCAGTGGCGGAAAGCGTGGGACCTGCCTGGAGTGCTTGCGATATAAGGTCGATTTCGTCGGCAGTGAGGTTCTTGAGATGCGCCATTTGAGTGATACTTGCAATGGCTGCTTTAATATTTGCAGGAGTTTTATTTTTCTTTGCAGACTGTTCAAGAACTCCGTGGCAAGTCGCACAGTTTTTAGCATAAAGTGAGGGACCATCTAAAAACGCACCCTGTTTGCTTTGAGAGGCATCTTTTTGGACTGTACTTAGTACAGAACTAGAAAACTTTTCTGTTTTAACGTTTAAACTGCTTTTTTTACCGCGAGAACAGGCAATTAAAACAATAAAAACAGCAAGCAAACTGAATTTGAGCCAGATTCTAGTGAGATTGGTTCTCATAGTTTACGCGTCTCCACTCAAAGCCATCTAGTAAGTATTTACTAAAGGACTCTTCGGAAACGGCAGATTAAAACTCAATAATATTTATAAGCATTCAAAAACAATACAAATTAAATCATCACATCGACAAAATTTCTTTTTCTTTAGCTGCACAGAGTTCGTCGACTTTTTTTGTATAAATGTCTGTAACTTTTTGAACGTCTTCGTTAGCCTTCTTTACTTCGTCTTCAGACCAACCGTGTTCTTTTACAGCAGCTTTTGCTTTAGTATTAGCCTCTTGACGGTGGTGGCGCACAGCAACTTTTGCTTCTTCGGCAATTTTTTTAACTTGTTTTGCAATGTCTTTACGGCGTTCTTCGGAAAGTGCTGGAATAGGAATGCGAATCACTTTTCCGTCGTTAATTGGAGTTAAACCCAATCCAGAAATAAGAATGGCCTTTTCGATAGCGCCAAGCATGCCTTTGTCAAAAGGATTGACAGTAATGAGGCGGGGTTCTGGTGCAGCCATAGTAGCAACCTGATTTAAAGGTGCTGGTGAACCATAAGAATCGACGCGAACGTCGTCAAGAATGTTTGTAGAAGCACGGCCAGTCCGAATTTTGAGCAAATCATTTTGCAATGATTTGAGTACTTTTTCCATGCCTTCTTTGACTTTTGCTTGCAGTGCGTTGCGATCCATAATTTATTTCCTTTGCAATTCATAAAACAACCCCCACTCCTTACTAGAAATGAGAGTGCTTTGTCCAACATTGGCAATGCTTCAGCTTTTAGCCGCCAACGCTTCCGCGTTTAAATTGTTTCTTAAGTTTTTCAATTTCGGTCCATACAATTTCGGAAGTTTCGATATTAGTCAATCGCATTTCAACTTGATAAGTTACAGTTTTGTAGCCTCCTTGCTGAGAAACAATGCTTGAAATTGCTCCTACTAACATAAAGTCGGCACTGTGTTGCTTGCCGGGTCCCTTTGCTGTTCCAGCTTTTACTGTACCCGACTGTTGGTAACGGTATTCTTTGAGAATTTTCTCACGTTGAGCACCATCTAAAAAGCGCACTTTGCCACTGTTAATAAGCTCGTTTCGAACGGCTTCAAACATAGCTTTAGTGTCAATTTGCTCCGAAGTTCTGTTTTCAAAGTCGTCAACCAATAAGAATGGTTTTTTACCTTTATTTTCATGCTCAAAATCAATAATCCAGCGTTTTGCCAACGCCGATTTAATCATTTTTTCGCCAATAACGCGGGCATCGGTGTCGTTCCATTTGTCGTCTACAATTTCAACTTTGTCGGGGTCGGCATAATTGCCTTCAAACTTACTGGCGCAACCACCAGAAAACGCTAAAATAGCTAAACAAGAAGGCACAGCAAAAGCAGAAATTTTACGGGCGAATTTAGAGTTGCGATTCAAAGAAGCAATGAAAGACATGAAATCCCCTTTCAAGGACAAAGTAACAAAACTCAAAGAATCCTGATTATATCCGAGTCTGTAGGATTGCCAATGTGCCAAGGGCACTTCAAACGAAAGTGCCCAAATTTGTCCCTTCAAAGCAGCAATCGGACCCCAATTTGTGCCTGAAATTATTAAAATAAGAATCAGAGTTAATATTTTTGTAAAATCCGCCGATGGTAATCATAGAAGCTTTGAGTCCGAGGGAGACCACTATGAAAAAATGCACAACACGTATGAACTCTTTCGTATTGATTTTACTTGGCAGTTTTATTGCAGCCTGCTCTAACGACGAAGCAGCTAAAAAACCCACTCAAACAAAACAACCAAACGTTGAAATAAACAAATCACAAACTAAAGTGACACGTACACAAGTGTCTTTAGGAACGAGAGAATCGAGTGGTGACGAGCCCACATTAGTTGCTCATGTGGTCAAAAGATCTCCAGTTTCGAGAGATTCAAACATTGCAATATCAGGCGATAAGCCACTAGGCCTTGCACGATGTGAAGGCAAAGATTATGCAAAGGACCAAGCATCTCCGACAGACGAGGATAAATCTTGTGCAGAGCCAGCACCGCAGTAAAAATAAAACCGATTTCTCTGTTTGGAAAAAAAAATCTGGCGCTAAAACCATTTGCATAGGCGAACAACGCAGTGCAGATTTTTTAGTTATCGGGTCAGGAATTGCTGGCTGTTCATTGGCAATTAAACTTGCAGAACACGGCACTGTTATTATTATCGCAAAAGAAAACATCGAAGAATCTAATACTCTGTATGCGCAAGGTGGAATTGCCTCAGTATTGCAAGCCAATGACTCTTATGAATCCCATGTTTCAGACACCCTTAAAGCTGGCGCAGGCCTGTGCCATGAAGACGTTGTGCAAAAAGTGGTACGAGCAGGCCCGAAGGCAATAGCAGATCTTATTTCACTCGGGGTCGAATTCACTTTAAATACTGAATCAAATTCTGAAGAATCAAAAACTAAATTACCAGAATTTGAATATCATTTGACTCGCGAAGGGGGGCATGAGGCACGTCGTATTATTCACGCGGCCGATGCCACTGGCGAAGCAGTACAAAAAGCTTTAATCCATAAAGTACGAAATCACCCCAATATTACTGTGCTCGAATATCACATGGCACTGGACCTCATAGTCACAGACAAAGTAAGGCCAGATTTTGCGCGCAACCGGTGCCTTGGTGCCTATGTGCTGGACGAAAAATCGAATTCAATTTTCTCAATTTCTGCAAAAGCAACTTGTTTAGCTACAGGTGGCCACGGTAAATTGTATCTTTATTCTACAAATCCCGACTTAGCCACGGGCGACGGAGTGGCTATGGCATGGCGTGCTGGTGCACGAGTGTCAAATCTGGAATTCATGCAATTTCATCCTACTTGTCTCTACAATCCGCAAGCAAAAAACTTTTTAATTACCGAAGCTATTAGAGGCGAAGGCGGAATTTTATTGTCGCGCAATGGCGTTCGATTTATGGAAAAAGTCGATTCACGTCTCGAATTAGCACCGCGAGACATTGTTGCTCGGGCCATAGATTCTGAAATTAAAAAAACTGGTGAGCCTTTTGTGTTACTAGATATTACTCACAAAGGCCCCGATTTTATAAAGACACATTTTCCAAATATACATTCGCGTTGTTTGTCTTTGGGCCTCGACATTACCCAAGAACCCATTCCGGTGGTACCCGCAGCTCACTACAGTTGCGGCGGAGTTGTGACTGACACACGTGGACGCACTGGCATAAAATCTCTTTGGGCATTGGGTGAAACGGCATGCACGGGGTTGCACGGAGCAAATCGTTTGGCTTCAAATTCTCTGTTAGAAGGAGCCGTTTTTGCCGAATTTGTGTCTCAAGATATTCTTTATTTGCTAAATGATCTCAATAAATTTGAATCTCCCGTAATTCCGCCATGGCATTTAGGCCACGCCTGCGAACCAGACGAAATGGTAGTGGTGAGCCAACTTTGGGACGAAATTCGACGTACGATGTGGAACTACGTGGGCATTGTGCGTTCCGAAAAACGACTGGTACGGGCCGATGCGCGCATCAGACAAATTGTGGACGAAATTGAAAATTACTATTGGGATGTGATGCCATCGCGCGACTTGCTCGAAGTGCGAAACCTCGCAACTGTGGCGCACCTCACTATAAAATGCGCACGTGCTCGAAAAGAGAGCAGAGGAATCCATTTTTCTCTAGACTACCCTCTCAGCGACGATCAAAATTTCAAGAAAGACACTGTTCTGTCTTAATTCAGGCGGCTCATTCCACATTCAAACAAAGACCTCCCCTTGACACATTGAGTGGAGTGTTTAGCTTGTCGCAAGTCTAAGTAAAGTCTTTTTCGTCTGTCCTTTTTAATATTCTGAAAGGGGTTCTTCCATGTCCAAGTCTATTCGTCCTTTGAACGACCGCATTTTGTTGAAACGCATTGAAGCTGAACAAAAAACAGCTGGCGGAATTTTAATTCCTGACAATGCAAAAGAAAAACCAGCAGAAGCACTTGTTGTTGCTGTTGGCAACGGCAAAGCTCTCGACAATGGAACACGCAAAGCTTGCGAAGTTAAAGTTGGCGACAAAGTTTTATTCGGAAAATGGAGCGGCACTGAAGTCAAAATCGGCGGCGAAGAACACCTTCTTGTTAAAGAAGAAGAAATTCTTGCTGTTTTTGTAGGCTAATTCATTGCAAACTTATGAGCTGTTTTCAAACAGCCCTCTGGAGATTTAAATATGTCAGCTAAAATGATTTCATTCAACGAATCTGCTCAACGCAAAATGCTCATGGGCGTAAATACTTTAGCAAATGCTGTTAAAGTGACTTTGGGGCCCAAAGGACGCAATGTTCTCATCGAAAAATCTTTCGGTGCACCTTTAATTACTAAAGACGGCGTTACAGTTGCCAAAGAAATCGAACTCGAAGACAAGTTCGAAAACATGGGCGCTCAAATGGTTAAAGAAGTCGCTTCAAAAACCAACGACGACGCAGGCGACGGAACTACAACTGCAACAGTATTGGCGCAAGCTATTTACCGCGAAGGCTTTCGCATGTTGGCTGCAGGCCACAACCCAATGGAACTCAAACGCGGTATCGAAAAAGCAGTTGAATGCGTTGTTGCTAATCTTAAAAAGATGGCTACACCCGTTAAAGGCAACACCGAAATCGCTCAAGTTGGAACTATCTCTGCTAATAATGATGCCACAATTGGTAAAATGATTGCAGAAGCTATGGACCGCGTTGGCAAAGATGGCGTCATTACCATCGAAGAAGCTAAGGGCCTCGAAACTTACGTTGATGTTGTTGAAGGCATGCAATTCGACCGCGGTTACTTGTCTCCTTACTTTGTAACGGACCAAGAGCGCCTCGAAGTTGTTATGGAAAATCCTTTCATTCTGCTTTTCGAAAAGAAAATCAGCTCCATGAAAGACATGGTTCCCCTCCTCGAAGGCATTGCACGCACAGGCCGCCCTCTTTTAATTATTGCTGAAGATGTTGAAGGCGAAGCCCTTGCAACTTTAGTACTCAATAAGTTGTCTGGCACACTCAAAATTTGCGCAGTTAAGGCTCCTGGCTTTGGCGACCGTCGTAAATCGATGATGGAAGACATTGCTGTTCTCACAGGCGGAACATTGGTTTCCGAAGACCTCGGCATGAAGCTTGAAACCACAGGCCAAACTGAACTGGGTCAAGCTGCTAAAATTGTAATCGACAAAGAGAATACACTCATTACTGCTGGAAAAGGCGACGAAAAAGCTATTAAAGGCCGCGTCGCTGAAATCCGTAATCAAATCGAAAAAACCACAAGCGATTACGACCGTGAAAAACTTCAAGAACGCCTCGCTAAACTTGCTGGCGGCGTAGCTGTCATTCGTTTGGGCGCTGCAACTGAAATCGAACTCAAAGAGAAAAAAGCTCGCGTTGAAGACGCTCTCAATGCCACTCGCGCAGCTGTAGCAGAAGGCATTGTAGCAGGCGGCGGCGTTGCACTATTGCGCGCTTCTCGTGAGCTCACAAACCTTAAATTCGACAACATCGAGCAAAAAGCGGGCATCGATATCGTGCGCCGCGCACTCGAAGAACCCGTTCGTACAATCGCTTCTAACGGCGGCCACGAAGCCAGCGTAGTTGTAGACCAAATTCTTGCTAATAAGTCGCCTACATTTGGCTTTAACGCGCTCACAGACAAGTACGAAGACCTCGTTCAATCTGGTGTTATCGACCCTGTTAAAGTAACACGCTGTGCAGTTCAAAATGCATGCTCTGTTTCAAGCTTATTGCTCACAACAGATGCAATGATCTCCGAAAAGCCTAAAAAAGATTCCGCTCCAATGGGCGGCGGCATGCCTGGCGGCATGGGTGGAATGGGCGGCATGGGCGGCGGCATGGGCGACTTCGACATGTGATTCCGACCCTTCCAGAATACAGACTTCTGGCAGGTCTCATTTCAAATAAAAAACGCTTTGCAGACTTGTTCTACAAAGCGTTTTTCATTTTTAATTACTGCTTTTTATTTACACCAGAATACACCTGACGGGCCTTTTTGTGTTCTGACGTATCCCTCAAGAATACGAAAACGCGTTGACACTCTCATGCCTAAAAGTTAACAAAATGAGGCCAGATTTATTTAAAAGAAAGGAAAAATACATGAGCTGCTTCAAACGAATCAAAAACGCACTCTTGGGAACTTCAATCCTCTCTCTTTCTATTTCATCGGCTCCAGGTTTTTCTTTTGCATCATTTTCAAAACCTAATTTTAAACCTGTTGTTCTTGCAGCACAAGCATTTCATGCACCACATATCGGAATCCTCAAAACTGATTTTTTGGTCAGTAATTCTGTATTCACGAATGAAAGCGCTCAGGCTTCAAACAAAACTTTTGTACAGTTTTCAAACACATCTTTAACAACTCCCCAGCTTCCAAGCCTTGGCCTTCAAAACCAAGCGACTCGCAGAAAGGATTAAAGAATTTCTTAGGATGAGAATGTCTTTGGTCCGCCCTTTGTGCAGCACTCCTCTTGGGGGTGCTGCTTTTCTTTTTGGGGAAAGTGATTTCACATGAAAATTTTTCCTGTAGATTTTCAGCCTTTCCTCCGATCTGACTATAGAGTGACCATAGTCATACATCCTTCAAGAGGAATTTTATGAGCACAGTTTCAGCGAGCGTTTTTAAAGCCAAGTGCCTAGAACTCATGGACCAAGTCGAACGCACCAAAGAAGAAGTCACAGTCACAAAATACGGCAGGCCCATAGCAAAGCTTGTTCCCTTATCAGGAACGCCATCCAGGACTTTTTTTGGCAGGGCGAAAGGTACAATTGAGCCCGTTTCTCTAGACGTATTCTCGCCGGAACCAGAAATCTGGAGTGTTTTAAGTGAAGACTGAAAAAGTACAGTATTTGCTCGACACCCCATATTTGGATTTGGCTCGTGAGCGGAAGTGAAAATATTTCTCGCAAAAAAGCAGAGAATATAGAACAGGCCATTGCAGAAAATAGAGTTTTTCTTTCACAAATATCTATTTGGGAAATGGCGCAAAAGGCAGCTCAAGGAAAAATTAAAATAAATCAACCCTTAAATATTTGGCTCAAAGAAAATACTGCGGGGTTAAATATTCTAGACATTCCTATTGAGGTATCGGTCGATGCCAACACATTACCCGGTGAATTTCACAAAGACCCCGCCGACAGAATTATTGTGGCAACGGCTCGTCAAAAAGGCATGACACTCGTGACTCATGACGGACTCATTCTCACCTACGGCAAACAAGGTCACTTAATAGTTATGACTTTGTTATAAGAACTCCCATTTAAAACCCGCACGTGCACTAAATATTCTCCTTGTGGAAGCCTATTTGGCAATGCAACTTTGTTTAAAAATTTTGGAGTCCAATGGCGAGATTTGCATTCGTCATCGCTTGTCAGCAAATCCATGATTGGCATAACCACCAATACATTGCCTGGCGTTTGAATTAATTTGATTTCGTTCATCATGGCACAGCCCACAAAAGTGAGCGGGTAATTTCCGGACACAGATATAGATTGCGCCCCGTTGGGATTTGTAAAATCTAAACTAGCGTCATCCACAGGGGCATAAATATAATCGTCTGGCGCCTCTGTATGACGCGGCGAGACAATTAATTCCTGACTTGCAACAGACTGACTGCTTCCTATTAATACTTTATATGTGCCAACTTCAAGAGTGCCTATTTTTAGAGTTTGTAAAAAAGGCACAATCATTTGCGCACAAATAGAATTATTGTATTCTATAGATTTTGGAAACAAAGTGATTGTCTTGTTAGATTGATCGACTTTAAAATCAGAATTTGTTACCTTATAACATGAGTTTCTAAAATTCCCTGCAAGCACAATTTCTATATTGTCGTTATCGTCAAAGCCCATCGGAATATACATTTTTTCAATAGGTGACGGAATCACAGCGCTGTTAGAAGCCATTGCAACAGAAAAAAGAGACGAAAATCCGACAACAGTCAAGAAAGTCTTAAAAAACATAATCCACTCCTGGTCAAAAATAGTGTTTGATGTAAATGCTATATTAATAAAGCAATGTTTGTGCCAAAAAAAGCTCCGTTTTTGGTCAGTTTTCCAATGAATTTTATTCAACTGCAGCAATAACAATTAAAAATTGCATTATTTTAAAGCAATTGGATTGTGACAGTATGTCGTGCAATTGTGATCTTTTGTCGTTCGTGGTGAGGGCTTAATTAGTTATGAAGCAAAAACCACAAAATATCTGCCCCTGCCATTCAAATTTACTTTTCACCCAATGCTGCCAACCGCTTCTTTTAGGAGCGACAGTTGCCGCCAGTCCTGAACAACTTATGCGGAGCAGATACAGCGCTTACAGTCGCAAAAATATAAAGTACCTTTTGCAAACATGGCATGAGTCTACACGGCCCAAAATGGAAAAGTTTGAGACTGGCTCGTGGATTCATCTCGAAATTTTGCATGCGAGCAAAGTTGAAAATCTAAATTCTGCAATTGAAACCGGGACCGTTGAGTTTATTGCAAAGCATATTTCAAAAAACAGTTCGAAATATGTATTAACTGAGCTTCACGAATTGAGCACTTTTGAGCGCACTGATGGCCTATGGTGTTACATAAGTGGTGTGATTAAAAAAAATTCTCAGTTTAAAATCGAACCAAAGGCTTCTTGCCCTTGCAAAAGTGGTAAAATATTTAAGGACTGCCATTTTAAGCTTTAATAGCATGCCAAAGCCTAGTTTGCATTAGGTTGGGGGGAAGTAATAGTAATGAACAGCCCACCACCAAACACAGACTTTTCGCCCATAAACGAATAAAGATTTAAAATGCCAGTCGAAGGCTCACTTTCTAAAAAAAGCGATCGCACAACTTGACCAGATTCAGACAAATAATTCGCGCGAAAGGTTCTTGTGGCAGGAAAAAGTCCGAATCGAAGCTGAGAATCTCCATCGCGCCTTGGGACTACTGTCTGTTCTTTTGGAAGCCAGGCGCGAATTCCCGAGGGCAAGAGGCGAAATATTTCGCCCGATTTCTCGATTTTTATTTTGCCAACCAGTCTTTTTTCTTTAATACCTCCATCTGAACAACCGTTTTCGTAAATTAATATTTTATCTGAGCCTTCAGCCTTCCAGCCTATACTTTTTGCATCAGAACTCAGGCCATAAAATTCTCTTGTTTCTTCAGTCATTAAGCATAAATCATATTCAAAAAATGAATTAACAGGGTCCTTATGCCCAAAATGACTTGGTGGAATTCGAATTCCATCAGTTCTAGATTTGGCAGGATCCGTTTGCACCAGTGATTCACCTTGCCCCTCAAACATCACATCTAGAGCATTTGAATTATGCGGCACTCCATAAATGTGCCCAATCTCATGCACAAGTGTCACAAAAATAGCATTCATCGATGTGTTCCAAGGAGGGCTGAACTTTCCTTCGGGCTTAAGATCACCTTTTCGAGGCGCCAAATAAACAAAACCCTTGCCCTTCATTTCTTTTTTCGGAAGGTGTCAATGATTTAAAGCAGCCACTTGTCAGAATTTAGATTAACCTGCCACGTTTACCTCCTCGTTTTTAGGTTTGTTGATCCATGCCGCAAG
>JAYTOT010000214.1:0-1394 GCA_043747645.1 Pseudomonadota bacterium | reverse complement strand
GTTTTGTAATGTTTAGCATTTTCAGGATTGACCTTTTCATAATGCTGATTCAACTTTTCACGAGCAGTTTCAATTGAAAACTGCCAATTGATTTTGATTTGCTTTTCGCTCCGTTCTTTGACAATTGCTACAATTTCTTTTTCCAACTTTTCCTTGCTTGGAATTCTTCTCGCTAAACACAGGCGCGAAATAGCGGAAAACTCTATTTCTATCATATTGAGCCAACTCGCCGACTTCGGCGTGTAAATGAACTCAAACTTTTGACTCAAGCCAAAGGCTTCGGCGGCTTCAAAGACTTCATAAAATGAACTCGCATTATGCGTGTTCAAGTTATCCAGAATAACAATTATCTTTTCCGCTTCCGGGTAATTTTCCGCTACTTTCTTGAAATGCCTTGCAAACTCAATCTTTCGCCGTTGGTCAAAAACATCCGCTATGCGCTTGCCCGTCAATGGTTCAATAGTTGCCAACAAACTGCACGCACCCAGTTTTTCATAACTATAATGCTGACGGGCGACTTGTCCGTTTTTCATCGGCAGTCCTTCCCACCAAGTCACCAATCAGAAAACAAGGTCGCTCGTCATAGCACAAAACCGGTCGCAGGCGATTATACGGAAGGCGATAAAGCCACCATATCCGCTCCATTCGCGCCAAAAATTCAGCCGTCAGTTTCCCAATGCACCAAGTTTGCTTCAAATGCGGTTGCAACTCGTTTTTTTTAGCATCGAGCGCACTTTCGAGGGCGAGATACGCTCACAAAATTCTAACTCAACCGCTTTGTCCGCCAATAATCGCAAACTCCAGGTGGCTCGCCCCGCAGGTGTTTCACGACACGCCAAAGCCGTTATCTTGGCTCTTTGCTCACCGTCAAAAACAATTGGACGACCCGCACGCTCTTTATCTTGGAGAAAATCTAAGCCGCTTTCAAAATACTTATTTCGCCATGTGGCAACCGTTTGATAAGCAACGCCTAGAGTTTCAGCAATCTTGTTCAAGTTTAAGCCTTGATTAAGTTGTAAAACTCCTGATGCTCGACGAGCAACTCGAACATTCAAACTTCCTTTGGCTAAAACTGCTGTCAAATAAGTAGTCAGACTCAAATAAATTAGACTATATTTTTCAGAAAAGCCTTGATTTCACTGAGTTTTCAATATAAAAGTGGTCTAATCTAATCTTGTTCGATTACTTAGTTGTAATGTTCTTCGTTAAGTTGTAGAAATCGTTGTTGTTTTTTCATCTCTAAAAGAAACGACTAATACAGTAGAAAACTTAAAAACTGCTCTAATCAAATGCTTTTCTCTAAGTACAGGACAAAAAATTCAAACAATTTTGTAAAATGCTGACAATAAACAGTTTAATGATTTATATCTTTGTCGCCTTAGCGTTGTAACCAC